>JAHEJB010000093.1:0-4651 GCA_024639085.1 Rubricoccaceae bacterium | reverse complement strand
GGACCTCATCTTTTCGCTGAGGCGCGTTCATCCTGCTCAACAAAACGCCCTGCATTCCACCCGGCGTTCGGTATGGAAGAGACTGGTTGGCGCAGAAGACCATGTCCGGCATTCCTTCGGCACCCAGGATAACCTCAACCTCAATCCCGATAGAAGAGTATGCTTCCTTGAGCGCATTCCATTGCTGTCTGGCTAAATCCCTGTCAACTGTCCCAATGTTTCCCTCCATGTGCGGGTTGATTACGTAGGCCACACGAAAGTGCTCGGGGGTCGTGAGCAAGACCCTCCCCGGGATAGGGATTTTTGGAAGCGCCTGGATGTCGAAAAGGTGGGAAGACACGGTATCCATTGAAGTCGATTTGTGGCCGCGAAAGATAGACGGAGAATCGATCAGGGAGATCACAAAAAAAGGGCGTTCCTGCCTGTGCAAGAACGCCCTTTGGGAGGAGCAAGAGGCTCCTAATGCTTTCGCTGGGTGTGCATGCCCTCGAAAAAAGATGGTTCTAGCACGGCCTGAACCTGCACAGCGTCGCCGGACTCGCGAACACGAACCCCATCTAGGACCGCAGCCATTTCCGGATTGTCTTGCTGCGACGTAGTTCGCATCAAAGAAATGGCTCCGCGAAGGATATCTGCCACATCACCAACGTTAGCGTTGTTGCGCGGAATTCCAACGGCTGTCATTTCAACTTCGTTGCCGTCAAAACCAAAGGACATCACACCCGAACCCATCATATTCGCGGCCTGGCTCATGCCAGCCATTGGATGAGAGCCGTCTCCGTCTGAGTCGCCATCACTGTTCATTTGGCGAACGGCAAACCATGCACCATCCGGATGAGCGGCTCGTTCGATGAGCGCCATCATCTCCACGTCGCCTGAAAGTCCATGTGTGCCGGTCGCAAGGCGATCAATCATGGCATAGAGTTCAGATTGGTCGCCTGCTACGGCCATTTCATCGTTGACGAGGCCGAATCCGAAGGTGCCATCATCTTCCGACACGAGGTAGACAGGGATGTCGTTATAGGTCGAACGTTCTACTTCTGCAGGCGTGTTATCGTCGAGGTAGGCCTCAATGCGGGCGCGATCGAAGTCGGCGTAGACCACAAAGGCTGGCTGGGTGTGATCGCCCTCTATTTCGGAGACTGCGATATAGACCCTCCGGACATCCTCTTCAGGATTGAAGCCGGTAAGGCGCATGAATTCGTTGAAGCGCGCAGCACTCTCGCCGCTAAGATTTTCTGCAGAGAAGGGGCTTTCATGTCCATCAAAAATGGCGCTTTGTCTGACAGACTGCATGTTTACCATGCCTGCCATATCCGCACCGGCCGGAAGGATTTCCAGGGCGTTGCGGGTTTGCAGGGCAAGTGCTCCGTCGGGGGCGCCAACTGTGCCTTCGCAACCCGTAAAGATGAAGGCGGCTGCGACAATGATTAGAAGAGATCGCATGGTTTGGATAGGATTGGAGACGCGTTCACGCGTCATATCAGAAGTCCTTGCGCTGAAATAGGCGGAAGGCAAGTGCATAGGCTACAACGCCAAACGCGAGGGACGACACAAAAGGGAACCAACTCTCTACGGTTTCGCCAACCACAAGTTGCGGGACGATATGCGCGCCGACATCAACAAACTTGGGCAGGATGTTGTAGAGACCAACAACGATACTCCGGCCGGGTTGGGTGATTTGTTCGTGTAGTGGTTTGATTGCCAGAATCAGTGACGCGAACAGCAGCCCGAAAGTTAGGATTAGAGAAAGTGGCGTACTGCCTGTCCAGACGCTCGTTAGCGAGATCAGGCTGTACAGCACCATGAACATGACGAACACCACGCTGATCGCCAACAGAAAGCGTGGATTCCAAATGCCTGTCTTGATCGACATCACCAACCAAACGGCGCCGAGCAGATACGTGAGCAATGCGAGCATGACGACACTCACGCCCAGTAACCGGCCAGCAAGAATCTTCGACCGACTGAGTGGCTTGGTAAGCAGGAGGTCTACCTGTCCTTGCTGGAGCATGGACGCTATCAATCCGCCCGTCGCAAAAAGCGCGAGGAGGATGCCGACCCAGTACGCAGCTCCGGCCGCAAACATCTCTGCACCAAAGACAAACGTTTCGAGCAGCGAGTTGCCCAAGGCCGGTTCGCCAAGTTCGTCGGTCAGATCGGAGTCGCCTGACATTTCCTCGCCAAACAAACGCGCGCCAGCCAGCGATCCTTCGATTACATCCAACCGGAGTGCCAAGGCCAGGACAACCCACACGAGAGTGGCTACACCAAACAGCCCCAGAATGATTTTCTTGGCGCGCAGCTCGCGGATGGTGAGGAGAAGAACTCCGATCATGTAGACGCGTCCTCTACAACGTCGATAAACAACTCCTCAAGACTTTGGCGAAGTGGCTCCACCGATTCAATTTCAACTCCCGCCAACCGAAGATGGTCAAGCGAAGCGTTCAGCGCTGTCCTGTCAGCGGCGTGAAGGCGGTACTCAGAGAGACCATTCGACTGCGCATCGCTAACGAGATGAGCGTGGTCGCCTAGTGACTGATCGGGTATGGGGGTGGAGCGCAATCGCCAGATGCGGTCTTGTGTCGTGAGTTCTTCCACCGTGCCCTCGCGGACGAGGCGGCCTTCCTTCAGGATGGCGACGCGCGTGCAAACGCGTTCGATTTCACTAAGGAGGTGGGAGTTCAGGAACAGGGTGACGCCTTCGGCTTTCAGTTCGAGAAGCAAGTCCCGGATTTCGCGGCGACCAACCGGGTCGACGCCATCCGTTGGTTCATCCAGAAAGACGAGTTTAGGATTGCTCATCAACGCTTGCGCGATGCCGAGGCGTTGCATCATGCCTTTCGAATAGGTTTTTACACGACGATGGGCCGAGCCAGTGAGACGAACGCGCTCAAGCAGTTCCTCGGACTTGTTTGCTCGATCCATGTCTGTCGTGCCGGACATTCGCGCGTAGAGATCCAGCGTTTCGCGGCCTGTCAGAAACTCCGGAAAACGGTGGTTTTCGGGAAGGAAACCAACGGCCTTTCGGGCCTCGGGCGAGCGAATTGAGATGCCAAAGAGCTCGCCGCTACCTTCCGTGGGATGCACAATTCCCAGCAATAGCTTGACAAGTGTGGTTTTGCCTGCGCCGTTCGGACCCAGCAGTCCAAAAATCTCTCCCTCATTAACGGTCAGATCAAGCGGACGTAACGCGTGGACTTCCTGCTTCCCAAACGCACTGTTGTACGTCTTGGAGAGGCCTTTGACCGATATTGCTGATGCAGGCACTAGCGAGCGGTGAGTTAGGCAGAGCTACGAAGATGATCGCGGCGGGTTTCGTCAATACACTTCCACCTTCACCAGCCGCCCATCCAGTGCGCCGTTGACAAGGGGCTTCTTCCATGTGGTGCGGAGGCCGAGGCTCTTGATCCACTCGCGCTTACCGAAGTATATGTACGCGGTTGAATTTGTACAGCGCTGCTTCAGGAAGTCGCCGAGCGACTTGTAGAACTCGGCCATGTCCTCTCCTCGTCGGAGGCGCATGCCGTAGGGCGGGTTGCAGATGATCGTTGCGTCCTTGATTTCCAGCATACGGAAGTCGGCCTGTTTGGTACGGACGGCGTCGCCTCCGGGAAGCGCTTTGAGATTCCTCCGAGTTGAGATGACCGCCTCGGGGTCGATGTCGCTTCCTGTGATCAGTCCTGCGGGAATCTCCCGAATTTGCGAATCAGCAGTCTCCTTTTCCTTCTTCCACAGATTGGCGTCGAAGTCGGGCAGCCGCTCAAAACCAAACGACGAACGCAAGTAGCTCGCCGGGATAAGCGCGTAGTGCATGAGGGCTTCGCAGAGCAATGTCCCGGAGCCGCACATGGGGTCGACCAGCGGTGTTTCGCCATCCCATCCTGAAAACCTGACGGCTGCTGCCGCAACGGTCTCTTGCATTGGGGCTTGCACAGAGCCCACCCGATACCCACGACGGTGCAGCGAACCGCCCGACGTATCCAGACTGATGACGGCCTGGTCGTTCTTGATTCGCAGGTTCAGCCACACATCTGGGTTGCGGGTGTCGATGCTAGGTCGCTCGCCCGTTGCATCCCGAAACTGATCGACAATGGCGTCCTTCAGGCGCAACGCAGCAAACTTGGAATGGTTGATCTTGCTGTCCGAAACCGTAGCGAAAACAGCGAACGTGCTATCCGGCGACAAAAAATCGGACCATTCGATATTCTGCGCTGTCTGGTGAAGGTATTGATCGCTGTGGCAGTCGAACGTGAGGAGCGGAGCCAGCACGCGTGTGATCAGCCGAGTGCGGTAGTTGATGCGATACAGGGCTGCCGCATCCGCATTGAAGTACATCCCGCGATAGCCCGGCGTGATGTCCGTCGCGCCGAGTTCGGTCAACTCTTCAACGCCCGTTTCCTCCAGTCCGCCAGCAATTTGCGCGAAGTAGCGGTTGGTTTGCTGGTACTGGTACACGATCAGCTCTCCACCGGAACGTCTTCCATTGAGGCCTCAGAAGCGGAAGAGTCTGAACCAAACGCGGCGTCGCCTTTCTGCCGGAAGTAGACGGTGCTGCGCGGTACCTGCATCTCAATGCCGAGTTGGTCGAAGCGCTGCTTGATAAGCAGGCGGAGTAGACGCTCGGCGTGAAACTGCTCGCCGGGTTGGA
>JAHEJB010000223.1 GCA_024639085.1 Rubricoccaceae bacterium | reverse complement strand
ATCGCCTACCACATGGACAAGCTCGAACGCGGATTTGACAAGGTGGTGGACGTCTTCGGTGCGGACCACATTGCCACGTACCCTGATGTGTTGCTAGGTATAGAAGCGCTTGGCGGCGACGTGTCCAAAATCGAGGTGGTGATCTACCAGTTCGTCACGCTCGTTCGCGGTGGCCAGCCTGTCAAGATGTCTACGCGGAAGGCCAACTTCGTTACGCTAGATGAACTGATGGACGAAGTAACGCCAGACGTGACGCGGTTCTTCTTCCTGATGCGCTCGCCGAACACGCACCTCGAGTTCGATCTAGATCTGGCCAAGGAAGCGAGCGACAAGAATCCGGTTTTTTACCTCCAGTACGCGCACGCGCGTATTTGCTCGATCATCCGAAAGGCAGAAGAGGTGGGTCTGAAGTTGGAAGCGTCTGCCAATCTTTCCCTACTTAACAACGACAGCGAAGTCGGATTGATGAAAGAGCTCTTGCGTCTGCCCGAGGTCATCGCACAGTCAGCTGACATCATGGAACCACACAAGGTGGCTACGTATCTACGGGAAGTCGCCACGGCCTTCAACCAGTTCTACCGTGACAGCCATATAATCGGGGCCGAATCTGAGGAGCTAGGTCTGGCCCGCCTACATCTGGCAAAAGCCGCGCAGCTGGTCCTCCACAATGGACTCGTCGTGTTGGGTATCAGCACGCCGGAGAAGATGTGAGGGTATTGAGAGCTGTAAGCTTTGAGCGGCAAGCCATGAAGGATATTCGTGATTTGAGTGTGTGGCAGAAGGCGCATGGTGTTGTCATAGCCATCTATTCGGAAACCAAGACGTTTCCATCCGACGAGCGGTTCGGATTGAAAAGTCAGAGTCGGAGATCATCGGCATCAATCACATCCAATCTGTCCGAAGGCTGAGGACGTACAGGTGATGCTGATTTGGCCCGTTTCGTTCAGATGGCCGTAGGATCGGCCAATACGTGGACTATCAGTTGCTCCGCGTTCATGACCTGGGGTACATCAGCGATGCGAGCTACGCACCACTTTCTGAGAAAGTGAACGAATTGCGACGCATGATGATCGGGCTCCTCAAATCACTTAAAGCTTGTCGCTCATCGCTCATCGCTCATCGCTCATCGCTATTTTGCTCCGTCCCCCAAACTGCTAGCAGTCCTTGCCACTTCCTTATACACTCCGCGAAGGTCTCGCCGGATTTGCCCGCGCTAAGTTCTCTGCAGCCATGGCAGTCACTGCGCTGGCGGTTGCGCTGGTGCTCATTGGAATTGTGGGTCTCCTTTCGTGGCAGGGGCAACAGGTAGCGGAGTGGGTTAAACAGCGTGTTGGCGAGGTGCAGGTGTTCCTCGAGCCTGCCGACGACATCGCTATTGAACGGCTGCGAACACAGTTGGTAGGGCAGGTGGGCGTCGACTCAGTTGAGTTCATTTCAACTGAGCAGGCTGCGGTGATTTTCCGCGAGGAGTTCGGTGATGAGGCCGATGTGTTTGAGGATGAATTGTACTTGCCCGCGTCGTTCCGCGTCCGTCTGGATCCCGATCACGCCGTCTCCGATAGTCTCGTGCAGTTTCAGCAGCGCGTCCAGTCGTGGTCTAAGGTGGATACCGTGGCATTCGAACAGTCGCTGCTTACCCGGGTAGAGCGCAACGTCCGCGTGTACTCCATGATGGGCTTTGGAATTGGCCTTCTAGTCGTTCTGGCGGCGTTGCTGCTTGTCGGCAACACGGTTCGGCTTACGATTTACGCGCGGCGGCTGCTCATCCGAACCATGAAACTCGTTGGCGCGACCGACAGCTTTATTCGACGGCCCTTTCTGGTCGAAGGCGTCCTGCAGGGCCTTCTGGCCGGACTTGTCGGTTCGTTTATCGTTTGGTTGTTGTATTCAGGCTTACAGGAATTTGTCGTGGGGCTAGGCGCCGAGGGATGGCCTGCTGGCTCCGCCTTCCTGACGCTCTTCGGGCTGACGATGCTCGGTGTTTTGCTAGGCTGGCTGGCGTCGTGGATCGCCGTCCGGCGGTTCATCAAGAAGGTGCGGCTGTCGTAGGCCGCAAAATGTGCAGCTTTTTTAGCAGGCAATAGGGCTTCGGATTTGTCCGTTGAGGAAGGGCGACGAAGACCACCGGTCGTTGTCTTCCTTTTGTCGATCCTCATTCCAGAGACTTCCATGCGCCGCTTTCTCTCACTCCAGGTCGCTCTTGTTCTACTAGGTCTGTTCGCTTTCTCCGCCTGTGCCGACCGCGATCTCGAACGAACCGACGAGGCTGAGGAGATCTCGCAAAACATTGATCGGCAGAATGCGCCTCCACCGCCTCCCGCCCCGCAGGCGGAATACTTCTTTGACGGGCAGGCAAGGCGAGCGATGTCGGGCACGGGTGACGATTCGTGGCGCTACGCTCCACCTGTGGATCGCGAAGGCTATGCGCACATTGAGGAGATCGGGTTTCAGAGTGCAGCTGATGTCCCGCTTTCGACGTTTTCCATCGATGTTGACCGTGCGAGCTACTCTAACACCCGCCGTATCTTGAACGGCGGTCGTCTTCCCCCGCCCGATGCCGTGCGGATCGAGGAGTTCGTCAACTATTTCGATTATCAGTACGAAGGGCCGAAAGAAGGCGCAGATCATCCGTTTGAGGTGCACACGGAAGTCGCCACAGCTCCGTGGAACAGCGAGCATCGCCTCGTCCGCATTGCGCTGCAGGGTGAGCGCATCGAGACAGAAAACCTCCCGCCAGCCAACCTCGTTTTCCTGATTGACGTGTCGGGTTCGATGGGCAGCCCCGATAAGCTGCCCCTGCTTATTCGCTCGTTCCACCTTTTGGTAGATGAGTTGCGACCGGAGGACCGCGTGTCCATCGTGGTTTACGCTGGTGCGGCTGGTCTCGTGCTCGAGCCGACGCGGGGCGATCAAAAAGCAGTCATCCGCCAGGCGCT
>JAHEJB010000222.1 GCA_024639085.1 Rubricoccaceae bacterium | reverse complement strand
TAGTCACCCGTTCTTTTAAAGCCATGAAATTCTCTATCCAGGGTACCAATCTCACACTCACGGACGAGATCCGTGAACTCGTTGAAGAAAAGTTGGCCGACGCCCTTCGCCCGCTCGGCGATACGAATCTCGATCCGGTCAATGTGGCTATCGAACTCGAACGTAGACGTGGGCACTTCGATAAGGCCGCAGAAGTTCACATCTTTCGGGCTGAGGCAACCGTTACTGGTTACGGCGAGACCTTCAGGGCCGAGAGTTCCGCTGACGAACTCCCAAAGGCAATTGTTGAGATGAAGCACGTGCTCACCCGCCAAATAAGGAAGTGGCGATCAAAACTCCGTGCCGCACAGCGGAGTGGCGCTCGTCGCGCAACGCACGGGGGCTGAACAGAACGCAAAGACCAGGCCCATACCTGTAACGTGACTCCAAAGCCGTTTCGATGAAACAAAACGCCTCTCGTGCAATACCTCCGACGCTGGCAGTGTGGGAGAGGTAGCACTGATTGGCTTGGTTGGGGAAATTGTTAGCACGGTCTTATGGAGTGTGTGCGGTATCTCTCTACTCACCGTCGCATCCGGAGTGGGAAGAACTGAGCATGGTTATTGATCAGTTTCCTTTTGGCACGTTACTCACAGGTCTTTTCCGGATGAACCACACCACCACGATGACGGCCAGGAAGACCAACCCGATGGGCAGCAAGCCGAACTTGACCTTTGTCAGCACGTGGGCAAACCGCACCAGCCAATCAACCCGACCGGGGTACGCCAGGTTTGCAACCACTAGAAGCAGGTTCTCAAGCACGTCAGCCAAACCAGATATTAGCGGAATCATACTGAGCCACTGCAGGCGATGGTCTAGCGGCAGGAGACGCACCAAAAACCAGGCACTGATGAATGCGAATAGCAGTGCATAGCCAATCGGAAATATCGTATCTGGCACAAGGTGCAGAATGAGATAGGCCCGGCGGCCTTCTGTTCCGAGGGCCGCAAATAGCTCGTATGCATCCTCCGATGTATAGGACGCTCGCGTATCCAGGATCGGTACTCCTTCGGAATGCTCCTCAATGGTAGGCGTGCTGAAAGGCAACTCGGTTCCATTCATGAGGAACATCAGCATAGCAGTGGCTGCCAACAAACCGAGAATCGTCAGGCCATTGGTTCGGTGCTGGATGAAGGTTAAGATGCGTCTAAACATCAGCTCCGAGAATCATTGTGAGAGAGGAAATTGCTTTCCATCCAGGTAATGAAATCCCTGTCATAGCCCCCTTTAATCTCACTCCACACTGCCTGAAAGTTTCTGCGATTCGTGAAGCGACGTATCCAGCCATGCCACTCGGGAGAGTTCACGTAAGCAGAATTCCCGTCAGGAACTTCATCTGTCTCGTTGCTAGTCGTGTAGGTTTGTGACACCATTCCGAACCACCGAGCGATAACAATTTGTTCTTTGCGCCCGATTTGCCCGTCGTCACCAACGGCCTTTGCGATAGGAATATCGAAGACGTCCAAATCTGGATTTGCGAGGCATAGATTCAGGTAATCAAGCCAGGCTTCGCGGCCCTTGTCTTGCAGCCGGATGGTTCTACTCGCGCGGTCTTTTCTGATGTCGCGCCGAAGCACAACAAAGGCCAAAACGATGCCTGTAATGCTCAGTGCTGAGACGGCGAAAGACAACTTTGCTAAAAGCAAGGATGCAGCTTCAAATTCGGACATGGATAGATTTTCTTATCTATTGCATAGGGCGGTTCAACCACCGCATGGTAGCGCGTTATCGCTTCATCTTGGCAAACGTCTTTGGGTCGACACTGGCCGCGGCGAGCAGCCCGCCCCAGAGCGCGCCGGGAATGCCGGGGCTCGCGACGTCCTGACCAGCCAGGTAGAGCCCCTTGATCGGCGTCGTGGCACGAAGTGCATCGCTCATCACGCGCTCCGGTGTCACCTCGAGCCCGTAGAATGCGCCTTTACGATGCCCGGTGAATGTGACGGTCGACAGGGGAGTCGCTAGTTCGTGGAATACGACGAGCTCAGCAAGCTCCGGAAAGACAGACGCGAACTGCGCGAGAATTGTCTCCTCTGCACGACGCTTGAACTCGCGGTAGTCGTCCGGGCGCTCGCCCGGACGTGTATCTGCCCAGCGTTCGACCGTCGACCAATCGGCCCAGACATACACTTCGCCCATGTGTATCTGCCGAGGCCCGGGGTCGTGGGCGGGATCGTTCAGCGAACCGAAGGAAATGAACATGCCCGGGGGAACGCCGTCGGGCGCATTTGTCCATACTGCATCGACTTCACTATCAGGGTAGACCCAGTGGTTCGACTTCGTTGCCCCCGCTGCCGCGATGTTACCCTCAAAGCCGAGAAACAGGTTGAAATGCGCGATGCTGGACGAGAGTGAGCGGATTTCGCTGATCCACTCATCGTGGCCGCAGTCTTCAGGTAGCAGATAGTCGACGGTCTCACGCGCGCCGATATCCGAGATTACGGCGTCGGCTAGGATCTCGGCGCCGTCTTCAGTCTGCACCCCGACCACTGCGTCGCCGTCAAACAACACGCGACTCACGCGGACGCCTGTGCGCGCCTCGCCACCGTGTTTGGTGATCGTTGGGATGATGTGTTCGGCGAATGTGGCACCGCCGCCCACGGGAAACCACGCCCCACAATCGAGGTAGCCCCCGGCGGCCGTGGCGTGCATGGCAAAACTTGCTCTGGTTGGCCGCCCGCCATGATCTGCCCACTGCGCAGCAAGCACCGTCGCCAGCTCAGGATGATCCGTGATGTCCGAGATCACTTCCTGCGTTGTCCGACGGCACCACTTCGCGATCTCGCGTCGATTCCACCACCTTAGCACGTTGCCAGCAATCTCTGGCATGGCCCGGGTGGGGAAGATTTTGTCCATGGCTCCGCGTCCGGCTCGGAGTGCGGCGGTCCACGCCTCAATTGCCTCG
>JAHEJB010000092.1 GCA_024639085.1 Rubricoccaceae bacterium | reverse complement strand
TTTCACTAAAGCCTCGGTGGTACAGAGCCAGCAAGTCAACCAGCGCGGAAAGCTCCAGATAGTGTGGTTGCAACTTGATCTCAAAGCGGTCCGCTATCGCTTGACCGTCGTGGCGCGCTTCAAAAGCGCTCGCATCTCCTACAGTTCGTTTTGAAGCCTCAAACACATCCATCTGTAGAGCTGGATGCCCTAGAACAGAAAATGAGAACGGCTCTCTGTCCGTGAATAACAAGTGGTAGGCTTCTAGTTCGAATAGACGGGCAACGGGAATAATGAACCGCCCCAGCATCCACGCGTCTTTAACCTTTCCGTACTGCGCAAAATTGTGGATCGCAGGATCAAGCTCCAGTTGCGCAGGCGGGAAAAGGCCAGCATAATCAATGAGGCCCTCCATGAATGCCTGAAGACTTCGGGTCATGCCTGCTTGGAGTGTGGGAACATGGTCGATGAATTGCCGCGAAGCGTTGCCATCCTTCGGGATAAACTTATCAATCGAGGCCGCAGAGCGTGTTTTGACGGGACAGATAGCTGTTCCACGCTTGTGAGGTATGGAAGATAATCGTAGCTTCTCAAGGCTGTCCGACTTGTCTTTTACGGGCTGATGTTCCCGTCTTGCAGCCGGATCACCCTGGCCAATCTTCCTTTCCCGACTCCACCGCCATGCGTTTGTTTTCCCCTACTCACATCCTCATCGCACTTGTTGCGTCTGCAGCACTGCTTGGAGGCGCCGACGGCTGCTCTTCAGACCCTAATGTTGAAGGCGCGAAGCGCAACATTGGCCTCGAAGATTACCCGGCCGCACTTCGACTCTTGGAGACTTCGTTGGCCGAAAATCCAGACAACGTCGAGGCCCTCACACTTAAGGCTCGAGCGCTATTCCTGCAGGGCCAGGATGTACGCGATCCGGTGGAACGCCAGCCAATGGTTGAAGAAATGATGACAGCGCTGAACCGAGCTGACGCGCTTTCTCCCGGCGACGAGAACATCGGCAATATTCGCCTTGCCGCTTGGGCAGAAGAAATGAACTCGGGTAGTTCTATCCTCCAGACCAGCGGTGGAGATGCAGAAAACCTCGGCAAGGCCATCCAGGCCTTCAACAATGCCGTCTATATTCAACCCGATTCTGCCAGTGGTTACTACAATTTGGGCCTCGCGCATCTAGTAGGCGGCAATGCCGACGAAGCTATTGGCCCGCTTGAAGAGGCTGTTTCGCACGGCACAACAGATCCGAACACGTATGTCTATCTCGGTCGGGCCCTGCTTTCTACTGGCAGTAACGGCTCGCGTGCCCTAGAAGTGTTGGAGGAAGGGGTTGAGTTGTTCCCCGACGATGCTGCAGTGCGTGCTGAACTTCTAAATGCCTACGCAGCAACAGGACAGGCCGATCGGGCCGTTGCGGCGTATGAGGCTGCCATCGCCCGCGACCCGGATGATCCGGTTCTTCGGTACAACTACGGTTCCACGCTTCTCCAGGCTGAGCGGTATGATGACGCCATCGTACAACTTGAGCAGGCTACGGATCTCGATCCCGACAATGCTAATGCGCAATACAACCTCGGCGCAGCCTACCAGAACAAAGCCACAGCCGTCAACGCAAGACTGATTGCGACGGAAGACGATGCGGAAGCACGCAGCCTCCGTACCGAGCGGGATGGGCTTTTAGAACAAGCCCTTCCGTATCTGGAAGCGGCGAGGAGTCTCACAAGCGCAGAGGGGCAGGACCCTGCGGATATCTGCATGGCTCTTTTTCAAGTATATGCCCAACTCAACCGAACGGCCGAAGCCACCGAAGCTGGTGAGTGCGCTGGTCAGGACATGAATTAGCGCTACGTTGATCCACTTACAGCGGGGGCGTGGTGTTGAGCCGCGTCCCCGCTTCTAGTTTGCGCCTGATTTGAGCCTACTCCTATCCCTCTGAACTCACCCTAGTGATGTCTACAACAAGCTTTCACGACGTAGAAACGTCCACACGGATGACGAACGGCACTTCCTCCCATAAAACAGGATTTGGAACGCTGGCTGTCCACGCCGGGCAAGCACCGGATCCGTCTACGGGTGCCATCATGCCTCCCGTTTATTTCACAAGTACCTACGTCCAGGAATCGCCCGGCGATCACAAAGGATACGAATACGCCCGCGTTTCCAATCCGACTCGAACGGCCCTGGAAGGCAACCTGGCCGCGCTAGAAGGAGCGAAACACTGCATCGCGTTCTCGTCCGGCGTTGCTTCGATCGATGCGCTATTAAAGACCCTCAGGCCGGGCGACCACGTCGTCTCGACCAACGACCTTTACGGTGGAACCTTTCGACTGATGACTCAGGTTTTCGAGCCATTCGGCCTGCGCTTCACGTTCACAGATCTAACCGATCTGGACTCTGTAGCCGATGCCATCACTCCGGAAACCCGCCTGCTGTGGATTGAAACGCCCACAAATCCGCTCCTTCGCATCTTCGACATTGCCGCACTGTCCGAACTCGCGCATCGCTCCAATATTCTAGTTGGCGTAGACAACACGTTTGCCTCGCCGTACCTCCAGCAGCCGCTGTCACTGGGCGCAGATCTCGTCATGCACTCCTCGACCAAATACCTCGGTGGTCATTCGGACGTGGTAGGCGGCGCCATTATGACGAACAGCGATGAATTGGACGAAAAGATGCGCTTCCTGATCAAGAGCGCAGGTGCTGCGCCGGGACCAATGGACTGCTTTCTACTTCTTCGCGGCACCAAGACCTTACACCTCCGGATGGAAAGCCACTGCAAAAACGGGGAAGCAGTTGCCCGATTCCTTCGCTCGCACCCCAAGGTTGCGGAGGTCCGCTGGCCTGGCTTTGAAGACCATCCCGGGCACGCCATCGCAAAACTGCAGATGCGTGATTTTGGAGGCATGGTTTCGTTCATCCTCAACGACGACGCTCTGGAAACAGCGAACCGCGTCATGGCCGCCACCAAAGTTTTTGCATTGGCGGAGAGCCTTGGCGGCGTTGAGAGTCTCATCTCGCATCCGGCTTCGATGACGCATGCTTCAATTCCAGCAGTGAAGCGCCGGGAAGCCGGCTTACCAGATTCGCTCATTCGTTTGTCAGTCGGAATTGAAGACGAGGCAGACCTGATTGCTGATCTGGAGCAGGCGTTGGAGCTTGCCTGAGCACGTCGCAGAATTGGTACCTTCGAGCGCTTCTATTGCGTAGATCGCTCTACGTAAAGAGAGCATTTACTGGATTACGCACTGGCGAATGGAACGCGCGCAGGCCAAGAAACGGATAAACGATATCTTTTTCGGTCGCTTTGAGCGATGGGCGCTACCGCGCATCGCCAAGCGCCTACCCCGTTGGATGACCCCTGACAAGCTGACGCTTATCGGCATCTTTGCGGCGCTTGGTGTTGGCGTGGGGTACTGGCTGACACGCTTCGACCTGAATTGGATTTGGCTTTCGTCTTTCATGATCGTGCTGAATTGGTATGGCGACAGCCTGGATGGAACGCTTGCCCGCGTACGCAACATCCGCCGCGAACGGTATGGCTTTTACGTCGATCATCAAAGTGATGCCATTTCAACTCTGCTCGTGCTCGGCGGACTCGGGTTCTCGCCGCTGATGCACATGCCCGTTGCCATGGCGCTGGTAATCGGCTACTTCCTGATGATGATCATGGTGAACCTCATCACCATTGTCCGCGACGAGTTCAAGATCTCATTTGGAGGTCTGGGACCAACGGAGGCCCGCGCTATCATTATTGCTGGCAACACCGTAGTGTGGGCGACGGGAAATCCGCAGTACGTCATCGATGGGAGATCGCTTGCCCTGTACGACATCATTGGAATCGCTGCGGCTGGGCTCCTGCTGCTGATTTACACGTTTGCGAGCCTGAAAGAGCGAGCCTTGCTCGCCAAGCTGGACCCAACGCCTCAGCCAAGTCCAGAACAGTAGTCGGGAACGCTCAGAACTTTCGTTCCAGCCCCACAAAAACCAGGCGGCCACCTAAAGCGTTCTGTGCGTGGATAGCCGTGAAGGCTTGAATGCTAAGTCCAAAATCCAGTGGGCCATTAATCGTAGCGCCGATTCCCGCAAGAACATAGCGCTGTAGCTCAAATCCCTCGGGCCTGACAACCACTGCGCCTTCGGGAGGTGCAGGGGCGGCAACAGACCAATGGGCGTCAAGAAGCCCCTGCAATAATACAGGGCCAATAGTGGCACCTCCTTCCGCGCTAAAAAGAAACTCGTCGCCAAATTCGAGGCTGGCCTGCTCATCCTCGAGGCACGCGTGACCCTCTGCATCCACCCCACCGCTGCACATAGTTGTCCTCGAGAACCCAAATGAACTGGTCCGGCGACGATAGCCGAGGCCTGCCTGAACGTATCCAGGAAACGGCCAGAGGCTCCTGCCAATGTTCAGCGTTGCCTGAATATCCAACTGGCCGGGACCAACGGCAGGATCATAGTTCCGCGTGTATCCCATCGGTATGCCGAGACCCACGTTAGCGGCTAGAACTGTGGGTCCTTCTGATGCGAGGCCAAGCGCAGGACCAATATCGTAGCGCCCAAATATCATTGCCGTACCCCAGGCCGCAGACGTCCGCTCGAACGTCGGTTCGAACGTCTCATCCGTTACGTATAGCCGCTTGTAGGGCAAGGAAGCAGCAAACGTAAGGCGATCTGTCACACCGAACTCGCCGTAGATATACATGCTGCGATCGCGATACGAGCCGTTCGTGTTTTCGTTGTAGGGTACAATTGTGCCGTTCTCATCGAAACGGGAACTGGAGGACGCAAAACTCTGGGCGACTTTCAGATATGCGCTTCCCGCTTCCTGCGTCCAGGCTTGAGCGTGTAGACTGGGTACAACCCAGAGTGGCAAGGTTACCAATGCAACGATACCTGGCAGCCAGCGCATACGATCAGTTGGCTCTATTGACGGTCCAGTTATAGGCAAAGCTGAACTGCTGCTCGGCCGCGACAACCGCGCGGATCGCGGCTGTATCGTTGCCCTGGAAAACAGTCTGAATCGTACTGTAACCAGGTCTTGACGGATTCATCACGGTCAGGAAGTAATCGCCGACGGGAACGCCCGTCGCGTCGAAATCCTCCCCAAACCAGTCGACAATGCTCGATATTGTGAGCGAGACACCTTCAGTGATGGCAAGCTTCGGGCTGTCGGCGAAGTCGGCTAGCGCCGCGTCGAGTTGCGAAGAAACAAGTGCAGCACGAAATGCTTCGTCGCGAAGCCTCGGGCAGGAAACCGCCGCGCAATTAAGACCAACATGAATGCGCGGGTCGAGGGCGCTGGGTCGCATAGCTGTAAGCCCTGCCGGAAGTTCTTGCCCATCAACCGTGTCCTTGAGTCGCAGGATGCCGTTCTCCAATTGATTCAGCGTCATATTGTAGCCCGCTACGCGAAACGGCGTCTGGAAGAACTCGTCGAACAGACCCTCCGATTCGATGTCTGTCGCCCCGGGCGTGTCAAGGATGTTCTTCAGCATCCGCACGTTGTAGGCGTTCATGAGGAAGGCAAGCTTTGCTTCATCGGATGTAAGTAGTGAGGGATCGAATTGTTCAACTGCTGCGAGCGTGCTATCGAATTCATCCTGATAGCTGGTAGTCAAAAGCTGATAGTCAACGAGGCCACCCGGAGTCAGGACGGCTTGCAGGATGCGCGTCAACGTGGTCTCATAATCTGCCGCTGGAGCCGCTGGAGGGCCATCCGGTGCAGGGCCTGCATCCGGCGCAACCGTACAAGCGGCCAACAGCAGTGATAGTGAATAAATCAGGGTCATTCGCATAGTAAAACAAAAAGCGTCGCCAACTACCGCAGGCGACGCCATTCTAATCTTTCGGTCTGCGCGATACTTCACGCGGTTATCACTGCGAATCAGTGGTCATGGCTGACGTCTCCCGCAACCTCACCTTCGCCGTGTACACGTCCACGAAGTCGGAGCGATTTGGTCGGTTGATCGCGATCGTCCGTGGAAAGCACGATGGCGATGTCCAGGTCTCCACTTCCATTGAGCGCCGCTTCAACTCTGGCCACAGATACCTCAACATCGACAATCTCTCCGGGGAAGATCATGCGATCGGGGTAGGCAACCATAACTGCGTCGTTGAATACCCGCGCTTCGCTGATTCGCACAGGCCTCTCGCTCAAATTCTGCATCTTGAAGGCGTGTGCGGCGGCTTCACCAGCGTGCAGATCACTCAATGTATGCGTATCAGCGTCGAAGACTACGCCGCCTTGAACAATACCGTTTTGGATATTTACCGGCGTAACCGCGCCCAGAATACGAAGGGTCGTGAACGTATTTGCGGCATCGTCTGCCTGAACATTTATCGTTTTGTTGAACTCGCCTGGGCGTCCCTCCGAGTTGTATTCGATCGTGATTTCGCCCATGTCGTTGGGTACCACAGGATCGGTTGAATAAGAAGGTGCCGTACATCCGCACGACGGCTGGACGTGGCTGATCGTGAGGGGTGCATCGCCCGTGTTCGTAAATCGGAAGACGAACGTAGGCTTCTCTCCTTCAATAATCGTCCCGAAATCATGCGATTCAGTCTCGAATGTGAGCACGCCTTGGGCGTTGAGCGCACCCGCCGCGGCAATGATGATCGCCGAGACAAATACAAAATGTGTTACTCGATGCATAGTTGTTATCGTGAGCCGCGTTTGTAAAATCGGATGCAGCGTTGACACTTCAACATCCGGTCCAATGTTTCAATATCCAAGAAGGTCGCGAGCAGCGTTGAGCAAGTCCTCATCCTGTGGAAGCACTGCTTTCTCCAGCGCATCTGCATACGGTGTCGGATTAAACGTGCCCGCAAGCCGCCTGATCGGAGCGTCGAGGTGTTCGAATGTACTGTCTGCAATTTGCGCTGCAATCTCAGCCCCGAAGCCCATAAACTCGTAATCCTCGTAGGCTACGAGAACGCGGTTGGTCTTTCTGACGGATGCGAGGATTGCATCGGTATCTAGCGGCAGGATGGATCGGATGTCGATGACTTCGACCGACACGCCCTCCTTTTCCAAAGCCTTTGCGGCATTCAGCGCCTTGTATACGATCGCGCCCCACGTAACGATGGTAAGGTCGCTGCCTTCGCGAGCAATCCGTGCTTTCCCGAAGGGGACCAGGTAGCCTGTGTGGGGTTCCGGGCTACGTGCCGGGCCTTGCCGATAGAGTGCTTTGTGTTCAAGGAAAATTACAGGGTCGTTGCCGCGAATAGCTGTTTTCAGCATTCCCTTGGCATCAGCCGCCGTGCTTGGCATCACAACCTGAAGCCCCGGAAAATGCCCAAAGATGGCTTCGATGTTCTGACTGTGGCATAGCCCGCCGTGGATGTAACCACCTGTGGGAACGCGAATCACCATTGGGCACGTCCACGATCCGTTGGAGCGATAGCGAAACGATGAAACTTGGTTACGGATCTGCTGCATCCCTGGCCAGATATAGTCGGCGAACTGAATTTCCACGACTGGCTTCCAACCCGCGGCCGCTAGACCAACTGCCGAGCCAATAATCGAATGCTCGGCCAAAGGAGAGTTGAAGCAGCGATCTGCACCATGCTTTTTGGCCAAGTCTTTGGTGGCCGTGAATACGCCTCCTTTCCCTCCGCCGACGTCTTCGCCATAAACCAGAACCTTCTCATCCCGGGCCATCTCCTCGTCAAGGGCGTGGTTGATGGCGTCTACCATCACGATGAGCTCTCCTTCCTCTCCGGGCTCTTCGTAAAGACGATCATCCTCTCCTTCGAAATAGACCTGCGTCGTCGCGTCCGTAGGATCAGCTTGTCCTTCGACTGTCTTAGCAAGGTCGTCAATTTCTTTGGACACCTCAGCCCGCATCGCCGCGACGTCATCTTCCGTCATTATGCTGGCACCAACAAGCTGCGCTGTCATCCGGACGATCGGGTCTCGGTTCAAATCTGCCGCCAGTTCCTCTTCCTCTCTGTACTTGCGGTGGTCATCGGAGGAAGAGTGCGGAAGTAGGCGAACAACGTCGGCAAGCAGTGCCACCGGGCCATTGCCTGCTCGGATATGGGCCACTGCGGCCTTGCTTACCGCGAATGTCGTAAAAAAGTCTGTTCCGTCATACCGCGCACGTTTTAGGCCTGGATATCCTCCAAGAACAGGAAAGATGGAGCCACCAGCCGTCTGCTCTCTTACAGGAACCGAAATCGCGTATCCGTTATCCTGAATGTGGAACAAGGTCGGCGCGCTTGCTCTTGCCGCCCAATTCAACGCCTCGTGGAATGCGCCCTGGCTTGTCGAACCGTCTCCTCCAGAGATGTAGACGACTTTGTCGCTACCCTCTCGTTGGACGGCCAGGCCAAATCCTACGCCGGGCACAAACTGCGCCCCGACCGAAGATGAGGTCGTCATGATATTTAAATCTCGGTGACCAAAGTGCTCAGGCATCTGCCGACCTGCACCGTTGGGGTCTCCCGCCTTTGCGAAGTGCGCCTGCAATGTGTTCTCGGGCGTGAAGCCTACAGAGAGGGCCATCGCGAGGTCGCGGTAGTAGAAACAAAACCAGTCGTGCCCCCCACGAAGGTGAACCCCTAGACCGATCTGGGCCGCTTCGTGCCCCGAAGCGCCAATGTGAAAGAAACCTTTGCCCTGCTTAAGAAGGGTGAGCATCTTTTCGTCTAGCCGCCGCGATGTCATCATGGTTCGCAATGCCGTCCTGAGGACGCCTGGCTCAAAATCTTCTGGCCCAACGGGAGTTACGTCCAAGTCCCCTTCATAGCCAATCAGTCCAACAGCCGGACTGCCTGGCACGAGTGCCGAAGGAGAACCATCACCGATGTCTTCTGGAGATATTAGATCGCTTGTCGTAAAGCGAGCCTCGTCAGCCTGATTCTTTGACTTCTTCGACTTCATCAAGTAATTGGGGATTGTGCTCCACGAGAGCCTCAGCAGCTGTGGAATCAGAACATCTTATTGGGCACCTAATATAACCAGCCCTCCTTTCTCCAATTCTAGATGTAGATGGCATCTTCTTCGCCCGAACCATCCAATCAAAACTTGCCCACACGCGCTAGGCGCATTGGTAATATTATTGCCAAGCTCGGTGTCGCAGGATTTATGTTCTTCCTGATCAAGGGACTTCTGTGGCTGGCGGTGCCGGCGCTTTTGTTGTCCGCGGGTATCCAGTGCTCGCCTTGACTTGGGTTCTTAGTGGGAGCATTCGGAAATGAAACGTGTGTTACTGTTGTCATCTATATGGCACCACTTGCGTTTGGCTCGAATTACTCGCACTTTAGACTGTTCTGGTTTCCTCCTTCGTACCTACAGCCTTTACTATGACTCGCACGGCATTTTGCACGGTGGCCTTCGCCATTTTGCTTAGTTCAGCGCCTGTTCTGCATGCGCAGAGCGCATCGAGTGAGCGTATTCTCCGCTCTTGGGTCGACGACGTGAAGCTTGAGAATGGATCTCAGGCGAGGTGGACCTTCACGATCACTTATGATGCCGAAGCAGGCATGTACGCCGAGACCATCACCGACCAAGATGGTGTTGTCGTAGATCGCAATTCCGGGCGCGCGTCCCAAGTTCGCCCAACCGCGGAGGAAATTGAGTCGGCTCGTTCCGTCATTTTTGCGGATCCTGTGTTAAGTGAACTGTTCGAGCGTGCTGCCAATCCGAAACTTGACGGAGGTTTCGTGCTGACACGTGAGGAAGGTCACGCCTGTGGGCCAGGGTCTCGGTGTCTGCAATTCGACATGTTCGATGTCGACACGGCCGCAAGAAGGGTTAATCGCATTCGCTACATCGTTGTAGATGCGCGTGACTGGACAATCGTTTCCAACGATTTCGATCCATCTGAAGACGGTAATGCAACTCGTTTCAATGGCAATCCTATCCTCGCGCGATAACAGCGCCATAAACGGAAATTCCTAACAGCCATGCGCTTGACAACTCTACTTACTCTCGCCGTATTTGGGCTCGCGCTGACCGCCACGAGGACAACCGCTCAGGTGGATGTATCCTACACGTGCAACGCGACGCCGACCGGCCACGCTGAATGGCCTGCTGGCAATCCCTTGTGGACATTTGACTTTGTAAATGCACCCCAGAGTAGCGGTGCGAATGGTTCGGGGCTAGAAATCCGGAATGCGTTTTACAATGGTCACCAGGTCTTCAATGTCGCCCATGTCCCGATACTTAATGTGGAATATGATGGCTCGGGATGCTCGTGCTTCCGAGACTGGTTCGATCAAGAGGCCGGCTACGCCACCGATGGAGTCCAAAGCGGCAGCTGCGTAGCCATTGCTACCCCTGGGGTCGTTGAGACGACCTGTGATTCGAATGAGGCCGGAGGTTCTGGTGGCGATCCGGGTTCATTTACAGGAACCGCATTTGAGGACTTTGGCGACGAACTCGTTCTAACGAGTAACCAGCAGGCTGGCTGGTATCGCTATCGGGTAAAGTGGCACTTCTACGCAGATGGTAGAATCTGGCCCGAGTTTTCCTTTTCTGCTGCAAGTGCAACATGCACGAGTCAAACTCACCGGCATCATGCATATTGGCGTTTCGATTTTGACCTAGATGGTGCCGACGGTGACGTAGTTCGGGAAATAAACCCGATGCTCGGAACCGAAACCACCTTCACTAGCGAAGATGTTCGTACGTGGGGAAATCCGGCAGATGGCATTTTTTGGGATATCGTGGACGAAACGTCCGGCTTTGGCTATCAGATCGTGCCAAGTTCTTCTGACTTGATGCTACCTATCGACAGCTTCTCCAAGCTGGACGCCGCGGTAGCGGTATACGATCCGACTGAGATTGAAGACGGTGCGACTATCCTAAGTCAATGTCCGATAAACCTCGACACGGAGCCGACGTATGACGGACAAGATCCTATCATTAACAACGAGCCCCTCGCAGGCCAAGACATCGTTTTCTGGTACCGATCCAGTGCGAACCATCAGGGTGGCAACCCTTGGGAATGCGACATCGTTGGGCCGACACTGAACCCAATCTCCGCTGTTGCCA
>JAHEJB010000221.1 GCA_024639085.1 Rubricoccaceae bacterium | reverse complement strand
CAGCACATCAATCGTTGCATTGTGTACTCGTGCCAATTCCTGAGCGTGCAGCAATGCGCCATCGGCGAATTCCGAGAAGTCGAATGGGACGAGAATGCGATTGATGTTGAGCATGGAAAGGTTAAATAGACGAATGAGACTACCACGAAAGTAGGGCTTGCCGGGAAACCGCGGGAGAAACTCACCATTTCATTTTGAAGCGAAGATGCTCTTGCCGGTCCACATCCTGCAAGAGCTCAGAAGCAGAGCATTAGGGCATAGCCCTACATGGGAATTCGTAGATAAACGGCTCTGCCGAGAAGACAATGCCCCACAGACCGTTGAATAAGACTGTAACAACTTGGGTACGCGTCCATCTCGAACACGTTAAACGCGCTCGTGTGCCGTGGTAGCGAGGCGTCGTAGAGACACGCTAGTTCACTGAAGTATCCCTACCTACTTGGAGGAAGGTGCCATGGAAGACCATGAAGCTTACAATCGAGCAAAGAAGCGTGCAGAGGCCAAACTTGGTTTTTACGTCCATCTGAGCGTCTACATTGTCGTCTGTACGCTACTTGTTGTCATCAACTTGTTTACATCACCAGACCAAATGTGGGCGATTTGGCCGCTAATGGGATGGGGCATTGGTTTACTATTCCATGCTCTGTCTGTCTTTGTCTTTCACGGTCCCTCGGGTGTCACCGAACGGATGATTGAGAGAGAATTTATGAGAGAAGTCTAAAAACTCGCCCTCCTAGTGTTTGAAGAAAGATGTCTTAGTGCTCGCCATGCGAGAGTGCGCAACTAACTGATGGCTGGCATTGATCTTCGGAATAAAGCCGGACTCTTTCGGGCCGGTGGATTACGTCGATGTAGATAGGGGACAAACGATGAACATCGTAACCGGAGAAGCAACGCCCGCACACAGAAAGACGGCCATCATCGTGGGCGTGCTATTCATAGTGGCGACAGCCTTTCTCTTTATCGGCGAAGCGCTTTACAAACCAATCCTTGGCTCGCCAGACTACCTGGAAATCACATACCCGAATCGGACAAGGGTGATCGTAGGCATACTGCTTGAGTTCATATGTGTCCTTGCCATACCGCTTATTCCGGTATTCGCGTTTCCGGTTTTGAAGAAGCACAACGAAGCACTGGCGATTGGCTATATCGTTTTCCGCGCGCTGGAAGGTGTGATGCTTATCGCTGTTGCGGAAGTCAACAAGCTCTCGCTGATTGGCGTTAGCGAGGAGTACCTGAAAGGAAGCGCAGACGCAGCCTATTCTGAAACCATTGGCGCGTCAATTCAATATGCCACCTACTGGGGCGACACCAGCGGTTTGCTATACGTTCTAGTCTTTGTTGTCGGTGCCTTGATGTTTTACACGGTGCTGTATCAATCGAGGCTGGTTCCGCGGTGGATGGCAGCCTGGGGTTTGATTGCTGCTGTCATGATGTTGATCGCAGTTCTCCTCGGGCCATTTGTTGAGTTCTCGCTGGCCATGGAGCTTATCGTGATCTTGCCAATCGCTTTACAAGAAATGGTGATGGCGGTTTGGCTCGTCGCGAAAGGATTCAATCCAGATGCGCTCGGTTCACCAAGCAAAGGAGTTTCTCCATGACACATCCCGCAGACGTTCACTGGGACGCTATCGTAATCGGATCGGGGATGGGCGGGATGGCCGCCGCTGCTGCCCTGTCCAGGGTCGGGCGCAGAGTACTTCTCCTGGAGCAGCATGAGACCCTCGGTGGACTAACGCACAGCTTCTCCCGCAACGGGTTCACGTGGGACGTTGGAATGCACTATATGAACTATGTCGCGCCGGGGGAACCCATTCGGGACCTGCTCGACTGGCTGTCCGACACTCCGATTGAGTTCGAGTCTCTGGGCGCTGTTTACGACAACCTGCACATCGGCTCGGCTGACGTCTTATCGCTGTCGCGGCCCTACGAAGCGCAGGAGCTCGACCTTAAGGAGCGCTTTCCGGAGGCGGCCGAGGCAATTGAGGCGTGGACCGCCGCACTCCGAGCCGGACGCGGAGCCATGGACAAAATCTTCCCCACCCGGGCCATGCCAGAGATTGCTGGCAACGTGCTAATGTGGTGGAACCGACGCGAGATCGCGAAGTGGTGCCGTCGGACAACGCAGGAAGTGATCTCGGAAATCACGGATCATCCGGAACTGGCGGCGGTGCTCGCTGCACAGTGGCCAGATAATGGCGGACGGCCAAGCAGAGCAAGTTTTGCCATGCACGCCACGACCGCCGGGGGCTACCTCGACAGTGGGGCGTGGTTTCCCGTGGGCGGCGGTGCCACATTCGCCGAACACATCATCCCGACGATCACCAAACACGGTGGCGGGGCGCGCGCAGGCGTCCGAGTGAGTGGCTTGTTATTCGACGGCGACGCAGTAGTCGGAGTGAAGACTGAAGACGGTGCCGAGATCCGAGCCGACGCTGTAATCTCGGATATCGGCGCGCGTGAGACCGTCGACTATCTGCTCCCTGAAGACTGCGGCCACGATGAGTGGATCAGCGAAATCCGCTCGCTCTCGTCCAGCATCGCGCATTTCAACCTATTCCTCGGGTTTGAGGGTGACATCGCGGCAGCGGGGGCAACGAAGTCGAACCACTGGGTCTACCCTGATGCTGAAGTCGATGCAGTATGGACGAATGCGCCCGATGGCGTTCCCCCGGGCATGTTCATTTCCTTCGGTTCGCTGAACGATCCCTCCCACGACCCCGGGCCTCGGCAGAAACACATGGGCGAAGTGTATGTCTGGGCAGATTGGTCGACGGTCGAACGCTGGGCAGATACACGCCCGGGCGAGCGCCCGGACGACTACCGCGAGTTCAAGCGTCGGGCAGAGGAGACAATTCTCGCACGGTTCGCGTCTGTCTTTCCGGAGCTTGCTGAGCTCGTCGTATTCCACGAACTAGCGACTCCCCTGTCGACCGTCACATTCACCGGGCA
>JAHEJB010000220.1 GCA_024639085.1 Rubricoccaceae bacterium | reverse complement strand
CGCTGGCGTACCTCCGCCTCGTTGTCAATCCGCACGATGACGCCAGCCTGCTCCGCGCCATCAATACGCCCACGCGGGGGATTGGCGCGAAGACGACCGAGCTTCTCCGCAATTACGCCGACGCGAACAACGCGCCGATCTGGGACGCAGCCCGCAAGCCCGAGAAGGCCGGACTAAAAGGCCGAACCGCCAAAGCAGTGGGCGACTTCGCCAAGATGATTCTGGAGCACACGAATCTCTCACGTGAACTCCCCGCCGACGAACTGACGCGCAAACTGATTCAGGCGTCCGGTCTCTTGCAGTCGCTTCGTGACGAAAACACGCCTGAATCCCTCGTGCGCCTCGAAAACATCCACGAGCTGCTCAACGCCGTCGCCGAGTTTGTGGAAGGTGGTGAAGGCCGCACGCTCAGCACGTTTTTGCAGGAAGTCTCCCTCGTCGCCGACATCGACAACCTGCAGGAAGACGACAACCGCGTCACGCTCATGACGCTCCACGCCTCGAAAGGGCTGGAATTCAAGGTCGTCTTCGTGGCCGGGCTGGAGGAAGGCCTGTTTCCACTCTCCATAGCCTCGCAGGACCCGAAAGAACTGGAAGAAGAACGTCGCCTGTTCTACGTGGGCGTTACACGGGCGGAGGAGTCGCTCTTCGTCTCGTTCGCCAGAACGCGCTACCGTTTTGGCGAATCACAGCCCGCCGTGCGCAGCCGCTTCCTCGACGAGGTGGATGTGGAAGACGTGCTGATGACCGAGTCGGGACGATCCCACCAAGCCAAGAAGGGCCGTTTTTCAATGGAAGGGAGGCCGAGACGGAGTTCAGGCGGCTCGGTCAATTATGGCGAAATGGACCCGAACTACTTCCGGGAGTCGCTGCGGAAGGAAAAGAAGCCAGAGGAAACGGGCCGCCGCGTGGTATACGATGAAGGCATCCAGCCCATCGTGCCGGGCGTGCAGGTGGAGCACACCACGTTTGGCGTCGGCAAAGTGATCGCGATGGAAGGGCAGGGCGACCGCACCACCGCCACGGTCTTCTTCCCGGACATCGGCCAGAAAAAGCTGAAGCTCAAGTTTGCCAGGCTGCAGGTGGTTGGGTGAGCTTTTTAATCGCATGGACAGAATCAAATTTTACGAACGGCTGTATTTCGCCGAGTTGAGGAGAAAGGAGGAGTTAAGGGGTGCTCTCAGTCTCCCAACGGGAGTATTGACGCTTCTTGGAGGCGTTGTAGTTGTCTACCTCGGCGAGATTGTTGAAGGCTTTGCAACTGGGCTAGGTATTGATCTAGCACTTGTAGTCCTCAGTGTCTTGAGTTTCTTGCTCATCGCGAGCTTCGTAATGACGGCGCTTCATCTTCTAGCGTCACATCACAACTACACTTACGACTATGTACCATATGCAACTGATATAGAACAGGCTTATCAGGAGTTTGTAGACCATTACGACAGTAGGGAAGAAGCAGACGCTCAATTCGAGGCTTCTGTTCTTAGTAGTCTGGTTGCCGCACATCGAAAAAACGCCTTCAACAACGACTCGAAGAGCACCAAGCTACATAAGGCAAATCGGACACTCATCTACTGCCTGTTATTAGCCCTCCTGTGTTCGATTCCCTATTACATTAGTACCCTACGGACTGGCGAGGTCGTGCCAAACATTGAATCCGTTGACCCCGCTTCGAACGATTCAGCGTCGGAAGCTGTAAGCCCCGCAGAACGAGATGTCCACAGAGAATCAGAACAGCAATCAGGAGACACAGTCCAGTCAGTCGACTCGACCGAGTCCGACGGCGAAGCCTTCTGAGCGTCCAGCGCCAAAATTTCCGGAGAATCGCAACGTGAAGGCGGATGTAGAGCCCATACGCCCTGATTTTGATAGTATTCCAGCTCCCAGAGTGATCTTAGAGGATAAAAGTGGGAGTGACGACAGTTGAAGAGGCGAGTAGGGAACGTGGAAAATGAAGTCCCCCTTTGAAGGGGGTGGATCGGCTCAAGGCCGAGACGGGGGATGTCAACCAGCTGAGCAACACCCCTCCCCCGGCTTTGCCGGGTACTCCCCTCAAGGGGAGACTTATTTGTCTCCATTCCGCGCGCACGTTGTAGGGCCGTCACTTTCTCTTTCCTTTAACAGAGGGCACGTCGGAATGCGCTGCAAATGTGGCCGCAAAGCCCTACCTTTCGGTCCCTCTGTTTGATACGCTGCCCCGCATATGGGGCCTACAACCCACCCCGCCATGCCCCGGTTAGACTTCACCGATGGCTCCCTGAAAGCCGTTCTGAAAGAAGCGCTCGTTGAAGTGTTAGACGAGCAGCGCGATCTGTTTCAGGACATCATCGAGGAAGCGCTGCAGGAAATGGCGCTGGCAGAAGCGATGCGCGAGATCGAGGCCCACGAGCGGGGCGCCAGGCAGCGCGCCGGGTTCGAACCTACCAAGGGCGAAGCGTAAACGAGGAACTGTGATTGCAGGCACGGTGTAGCTTCCCGCCTCACCCCACGTTTTTGCCTGTGCCTCGTTTTCTGGTTTTGTTGATAGCGACTGTCGCTATCGCTGGTTGCTCCTCCGATGACCGCGAGCGGCTCGTTGTCTATTCACCGCATGGAAAGGAACTGCTGGAGGCGTACGAGTTAGCCTTTGAGGCTGAGCACTCCGAGGTGGACGTCGTCTGGCTGGATATGGGCGCACAGGATGCCTACGACCGTATTCGAACCGAAGCCGCCAATCCGCAGGCGAGCCTCTGGTGGGGCGCTCCGCAGACACTCTACGCGCGCGCCGCTGAAGAGGGACTCTTGCATCCGTACACCCCAACCTGGGCCGATTCCGTAGGCACAGATGCCCGTGACGCGCAGGATCGCTGGTTCGGGACGTACCTCACGCCGGAAGTCATCGCCTTCAATTCAGAAGCGCTCGACTCAACGGCAGTCCCAGCCGACTGGGACGACCTCCTTGATCCGCAGTGGGCAGAGCGGATTG
>JAHEJB010000010.1 GCA_024639085.1 Rubricoccaceae bacterium | reverse complement strand
GTTGACGGGGGTGAAATACGCAGGAGTAGAGCCAATCTAAAGAGCTCCTCTCTTGGACCGGCGGGGCCGGGGGTGGTCGACCGAGTTTGGCTACTAACCCCGTCTACCGCCTGCCCCTGTCTAGGGGGAGAGTTTCGTCAATGCGCATCCAGCCAATTGTCCGCAACGCCTAGCCCCACTTCAATCGGCACATCAAGCGGTAGCGCGGCTTTCATCTCCTCCTCGACCAACTTTTTCATCAGGTCGATTTCGGCGTCCGCGACCTCGAACACGAGCTCGTCGTGGACTTGCAGGATCATGTGACTCTTCAGGCCCTCGTCCGCAAGCCGGCGGTGGATGTTTACCATGGCCAGCTTGATCATATCGGCCTGTGTGCCCTGGAATGGCATGTTAACAGCTACTCGCTCGGCTCCCGCACGAAGGTTGTGGTTGTTACTCTTGAGCGCCGGCAGCCACCGCTTGCGCCCCATCAAGGTCTCCGCGTAGCCTTTGTCTCTAGCCGATTCGACCAACTGATGGAGGAACCGAGGCACCTCCGGGTACGACGCATAGTATTGATCGATCAGCGCCTGGGCCTCCGCGCGACCTATGCGCATTCGCTGAGCGAGACCGAACGGGGAGATCCCGTACGGAATGCCGTAATTGACCTGCTTGACGTTGCCACGCATCTCACGCGTCACGTCGTCGAGCGTTACATCAAATACCTTTGCCGCCGTGGCCGTGTGGATGTCCAATCCTTCCTTGAACGCCTCTACCAACCCCTTGTCACCGCTCATGTGCGCGATGATGCGGAGTTCGATCTGCGCATAGTCGGCGGAGAGAAGCTTGAATCCGTCTTCCGCGATGAACGCTCGCCGGATTTCCTTACCCTCGTCCGAGCGAATCGGAATGTTTTGGAGGTTTGGGTTATTCGAAGAAAGGCGTCCCGTTGCCGCAATAGTCTGGCTAAAGTCCGTGTGGACGCGGCCCGTTTCGGGGTGAATCAGCTCCGGTAGTTTGTCGACGTACGTACTCTTGAGCTTCGCGAATTTGCGCCAGTCGAGAATGAGGGCGGGCAACTCGTGCTCCGCCGCCAAAATGCTCATCACACGCTCGTTCGTACTCGGTTGGCCCTTGGAGGTCTTCTCGACCGGCTCCAAACCCAGCCCACCGGCTTCCGTCGGACCAAACATGATGTCGCCAATCTGCTTCGGTGACGCGATGTTGAACTCCGTCCCGGCGGCCTTGTAAATCTCCTTCTCGAGGCGGTCCAGCTCGTCGGAAAAATCCTTGCTAATCTGCTCTAGCATCCCTCGATCAATCTTCACGCCCGCCATCTCCATGTCCGAGAGCACATGGATCAACGGAAACTCGATGTCCTCAGCAATACCCGTCAGTTCATCCTCCTTCAGTTTCTTACGGAGGATCGGCACGAGGCGCAACGTGATATCGGCATCCTCGCAGGCATATGGACCCGCCTTCTCAATGGGCACATCGCGCATGGAGATCTGGTCTTTGCCCGCTCCGATCAAATCCGAAATGGGCTGCGGCGTGTAGTTGAGCAGCTCTTTCGCGACATCGTCCATCTTGTGGCCCCCTTCCGCGTCGACGAGATAGTGTGCCACCATCGTGTCGAACAAAGGCCCCCGGACGCGCACGCCATGCCTCGCGAGCACCGTGATGTCGTACTTCAAGTTGTGGCCGATTTTCAAAACCGACTCATCCTCCAACGGCCCTCTGATGGCATTAAGGATGTCTTCAGTTTGTGTGCCGTCCGGCATCGGCGTCGGGAGGTACGCGGCCTTGCCTTCATCGCCTGAAATCGCGACGCCGACAAGCGAAGCCATCATCTGGTCTTTTGATGTGGTCTCCGTGTCGAAGCAGAACTCTGGCTGGCCGTCGATGTGCTTGACCGCCTTCGCGAGATCACCTTTTGCCAAGGCGGTCGTATAGACCGCACCGTCGGTGTTCATCGTCGCCGCGTCCAGCGGATTCTCTGCCTCCGGCGCAACGGCTTCCTCAACGACAACCCCTTCGCCCGATGCATACTTCACGACGCGCTCGCGCAGACGCGTTCCAAATTCCAGCTCATCGAACAATTTATGGACGGCGGGCATATTGGGCGGCGTCTTCTGCAACGTGTGCCAATCCACGGTGAGCGGAACGTCAATCATTATGGTGACGAGTTCCTTTGACATCCGCGCTGCGTCCGCGTGGTCTGTGAGGCCTTCCCGTGCACGTTTGGCCTTCAGCGTCGGACCAACCTCCAGGAGTTTCTCAACCGATCCATGCTCTGCGAGGAGCTTTAGAGCGGTCTTCTCACCTATCCCTGGCACTCCTGGAACGTTGTCAGCGGCGTCCCCCATTAGCGCCAGAACATCGATGAACTGAATCGGCTCTACACCAAACCGCTCCCGGAAGGTATCCAAGGTTTCCCTGTTGAAGCCTTCGCCGCGGTAAGCAGGACGAAGCATCGAAACGTTTTCGCTAATGAGCTGGCGGAAGTCCTTATCGGGTGAGATGATGATCACGTCTACATCTTCGGCCTCAGCCTTCTTCGCCATCGTGCCGATCACATCATCGGCCTCCACCCCGTCGACTTCGAGTACGGGGATATCCAGCGCTTCAACAATCTTCTTGATGTACGGGATGCCTTCCCGGATACCATCCGGCATGGGCGGACGATGGGCCTTGTACTGCTCAAATATCTCATCCCGAAAGGTCTTGCCTGGTGCGTCGAACACCACGGCGATGTGATCAGGGTCCTCGTCCTCCATCAGTTTGATCAAACTGTTTACAAAGCCGTAGATGCACGAGGTATCCTGTCCTTTCGAATTGATGAGTGGTCGCTGAATGAACGCGAAGTGGGCACGGTACGCCAGCGCCATCGCATCGGCGAGGTAGAGCTGCTCGCGCGCGCCTGTCGTGGACTTCTTAGACTTCGGCTCGTCGAATAGTGTCGCCTGATCGGGCATCGGGGAAGGGGTTTCTTTTGATGGAATCTACGGTGGGGACGGGAAACCGCCCCCTTCTCAAGGTGGCTCCCCCGCAAGCTTGCGGGGTTGGGTTTGCTGCCAGTTTCCAACAAACCCTCCGATCCAGCCTTCGGCGCGAACCCCTCCCTTAGAAAGGGAGGGGTTCGCTTACATCTACACTCTTACCGAAGATTCGTCGCGAGCCTGCAATCAGGCGTTCTATCTTTGCGCCACCATGTCCCACTCCCCGACATCTATCCTCGTAACCGGCGGCGCCGGCTTCATCGGCTCGAACTTTTTGCTTCGAGTCGTGCCCCACTACCCAGATGTGGCGTTCGTCAATCTTGACTTGCTGACATACGCTGGAAACCTCCTCAATCTGAAGGCCATCGAGGACGCCGAGAACTACACCTTCGTACGCGGCGACATCGCGGATGGCGGGTTAGTAAACCGGTTGTATGATGAGCGTCGATTCTCGACGGTCGTTCACTTTGCTGCAGAGAGCCACGTGGACCGCTCCATCATGGATCCGCTAGCCTTCGTTCGGACCAACGTAGTCGGCACAGCAACCCTTCTGGATGCGGCCAGGAAGACATGGATGAACGACGGTTCATTCGGCGATGTACGCTTCTACCACGTCTCTACGGACGAAGTCTTCGGTGAGCTCGACGACACGGGCGAGTTCTCAGAATCCACCCCCTACGACCCTCATTCGCCGTATTCTGCATCGAAGGCTGGGTCTGATCATCTCGTTCGAGCTTACCACGACACATACGGATTGCCTATTGTGATCTCGAATTGCTCAAACAACTACGGGCCGTTTCAATTCCCCGAAAAGCTGGTCCCCCTGATGATCGTGAAGGCTGCAGCGGGCGAACCGTTGCCAGTCTACGGCAAAGGCGCCAACGTACGCGACTGGCTGCACGTGGAAGACCATGTGGACGCTATCGACTTGATCCTCCGCAATGGCCGCGACGGCGGGACGTACTGCGTCGGAGGGCGCGCTGAGATGAAAAACCTCGCCGTCGTTGAAACCATCTGCGATCTAGTAGATGAGGCACTGGAGCGAGAAGTAGGAACAGCCCGGAAGCAAATCGCGTTTGTCGCGGATCGCCCGGGCCACGATTTTCGCTACGCCATTGACCCCTCGAAGCTGGAGAGCGAGCTCGGCTGGAGGCAGGCCCACACGTTTGAACAGGGCATGCGCGAGACGGTGCAATGGTATCTCAGCAACCGCGAGTGGCTGGATGCGGTCATGGATGGATCGTACCGGGAGTATCTGGCCGAGCAGTACGGATGAAACTCATCCTCTTCGACATCGACGGTACGTTACTGACGATCAAAGGCTTGGACAAGGATGCTGTGAGTTTGGCGCTAGCCAATGTCTTCGGCAGACCGCTCTCGTTCGATGGCATCTCCTTCTCAGGCAAGACCGATCCGCAGATCTTCCGTGAGATCGTAATGCTGGATATCGAGCTTGGCGGCACATTCGCTGGCACCATTGAGGAAGCCGTGACTGAGACGCTGGAGGCCTACAAGGAAGCGGCACGGGGGTATCTGCCCACGGCGGATGTTCGGGGATTGCCCGGAGCCGTTGAGCTCGTTCAGCATTTTCACGAGGAGGAAGACGCACAGCTTGGACTGCTAACTGGGAATGTGCAGGAGATGGCCTATCTGAAGCTCTCGCAAATCAATCTGGATGGCTACTTCCCGTTCGGGGCCTTTGGAAACGACGCGGAGGAACGCAACGAGCTGCCTCCCTTCGCACTTCAGCGCGCTTCAAACCACACAGGGAGATCGTTCGCAGGCAAGGACGTGGTCGTCATCGGAGACACCCCCCGCGACATCGAATGTGGGAAGATCATCGGCGCGACGACGGTGGGGGTAGCTACGGGGCACTTTACGGTAGATGAGCTAGCGGCACACGAACCGGATGTCGTGCTGGAAACACTAGTCGAATTCCAATTGGCTTAGGTGGACGAAATGTTGCGGCACTAGATTCCGAACCTGTTCAGGACTCTCTCAACCTGCCCCGCATACCCCGGCCCATGCGTAAGGTGGTTGATCAGATGGAACAGGTTGTAGATCTCGCGGCGCTCGGGGTAATGGGAGTCCACAGGCCACGCTTCTCGATAGCCATCGTAGAACGCAGGTGCAAAGCCCCCGAATAGCTCCGTCATGGTCAGATCGGCTTCGCTGTGACCGACGTAGACGGCTGGGTCGATCAACGCAAATCGACCATCTGAGGTAGCCAGGGCATTGCCTGCCCACAGATCTCCGTGAAGGAGCGAGCGCTGCGGAGTCTCTGGAAGTATCTCTGGCAGACGTGAGATGAGTCGATTGAGTGGTGCATCCCACGCAGCATTCCACGCACTGCGTTCTCGCACTAGCTCTGCCTGCGCACGCAGCCGCTTCTCTCCGAAGAATTCTGGCCACGATGTCATCCAATCGTTTTGCTGCGGTTTGCTGCCAATCCAGTTGTCAAAAGAGTAGCCATACGGCCCACTTCCACCCTCCGCGACATCAACTCGATGGAGTTCTGCCAGCGCGCGACCGAACCGTTGCCAATCGTCTGGTTCCGGCCGCCCCGGTTCCAACCACTCCATCAACAGATAGCCTGGACGAGCATCGGCATTGTTGAAATCGAGCGATTCCGGGACGAGGAGATCGAGTCCGCGTGCGGCTTGGCGCAGTGCATAGAGCCCCTCGGCTTCGGCTTCAAAGGTCTGCCCAGCCTCACCTTCCGCCCACTTCAGAAAGAACTGTCCCTGCCGCGACTCCAGCCTGGTAGCGTGCGCGATGCAGCCGCCGCCAACCGTCCCAGATCGTTGGATTGAGCCTGTTATCGGCTCAATGGCTTCGCGGACTGGATCGGGAATCATAGCCCGTATATCTCCCGAAACCGCTCGAGAATGGCTTTGGAGGTTCGTTCGACGATGTCGAATACATGATCGAAACCATCCGGCCCGCCGTAATACGGATCCGGGACCTGATAGTCGTCAGGGTCTGGATCGAACTCGCGGAAGAGCCTGACCCGTGTGCTGTGGTCGCCTTCGGGGTCAAGGTAGAGCGTGTCGTGCAGGTTGTTGCTGTCCATCACAAAGACGTGATCGAAACCGTGCAGATCATCTCGGCCAACCTGCCGCCCTCTCAGTTCGTCCAGATTTACCCCTCGCCTCTTTGCCGTGGATCGCATCCGGGCATCCGCCTGCTGGCCAACGTGCCAGCTTCCGGTCCCGGCTGAATCGATCTCAAACCGCTCCAACAGTCCCAACTCTTCAACTTTCTGTCGAAAGACTCCCTCGGCCAGCGGACTCCGACAGATATTGCCGAGGCACACAAAGAGAACGCGGATCGGACGATCAGCCATATAGGTGAGAATTACTGCGAGGAACTAAGGAAGACCCGAACGTACGCGTTCCCGAAATCGGGCGACCGCTGCCACACCCAGCTGTTTCGATCAGCCCAAACCGGATCGCGGTCCGTTACGACGAGTGCAGCAAGATCATAACGCTCGGCCACAGCTTCCGCATTCTCTTCGGTGGGGTTGACAAACGCCGTTACGATATCTTCAGCTATGGGGAAATAGCGCTCAGGAGAAACGCTGAAAAGTGTGCTCATGTCGTCGTCATATGCAGCGAACGGACGCCGTGCGTAGAGCGCAGGTTGAAAGGCGAGTCCACCGTCCGTGCGTTCAATGGCTGGTTTCGGATTGTGCTGCACAATGGCGTCTTCCGGCGTCTGCAGCTGCAGCCATTCATAGGCCTCATGTTGTGCAAAGGTTCGCTCACCTAACTGCCTATCTGGAGCATACATACCTGGCATCGCGATTAACCCAGCATCGGCTGCCGGTGGTACAAATCGAAGTAGTAGCCCGTTGGCCACATTAGAAGCGACACCAACAACTGCGAGCGCCAACAGCAGTTGTTTAACTCGTCGTTTCGGGAGGTCGATTGCTCCGGATTGGTAGGCATCCAGCAGGTATGCTGCCCATAGCAATAGAACGAGCTGGGCGAACATCGGGACCCGAAAACCAAGGTCGTTCATTCGTACTGCCGCATAGAAGAATGTCGGGAAGATGAGGCCCACTGCGAGCATCACCCGCAGAAGTCGCTCGTCTTGCGAGAGTGGCGCTTCGATGCGTTTACGCGCTCGCCAGAACATCCAGCCCGCAAAGGCAAGGAACCCCAATTCAATAGCGTAGCCCAGCGGAAGCACAACCAAATGCGCGAGACCGTCTAGACCCGTTCGGCCAATCCCGAGATAGCGATCGAATGGTCCAAAAGCTCGAATCCCAAATTGGAGCGGGCTTCCATCCGTCGAACCCGTTGAACTTAGTTCGAGCAAATATGGCGTCGCGACGATGAGAGCTACTAATCCCGCCGAAATCCAAACTAGAACCTCCTTCCACTGCTTTCGGACAACGTTCAGAAGTACCCACATGCAGGCGATGACAGCCGCGCCCATTGCTACCCAGATGGAGCACAAAGCGGATGATGCGAACGCCAAGCCCGCGATCACGACTCCGAAAGAACGCCTGCCGCCGACTGGATCAACCGCCCATCGCGCAACTCTCAATCCAACTAAAGCCGATATGAGACCCGCCACGTGATGAGGAACCGTCATCAGGGAGGTGAGCCATAAGAAGAGTGGCTCATTCCACCACTCGATATCTGTGAACACAATGGGCATTCCGAGAACCGCTTGCCCCGCCATTCCGGCTAGGAAAACAAGGATATCAAGCCCACCAACAAACAAAAGTGCAACGGCAATAAACGGCCTTGCGCACTTTCCAGAATCACCGCGATCTCCAACCAGAGGGTTCTTCAACGTATGCGAGAGAACAGCTGCGGTTGCTACCAACGCAGCGCCAGTGGCTGCCGATCCGGCAATTACGGCACCTCTGGGACCAACCAGTCCGCCCCCCAACGCATCCAGTGCCGAGGTCATGAGCAGCCAGCCGTAGTAATAAAAAAGTGGGATCGCCTCTCCATCAAAGAAGAAGGGATTAGTGGGCGGGAGGCCGCCGGCGCGAATAACCTCCGTGAGGGCAAAGTGCTTGAGGTAGTCGCGTGCTACCACGCTGAAATACAGTTTGTCGCCCCAGCCTATATCCACAATGAGGAGTACCAGCATTGCTGCGATACAAAGGCTCAGAAGCAACGGCTTTCGTAACCCTACAATGCTCGGTCTGGCGCGAGCGAAATACACTATCGCGGCCACCCAACTCAGGCCATACGTCAACCAAACAGGGATCCATCCAAAGCGTAGCAAAAGGTGGATGAGAACAGGCCCAACGGCTACGGACAACATCATAGCTATCGCCAGTTGAACCACAAATGTCCGGCTGCAGAAGTTGAATACGCCGGTTGCTCTCCCAAGAGCATAGCCTGGAAGCACAAAAACCAGCGGGCTAAGCAGGAGCCCAATCGCAGCTTCGAGCAGGTCGGCTAACATTGCGTGCATCTGCGCACTACATGGAGGTGGAGCGAGCGAGGATAGGCATTCCCTCTTTTCTATGACGCGGGAGAATACGTGGATTCCCCTTCCGTTGTCTATTTGAGCTCATTGGACAGCGATATGCGCGGCTATCTTCCGCCCGCCTGCCGCTGTGAACCATTCTTCTGACTTAGGCAACTACCGATAACTCCCGGCGATTCCGCTACGTTTTCAACACATGTCCGGTACGACAAAAGAAAATCCTACCGTCAAACCTCTCCACTTCCTGATTACGGGTGGTGCAGGTTTTTTGGGGATTAACCTTGTCCGGTTTTTGTTGAAGAGGGGTCATACCGTCACTTCGCTGGACATTGCGGAATTCGATTATCCTGAAAAAGACGACATCACGTGCGTCCTCGGAGACATCCGCCATAAAAAGACCGTTGATCGATTGACGGCCGAAACGGATGTTGTTGTGAACTGTGCGGCAGCACTGCCTCGATTCAGTAAAGAAGAGATTTTCTCGACAGACGTGGAGGGATTCCGAATTGTTCTCGACTCTGCGTTAGAGAAAGGTGTGCAGCGTGTGATCCAGATTTCCTCGACGGCTGTGTACGGCGTCCCCGATCACCATCCGCTTGTGGAAACCGATCCGATGCATGGCGTTGGCCCGTACGGCGAGGCCAAGGTCGCCGGCGAAAACCTGTGCATGGAGTACCGCGACCGTGGCTTGTACGTTTCTGTTATCCGACCCAAATCATTTGTCGGGCCTGAGCGGCTCGGCGTGTTTTCTCTTCTTTACGACTGGGCGACCGACGGGCGGAAGTTCCCGCTACTCGGCAATGGCCACAATCGCTACCAGCTTCTCGATGTAGAAGATCTCTGCGACGCCATCCATCGTTGCGCGACGCAGCCCGGCAGTGGCGCAAACGATGTGTTCAATGTCGGCGCGGAAGATTTTACGACCATGCGAGAAGACTATCAGGTCGTCCTGGACGAGGCTGGATTTGGCAAGCGCATCGTAGGCCTTCCTGCCGCGCCAGCCATCTGGGCGCTCCGAATTTTAGATCGGCTAGGGCTCTCTCCTCTCTACCCTTGGGTTTACGAAACGGCGACAAAGGATTCCTTCGTATCGATCGAGAAAGCGAAAACGGCACTAGGGTGGCAGCCTTCCTATAGCAACAAGGACGCACTACTCCGTAACTACGCCTGGTATATGGACAATCTTGCCTCCTTCGAGGGACAGGATGGCGTGGGCCATCGCGTTCCGTGGAAACAGGGCGTCCTCGGTCTAGCGAAGCGGTTCTTTTAAAGCACTCTGCCGTCGTAACTCCGTCATCTCATTGACGGCACAAATCGGGTCTCCAACGTATCGAAACCGTTTCCAACGCGACGCGTCAACGTTTTTACGCTAATAAGCCGCGGTCAAACCGTATATTTCGCCGCAGTCTTGCCGTAGCGCGCGGCGTCTCACATCCATCCCCAAGTTTATATGGTGGAGCATCAGTTCATTCCTGGTCCTCTTCTCTCAAAGATTGACAGTCCCGCCGATCTGCGTGAGCTACCCGTCGAACAGCTTCCACAGGTCTGCGATGAGCTAAGGCAGTACATCATCGACATCGTCTCGGTCCACGGAGGACACTTCGGTGCTTCTTTAGGTGTCGTTGAGTTGACGGTAGCGTTGCACCACGTGTACAACACGCCTGTCGATCAAGTTGTGTGGGATGTTGGCCACCAAGCATATGGCCACAAGATTCTCACGGGACGACGAGATACTTTCCCCACAAATCGTAAATACGGTGGGATCTCAGGCTTTCCGAAAAGATCAGAATCGCAGTACGACACTTTTGGTGTAGCCCACGCGTCTACTTCGATTAGCGCTGCGTTGGGGATGGCAAAGGCGCGTGACATCCTGAAATCGGAAAACAAAGTTGTGGCCGTGATTGGCGATGGCGCGATGACTGGAGGTCTGGCATTTGAGGGCCTCAACAACGCTGGGGCTGATGAATCGGATCTGGTTGTTATCCTGAACGACAACCGGATTTCGATCGATCCGAATGTTGGTGCGCTGCATCAGTACCTAGCCCGTATATCATCGAGCGGTGGCTGGAACGCGCTGAAGGACGACGTTTGGGCGTTCTTTGAGAAATTGGAGGGAGTCGGGGGGCATACGCTTCAGAAGATTGCATCGAAAGTTGAGGACGGTGTCAAGGCAGCAATTACGCCGGGCATGTTGTTTGAAGCGCTGGGATTCCGCTACATCGGCCCCATCGACGGGCACGATGTGAAGTCGTTAGCGAAACGCCTGGAAGAAGTGCGCAAACTCCGTGGCCCCATCCTTCTTCACATCACCACGGTTAAGGGAAAGGGCTTTGCACCGGCCGAGGAAGACCAGGTTAAGTGGCACGCTTCCAGTTCACCCTTTGATAAGCTGACGGGAGCGAGCCTAGCGAAACCATCCTCGAACGGCGCAAAGGCGCCCAAATGGCAGGATGTTTTCGGCCGGGCCGTCATCGATCTCGCCAAAATGGACGAGCGCGTGGTCGGCGTGACGGCCGCCATGCCTAGTGGAACCAGCCTGAAGTACATGCTGGAGGAAATGCCCGACAGAGCATTTGACGTTGGCATTGCCGAAATGCACGGTGTCGTTTTCGCTGCTGGGCTCGCGACGCAGGGCCTCCGGCCATTCGTTGCCATTTACTCAACGTTTTTGCAGCGCGGTTTCGATGGGGTTGTTCACGATGTGGCCCTCCAGGATCTTCCCGTGGTCTTCTGCATGGACCGCGCTGGCGTCGCAGGAGCGGATGGCCCGACACACCACGGTGCGCTGGACATCCCGTACATGCGGTGTATCCAAAAGATGGTCGTTGCGGCGCCGCTGGACGAGCAGGACCTCCGCGATCTGATGTACACAGCGCTCGTGTTCGAGGACGGTCCATTCTCGATTCGCTACCCTCGTGGGCAGGCTACGGGCATGACGCTTCGTGGTGGCTTCGAAAGTCTGGAGATTGGTAAGGGACGCAAGATTGCAGACGGCTCCGACATCGCCTTTGTGACGTACGGTGCCATTGGGCAATACGTTTTCGAAGCCCGTGAGCGTCTTTCAACCCGTGGCATCGACGCAGCGCACTACGACCTCCGCTTCTGCAAACCCCTCGATGAGGAACTTCTGAGTAAGGTCTTCACGGACTTCTCAAAGATCATCACGGTTGAAGACGGTGTTATTGATGGCGGCGCTGGGTCTGCTGTCGTTGAGTGGGCCAGCGACAACGGTTTCGCGGGCCCAGAAGTACTTCGGCTCGGCCTGCCAGACAAGTTTGTGGACCACGGCTCACAACGGCAACTCCACGACGAAGTGGGCATTGGCCCGGATGGACTAGTGGAGCACGCGTTACAACTTGTTGGTGAGCAGCACCAGGTTGAGGCAGCGTAGCCAATGGCGGATCAGAACCCGCCGATGCGCGAACGGATCAAGACGCTTCTGCTTCGCCATCCGCGAATCGGGCGACTCGGATTTGCTGTAGTTGAGCGATTAAAATCACAACGGGAAGGCCGCAAAAACGCTTTTGCGATGGACGCCTTTCTGCAGCACATGGTCAAGGTGAGATTTGAACCGGGGGCGTGCCTCGACGTCGGCGCAAATCGAGGCGAATGGAGTAGGGCGGCACAGTCGGCCTTCCCCGGCGCAGCTCTTTTTCTTCTCGAACCCCAAGAGGAGATGGCGTCAGTCCTCGATGCCTACTGCGAGCGGACTCCCCAAGCAACGTGGAAGCAAGCAGGCGCAGGCCCTATTTCCGGTTCCATGCCGCTTTCAGTCTGGCCTGGACATGCTGGGTCAACTTTTTTCGAAGCCCCAGAAGTGAACGAGGAGTGGGAACGCCGCGAGGTCCCTGTGTTCACGCTCGATAGTCTCATTGAGCAAGAATGGATGCCGATTCCTGACCTTGTCAAAATTGACGTCCAGGGTTTTGAACTTGAGGTTTTGCGGGGCGCGACAATGTTGCTGGGTGAAACCGAGGTTTTCATTATCGAAACAAGCCTTTTCCCGTTTTTCTCGGGCGTACCCTTATTCGCCGATGTACACGCCTTCATGATTGAAAAGGGATATGCACTTTACGATATTGGCGGATCACTGCGCCGCCCGCTTGATGGTGCCCTGGCGGTAGTAGATGCTGTCTTCGCACGAGCGAATGGTCCGCTTCGGGCGTCGGCAGAATGGGGTTAGCTACATGTCGAACCTTAGTAGTCTACCCGTGGCGCACAATTAGGAATCTTGTACCCTTCCCGTGCGTCTGAACTTCGGCCTCTAAGCTCTCACAATTATGCTTCTCTCCGCTCTTCCAGATGATGCGCGCGTATGGCTATTTGTCACAAGTCGAGAGATTTCGGACGACAAAGCGTCCGCCGCGTTAGCTCAGACCCGTGCGTTTCTGAATTTGTGGACATCACATGGTCGGCCCGTGCCAGGAGAAGTCCATCTTCTACATGCGCGCGTTTTTGCCGTTGGGGCGCATCTGGCTGAGAGCGAGACCAACGCGGGCGTATCAGGGTGTGGCATTGATAGTCTGGTCCACGCAATGGACACCATCGCAGCCAATCTTGGCTTCGCGTGGACAAGTGCTTTGGATGTTCAGTATTTCGACGACAACGACGTTCTACAGTCCATTTCTCGGGCTGCATTCAGGCGACTCGGGCAGATCGGGGCAATCACTCCGGGATCATTTGTCCTTGATCTGACGCCGACGACAGTTCTTGCATTGCGGCACTATGGCATTAGGCGGCCGGTGGAAGAGACTTGGCATCGGAATCTTCTTCAGCTAACACGAACTGCTTGAATGATTCCGCAACCCAAACCAGGCCCGAAAGTGCGGCGAGAAATTCTAATTGGGTCAGGCGCGATGGCATCTCTGTTCGGAATTGGAACCCTTGGCTATTTCGTCTTGGAAGGCTGGTCGGTGTTGGACTCGTTTTACATGACGTTCATCACTCTCACCACGATTGGCTTTGCCGAGGTACGTCCGCTGTCGGAAAGCGGCAAGCTGTTCACGATCGCCATTTCCGCAGTTGGCATCGGAACGTTCGCCTACATTGCCTCCCGAACTGTCCAGTCCATCGTTACCAACAATCTGTTCCGTAAACGTCTCATGCAGCGAAAAATCGATCGTTTAGGTAACCACTTTATAATATGTGGCTATGGCCGGATTGGCCAGCGCGTGGCACGTGACTTATTGACTGCACAAAGGGACATTGTTGTTATCGACAGAAGGGATGACCGCGCAGAAGAACTCGAACAAGCGGGCATCCTTTTCGTGCAGGACGAGGCAGAAGAAGAAGAGACGCTTCGCAAAGCCGGACTTGAGCGTGCCAGCGGCCTCATACTGGTCCTTCCACAGGATTCCGCAAACGTGTACGTCGCATTGACGGCGCGCGAACTCCGACCCGACAAGCATCTGTTCATTGTTGCTCGAACAAACGAGCAAACGTCAACCCGCAAACTGCTGCGGGCCGGGGCAGACAAGGTGATTTCACCACTCGAAATCGGTGCCGACCGCATTGCCCAAACCATTTTGCGTCCCCACGTTGATCGCTTTATGGAGAAGGTGCTGGGCGTAGATGTGCTTGATTTCGACCTCGAAGAGTTGCAGGTCGAAGCCGGTTCGATGGTGGATGGTCGCTCGCTCGCCGAAATCGACTTCAGGAGGCACTTCAATGCAATCGTCGTCGGGATCATGAAGGAGGCACATCGCCAGTGGAACTTCAATCCCGATGCCTCCCTGCCGATAGATGCGGGAGATACCTTAATTGTCCTAGGACCCCCGGAAGCGATTAAGCGCATCCGAGTTGAAGGGTGTATGGCCCAAGGCTCGGGGGTCACTATTTGAGCATCTCGTGCCTGCGGGCTGCTCAATACTAAACACCGTCGTATACTGTTTACTGATTATCAAAGGGCCAACAAACCCCTCTCACATGCGCTTCTTTGCCCTCCCAATTTTACTAGCAATCGTGTTCTGCGCGACGCAGACACATGCTCAAACTGGTGCCGCTGCTGCGGACGCCTTGATCACGCAAGACTTAGCTGAATCTGCCGCACGGGGTGAAGACACCTACTTCAGCCAGGCGTGGTTGATCGAAACGATGGAGCGCCGAACAGGCTCGCTTGATCAGGTGCCGTACGTCACGTACAGGTATCACGTTGTGCCTCCTGGGCTGAACCGTCTCCAGGCTCGGCTCGACATCTACCGGCGTTTTGGCAGCCGTGATGTAGTGAAGCCTCTACTGTGGCTTATCAATCGAAACGACCTTGAGGACCTGTATCCGGGCGATACACTTATCGTCCCAAGCGAGTTCGCCCTCGATTTTCGGGCCTATTCGCCGTTTCCTCGCTATTACCCCGCCGGACACAACGTCCAAAAAATTGTGATTCTGGATAAGAGCATACAGGCTTGGGCTGCCTACAATAATGGCGTGCTAAGCCGATGGGGAATCATTTCAACCGGTGTACAATCCAATCGCACACCAAGCGGTCGTTTCAACGTTAACTGGAAACAGGAAGAGCGTGTGTCGACCCTTAGTCCCGGTGTCATCAATCCGGCTGCGTCTAACGAACTGTGGACAATGTATTGGGTGATGAACCTCCATGAGGCGCGTGGTATCCACATGCATCAGTATGCTCTTCCAACCAGTGGACCGGCAAGTCACGGTTGCATCCGGATGTTGGAGCCTGACGCGATCTGGCTATACAACTGGACGGATACGTGGAATAAGACAGGTGGTGATGCAATCTCGTCGGTCGGGGGAACCATCAACAGCCAGGGTACGATGGTCCTCATCATTGGCCACGACATCAACGGCCCTCCGTCTCCGTTTATCTACCGGGATGGTTACCCGGTCCAAATGATGGTACGTCTACCGACCGATCCCTATTCTATTCCTGCAGGCACGTCTCAACAGGAGCAGTTCGATCGTCGCAGACGCGGGTAACTGGTATTCCCTAAGATCTACTGGCCAAACTTTGCCTCGATCCACTCCGTGATCGAGTCACGAACGGTCCGAAACGCCTGGAGTTTTTCGTCATACGTACCAGTAGCCGCCGACGGATCCGGAAAGCTCATGTGGATGTTTTCCTTGGTTGCCGGGATATACGGGCAGGCTTCCTTTGCCGAATCGCAGACCGTGACGAGATAGTCGAGTGGTCGGTCGGAATACACGTTCACGTGCTCCGAGCGATGATTGCTAATGTCAATGCCGATCTCGCGCATCGCTTCAACAGCGAAAGGATTGACGCCACCAGGAGCGGTTCCGGCACTCTGCGCCGTGTATCGATCTCCATATTTCGCACGAAGCAGCCCTTCTGCCATTTGAGATCGTGCGGAGTTGTGCGTGCAGACAAAGAGGACAGTTTCCAAGATTCTGAGCAAGATTCGTTCTTGCCCAATATCGCTACCCGGATGGCTCGATTGCCTGCTAGCGGGGATTTCCCAGAACGTGTGTCCAGTAGAGATCCACTTCGGCTGCGCCCATTTCCACGAAACCAGGGTTCATCAGATTGGCGCAGTGTCCCGGGCTGTCAGCCCAGTCCTCAACGACTTCGAGAACCGTTTGCTGATATCTCGCAATGTTCTCTCCAACTCGCCGCCATTCGTAGCCCTCCCTCGAAACACGATCGCCCACGGTACTACCGTCTCTGCCGCGGTGATCGAAGTATTCGTGTTCGGCCATGTCTTCCGTATGCCGTCGTGCTGCTGATTCTAATGCTCCATTCCATGCGAGAGGCTCAGCTGGCGCGAAATAGTCACCGCCACAATAATGCCCTTCGGCACGAAGCGAATTTACTGCGACCAGCATGGCGTTCCATTCAGCTGAGGGAGGCTCAGCTGTTGCTTGCGGCAGGAAGTCTACAATTCCGTCGCAGCCGGGCAGAAAGAACAGGGAAACGGTCCAAAAGACGAATACGGATATTCTCATGACTCCACCGGAAGGGTCCGGTGGAGCTTTCGTCCCTAGTTGAAGGCTCTTAAACCACGCAAGTGTTTGTCACACTGAGTTTCCTGTAACTGCCCCCAGAGCCAGCAAGACGACCAATTCCGTAGGAATCAGTTTGAAACTACAAACCGAGCGCGAAATGGAACGGTCTTGACCGGCAAGCACATCTCGTCGTTGCAGGCTGCATATAACACTCGGCCAGTCACGACGTGTTCACCTTCATCTGCCTGCTCATCGACCTGTAATCCCTGCCATACGCGTGCCGTGCCATCGTGGTAGGAATAATCCGCATCGAGGCCCCGATCGTGAGCCACCTTTGTGTCTGTCTCGCCTGGCGATCCGTATCTCGTAACGCCAGTCGGTAGTGGATCCAACTCGATTATTAGAGGTCTGCCTGCAGGTGAAGCAATCGCATAAACGCGCCAGCCGTCCACGATATCTGCCGTGAGTGTGACATAGACCCTTTCGCCTGTACGAAACGTGTTGGTCATCCGAGGTGCCGACGACGGCGGACGAGCTGACGCCGTCCACGTAACTACGGTTTCCGGCACGGCAGTCCCAAACTGTGCCTGCGGGGAGCCGGACAAGAGGAAAAAACCGGCTAGAAGATAGAGGACGCGGACGAACATCGATAATCGAGAGGCAATACTAGTTGGCAGTCCAAACGATACTGCCATGCTGAAGATCCGAACGAACGGGATGAATGCAAAAGAGGGTGCACAGCTTTTGCCGCACACCCTCTCCAATGTGATTAGAATGCGTTACGGCTGCTCCGAAGCTGCTTCTTCTCCGGATTCGATCTCCTCTTCGTAGGCTTCTGCTTCCTCGGCCAAGACTTCTGCTTCATCGACTGGTTCTTCCACGACAGCAGGCTCTTCTGCAGTTGGCGGCGTCACATCGGGGGCGCGAGCCATATCCGGCTCAACGATGATTCTCACTTCCGCCGTGTGCTCTGGGTGGAGTTTGACCGTCGCGGGATAGACTCCGGTCAGTCGGATTTCTTCGCTGAGGGAGATTTTTCGGCGATCTACATCAAAGCCCTTGGCCGCGAGGCCATCAGCAACTTGCTGAGTCGTTACCGTTCCGAAGAGACGGTTCTCCTCGCCAACGGGCATTTTGATGACAAGCTCAAGCGTTGACAGGCGGTTCGCAAATGCTTCCGCGTCTTTGCGCAGTTGCTCCAGCTTGTGAGCCTTCTGCCGAATTTCCTCAGCGTAGCGAAGCGAGTTACTCTTGTTGGCTACAACAGCAAGCCCTCGGGGAATGAGGAAATTGCGACCGTATCCGGCCTTTACATCCACCTGCTCACCAGCTAGGCCGAGGTTTACGAGGTCTTCCTTTAGGATGACTTTCATTGATCTATTGGCTAGGTGCCCGGTCCCTCGCTACAAGCCGAGCGAGTCGCCAAGCTTTATTTACTTAACGTTGTCAGCGATGAACGGCAAAAGTGCCACGTGGCGTGCACGCTTTATAGCCGTTGTGAGTTGGCGCTGGAACTTGGCCGACACACCGGTTAGGCGCCGAGGCAAAATCTTGCCCTGATCGTTCAGGTAACGCTTCAGGGTTTCGGTGTCCTTGTAATCGATGAACTCCACGCCTGCTTCTACGAACGGGCACTTCGGCTTGTGATAGCGGGCACCAGGAGCGGCGGTACGGGCGATAGGCTCGGCACCAGCAGCCTGGGCGTTCTGTGTGTTGGTTTCTTCACTCATGGTTGTTTGATGTCTTCAGAATCGGATGCAACGGCAACGCGGCTTTACGCCTCCGCGGCCTCGGTTTCCTCGGGAGCGGGCTGCGCGGCGCGCTCCGCTTTCTGAGCCTCGTAATGGCGCATCATCTTGGCATCGAAACGCAAGACCATGTGGCGCATTATCTCGTCGTTGATGCGCATCACTCGATCGAACTTGGCAACGAAATCGCCGTCGGTGTGCGCAAAGTAGACGTTTACATAGAAGCCGTTGCGCTTCTTCTGAATCGGGTACGCCAACCGCTGGCTTCCCATCTCGACGACTTCCTTGATGTCGCCACCATTCTCACGGATGTATTTTGATACACGCGCGGCAATGTCTTTGGTTTGCTCTTCGTTGAGTACGGGGTTGATGATGTACATCAACTCGTACATTGCTGACTGTTCAGCCATAGTGTGTTCCCTCCGGAATACGTCGTTTTACGTATGCCCGCCAACGTGATGACGGGCAGGGTGCAGCTGCAGAAGATACGAGAACACACTTCTCGACTGGAATAGTCCGCAGTGAAGACTTTTAGGAGCGTGCGCTATTAATTCTCGCGCGAAGCCATGCGCTCGGCGTTATCCGCCAGCCGGAGGGCGGTCAAAATCGGCTCAAGATCACCAGAAATGACGTTCTGGAGTGCATGGTTCTTGTCGGCGCCTTCCAGTCTGTGGTCCGTAACTCGTCCTTGTGGCCAGTTATACGTGCGGATTTTCGCGGAACGGTCACCCGAACCTACCATGGCTCGCCTTGCATCGGCGCGCTCGGCATGGAGGCGATCACGTTCCAGTTGGTAGAGTCTCGCCCGCAAGACACGAAGCGCCTTGTCTTTGTTTTTGTGCTGGCTCTTCTCGTCCTGGCAGGTCACAACTAGGCCTGTAGGTTTATGGGTAATCCTTACAGCAGAATCCGTCGTATTCACGCTTTGCCCACCCGGACCAGAGGAACGGTACACGTCGATCTCAAGGTCGTTGGCGTGGATATCGATGTCAACTTCTTCGGCTTCAGGAAGCACGGCGACCGTAGCCGCGGAAGTATGGATGCGGCCCTGGCTTTCGGTTTCAGGAACACGCTGGACGCGATGAACGCCACTCTCGTATTTCAACAGGCCGAAGGCACCCTTGCCCTTCGCCGCGAAGATGATCTCCTTGAAGCCACCTGCCGTTCCATGACTGATGTCCATGATTTCGATCTTCAAGCCCACGTTGGCAGCGAATCGTTCGTAGAGGCCAAACAAGTCTCCTGCGAATAACGCGGCTTCATCGCCGCCCGTGCCAGCGCGAATCTCCACGATTGCATCCCGCGCATCTTCGGGGTCTTTGGGGATGAGCAGCTGTTCGAGTTGAGCTTCGAGGCGTGGCAGGGTTTCTTCGAGGTCCTCAAGTTCTGCCTCGGCCAACTCTGCCATCTCTCCCACTTCTTGCTCGATCATCTCTTTCAATCCTTCTATCTCACTCACCACCCCCTGATACTTACTGGCGACCGCAACCGTATCCTTGAGATCGGAGTACTCCCGCCCCAGCGTTTCAAGTTGTTTGGGGTCGGACGCTACTTCAGGCTGCGCCAGGAGCTCGCTGACCTCCTTGTACCGCGCAACGATTTCGTCTAAGACTTTGGATTCTATCATTCTACCGTCACGCTTTTGGCGAGGTTTCGCGGCTGGTCAACGTCGCAGCCGCGCATAACGGCGATGTGGTAAGAGAGCAATTGGAGTGGAATAACGGTAAGTAGCGGCTCGAACCCTTCCGTCGTCCGCGGGACTCGAATCACGTACTCACACAGCGGGTCCAGCTCCTCGTTGTCGTCGTTGGTAATTGCGATTACCGTGCCCCCGCGTGCAACGACCTCCTCGATATTGGAGACTACCTTGTCGTAGATAGCATCCCGAGTTGCAATGAACACAACCGGCATGAACTGATCAATCAAGGCAATCGGACCGTGCTTCATTTCCGCTGCCGGGTAACCCTCAGCGTGGATGTAGGATATCTCCTTTAGCTTCAATGCGCCTTCGAGGGCAACAGGAAAATTGCTACCCCTTCCGAGGTACAGGAAGTTTGACGCGAAACGGTAGTCGCGGGCGATCTGACGGATCTTTGCATCCGTATTCAGCATTCGTCGAATCTGTTCGGGAATAGCCATGAGCGCCTCTAAATGATGACGCAGCTTTTCATCATCAAGTAGACCGCGTTCTTTGCCGAGAAGCAGGGCAATCATTGCCAGAACAGTTACCTGACCCGTAAACGCCTTCGTACTGGCCACACCGATCTCAGGACCGACATGGAGGTACACGCCAGCGTCTGTTTCACGAGCGATTGTACTTCCCACAACGTTGCAAACGCCGATCGTCAGAACCCCTGCCTGCTGAGCCTGGCGCATTGCTGCGAGTGTATCTGCTGTTTCACCACTCTGTGAAATGACGAGCACCACATCCTTCTCATCCAGGATAGGATTGCGGTAGCGAAATTCGCTCGCATACTCCACTTCTACAGGGATGCGTGCGTGCTTTTCGATGAGGTACTCGCCGACAAGGCCCGAATGCCAGCTCGTTCCACACGCGCATATGATAATCCGCTTTGCATCCACGAACCTGTCCATCACGTCTTCCAGCCCACCCAGCTTGATCTGGTTGCTCTCCAGGCGAATGCGACCACGCAGGCTGTTCTCGATGGCCTCGGGCTGCTCCATGATCTCCTTGAGCATGAAGTGTTCAAAGCCACCCTTTTCAATTTCCTCAATGTCCCATTCCAGCTTGTGGACCTTCTTGTCCACCGTGGCACCTTCAATGCTCATCACCTCGTAACCATCCCGCCGAACGACAGCCATCTCACCATCATTCAGGTAGACAACGTTGCGGGTGAACTCAATTAGGGGACTCGCGTCACTGGCTATGAAATTCTCTCCTTCCCCAACGCCCAATAGCAGCGGGCTGCCGTTGCGGGCACATATGATCTGATCGGGCTCATCGCGACTGACGATTACAATACCGTACGCACCTTTTACCTGTGTCAGAGCTTGACGAACAGCTTCTACAAGCGGCAGGTTCGTTTTCTTCTGTACGTCGTCAATGAGGTGGACGAGGGCTTCCGTGTCTGTGTCGCTAGTGAACACATAACCATCTTCGCGCAGCTTCGCCCGAATCGCCGAGTAGTTTTCGATAATGCCGTTGTGGATCAGCGCAAACCTGTCGTCGCTGGCGGCGTGGGGGTGTGCATTGATGTCGTTCGGTGCTCCGTGTGTGGCCCATCTCGTATGCCCAATACCAACCGTGCCCGTCACCGGATTATTCTCGAGCAGCTCCGCCAGTTCGCTCACCTTGCCTTCTTTCTTCCGCACATCCAAGCGACCGTTGACAACGGCGACGCCAGCGGAGTCGTAACCACGGTACTCTAACCGTCTGAGGCCATTAATAAGAAAATCTCCGGCACTCCGGTGGCCGATGTAACCGACGATTCCACACATAAATAGATTCCTGCGCGTTCAGAGTAAGTAGGAGAAGATAGCCGACATGACCAACGATGAGGTACTAAACCGGATCCGGTCCAACCGATCAACAATAGCCTTTTCGTGGAACGTTCAGGAACGCTAGGCCGCCACTTCGCGCGCTTCAAAGATCGTACGGCCAACTGCTTCGGCAACCCGTTGAATTTGCTCCATCAGGTCCGCGAACTCATCCAAATAAAGGGATTGTGGCCCGTCGGAGAGCGCCTGTGGAGGGTCGGGGTGCGTTTCGACCATGAGTCCGTCCGCTCCAACGGCAACGGCTGCCCTCGCTAATGGCGTCACCTTGTCGCGAAGACCGACGCCGTGACTCGGATCAACGAATACAGGAAGATGGCTGAGCTTCTTGACCACAGGAACCGCTGAAAGATCTAGGGTATTCCGTGTGGCTGTCTCAAACGTGCGGATGCCGCGCTCACAGAGGATAACATTTGGATTCCCCTCAGCCAGGATATACTCGGCGCTCATCAACCACTCTTCCACCGTTGCGCTCATGCCGCGCTTGAGAAAAACGGGAAGTCCAGCCCGACCCACTTCTTGGAGCAGCGGGTAATTCTGCATGTTGCGCGCTCCAATCTGGAGAATGTGCGCGTGTTGCGCAACGATGTCAATTTGCCGTGGCCTCATCACTTCGGTGACAACTTTGAGACCATTCTTGGCGGCGGCGGAGCGAAGAAGGACAAGCCCTTCTTCGCCTAGACCTTGAAACGCGTAGGGTGACGTGCGCGGCTTGAACGCACCGCCTCGAAGAATTCGGGCTCCCGCCGCGGCCACGGCGGATGCTGTTTCGTTTATCTGTTCTTCGCTCTCAACAGCGCAGGGTCCAGCCATGACTACCACTTCATTGCCGCCAACAAGTACGCCGTCAACATCTACAAGTGTGTCATCGGGATGCCACGTACGGCCGGCAAACTTGTAGGGGCTCGTTCCGCGGAACACATCCTTGACTCCGTCAAGAATCTTAATGTGCCGCAAGTCAAAGTCGAGCTGTCGTCCAACTGCACCCAACACGGTTCCGACACCATTTGAACGGTGCACATCAAAACCGTAGTCGTTGAGACGATCAATAACGGCATCCACAAGCGCTTTGGTAGCGCCCGGATCCATGACGACAACCATGTCGGTCACAGTTGGAATGGTTTGGTGAGCGGGACGTTAACGAAGATACGCGCCGACAACGATTGGGATTCAGGGGGATTCAGAAGCCTCAACCCGCGTAGGTAGCGAGGAAAGGCTACGAATTAGCCTACTGGTAGCGCTCCAGAGTAAACTTTTCTCCGAGGTAGCGCCTGCGGACTTCCGGATCATCGGCGAGAGCCTGTGCGGTGCCCTCCTGGAATATCTGGCCTTCGTACATCAGATAGGCGCGGTCCGTTATAGCGAGGGTCTCGTGGACGTTGTGATCCGTTATTAGCACGCCAATTCCCTTTTCGCGCAGCCCAGCCACAATGTGCATGATGTCTTCCACGGCAATTGGATCGACGCCAGCGAAGGGCTCATCCAGAAGGATAAATCGCGGCTCTGTAGCCAACACCCGAGCAATCTCCGTGCGACGCCTTTCTCCTCCTGAAAGCATGTATCCCTTAGACTTTCGAACGGTTTCCAAACCAAACTCCTCAATCAACTGATTGACCCTCTCCTTGCGATCAGACTTGGCCATGTGTTGAAATTCGAGGACAGCGTGGATGTTGTCTTCGACGGAGAGATTCGTGAAAACCGAGGCTTCTTGTGCAAGGTATCCAATCCCCATACGTGCTCGGCGGTACATCGGCATACGTGTGAGGCGTTTCTCGGGACCGCTATCAGAACCCAGATAGATCTCCCCTTTGTCCGGCCGAACCATCCCTACAATCATGTAGAATGAGGTGGTCTTCCCCGCTCCGTTTGGCCCGAGCAAGCCAACACATTGTCCCTGCTCCACCTGAATCGAGACCTTGTCCACGACCGTGCGCCTGCGGTAACGCTTTACGAGTCCCTCGGCCCGAAGGATTTGGTGCGAGTTTGCGGTCTCCGATTCGGCCATTCGACAAGCTACCCTGACGTGGCGTTGCCTTCAACCATCTCCGCCTTCTCGTCTTGCGTCGACTCCAGCCGACCAATCCCCGGATTGAGCTCCAGCCATTCGGCCTCCCAGCCACCATGCGGCAGAAGTTCCTCCTTGGTTGGGCGTCTATTGGGACTGAAGAGATAGCCTGGCAATCGGAATGGTTCGGGGATGATCTCCGGGCCGTACGTAACGCCTTCTACATTTCGGACGCCGAAAACCTCCTCCAACCGTCCGCCACCGAATTCGAATGAAAGACTGTCTGCTGTGAGTCGGTCTGCCCCATCAAGGAGACCGTCCTCCGTCGCGCGAAAGTGGATGGCCTCTGCATTCGGCCAGACTGAAAGCGTCCGCAGCGAGTCATTTACAAAAACGGCGCGCATTCGAAGGCCGCGAATTTGGCGGACGCGGCCCAATGTGGTGTCGAGTTGGGCGGCGAAGGCGTTCCCGTAGATATCCATGTGCTCGATTTCTTCGGCCTCTGCGAACGCCAAAAGCGTATCCCCACTGACTTGTGCATCCTCGAACCACACGGAAGGGCGGGATTCACCGAACAATCGAAGTTGATCGCGGACGGCTTCAGAAGCCGATTCATCGAGCTCGCTCCGCTCAAAATGAGCGGAGTCTGCCACAGCCGATAGTCGCGGACTGGACATTCTCACGTCGCCAACCGCAATGATTAGCGTGTAACGGGTCGCGAGGCTGTCCCTCTGGACAGCCCAAAAGTGGCCTGCTCGAACAAGCGTCGTGTCTGTAACGCCGGTTGAATCCATGCGGAGCTGTACGAGCAGCGGAATTTGCGTTGCGTCACCTTCTACCCTGCTGATTTCGTTCTTTGCGTCGTGCTCTCCGTAACTCCCAAAAAGAATGGATCGCTGCGTGGAATCGGGCGAAAATCCTCTATCGGGTTCATCCTCAGCATCGCCAAACCGTTCCAGCACAACGCGCCCACTTGCGCTCGACACCTCAAGTCGGCGGTAATGAACGAGCGAATCTGCGTCGAGCCGAACGTTACGGCGAAGCAATCGTACACCTCCAGAGAAAACAGCTTTCTCCTCCCTCGTGTTGTAGGTGCCGAAATCGCTGGTGAGCACCGCCGTGGAATCGCGAAGCTGGACCGGTCCCTCGAATTCGGCCAATTTGTCTAGCGTGCTATAGTGGCCGGCGGGAGCCGTTAATTCGGCATCCTCGTGGAGGAGACGGCCACCCTCCGAGAACGTGGCCAATTTCTGGCGTGAGAAATACGTGGCGGACGGCGCCAAAAGCAAAGACTCCCCGTCGCTGATCCTAACGTTGCCAACGGCTTCGGCCACCTTGTCGTTGGAGTCGTAGGTAACACGGCGAGCTGTTAGCGTATCGTCCCCAGAGATAATTCGCACGGAGCCTTCCAGAAACACCTCGCCGCGCTGCTCGTATTGCGTAGCCTGAGCAGCGCGCAGGCTAACGGTATCCTGGCGAAGGACGACATTGCCGTATAGACGTCGAACGGTTCCATTCACGCTATCCGACTCGACAACGACGTCGTCGGCGTTAATGAGCTCTACAAGCCTTGTTTGAGCGTTTATTGGGCCGACCGAGAACAGAAGAACAAATGCGAGGGGGAGTAACACGAACCACCTTCTTGGTATGTCCTTCCGATCGCTGGAGTAAGCAATCATTCCTCTACCTCCAGTTCGCCGCTCGCGCGTGAGAAGGAGTACCGAGCCAGATCTTCCGAAGCAACGAGGCCAACTCCGTTGATACGTTCACTCTGGGTTGTAAATCGAAACGCGCCATTGGCGCGGAGCTGCTTCGATTCCGCATCCCAGACTACCTCATCCGTCGTCAGGCGCTTGCCGTCCTGCGAAACAACCAACACGTCTCCGCTGGCGATGAACCGCCCTTGGCCCTCGTTGTAGCTGAGCCGATCAGCGGTAAGTCGGGCACCCCCAGCACGAAGCAGTACGGCTTCTACCTCGCCTTCTCCTTCAAATCGCCGTTCTTTGTCAAAGTACGTTAACTCGTCTGCGGTAAGCGTTGCGGAAGGCTGGCCTTGGTCATCAAATAATTCGACACGCACTTTCGAGGAGTCGCCACCCGATGGATCAGGTCCGAGAACAGCATATGTGGTATCGCGATTATCGAAGCGGGCCATATAGGCGGCAGCCATCACCAATGAAGGGCGCCCATGGTCGCTGATCCGAAGCTCTGCTCCCCAGCTTTCCTGATCGGGCATGGCGGCCATCTCTTCAGGAGTTCCGGAGCCTCTTCCGGACGAACGCGTGCATCCACTCTGGATTACGACAAGGCAAACTAAAAGAACCAACAAGAACGCCCGTTCGAACGAAGGAGTTGGCTGAATCGTATTGGATCGAATCACGCCGGAAAGATACCCGGCAACCCTTCCTTTCGTGCATTGCGGCCGTTTCGATTCCTCCACATCGGATTACAGGACTGCGCATGTCCGGACGATACTGGAACCGCATTTTCAAGCCAGTTCTATTGCTACGCCACGAAAACCTATCCGTAACGTTTGATTTCGCGGAATGTCGCGCAAAATGGACATCCAAGGTTCATTCGCGTGATTGGTGGTACGATATTCGTCCTTAGTGGCTTTGACTGCTCCGCCGCACCCGCGACGGCGCTTCATCTCTTTGCAGGTCATCCGCCAAACTCAGCATCATGAGCTTCTCCATCCAAAAGACCTCGCCGTCCACAATCGTCGTGCACATCGGCAAGGCTCTCGACTTCAGAAACGCAGCCGACTTCAAGGCGAGTTGCCAGGAGCATACGCGTGCCGGCGTCCGTCATTTCGTCCTCGATTTTACGGGCACAGGAATCCTCGACTCTACAGGTCTGGGTGTGATCTTCTCGCTCTACCGCCAGCTTACGCCCATCGGTGGGCAGGTCGTGTTCGCCAGCGTCAGCCGCCCCGTTCAAGTTGTCGTTCAATTGACGCGGACCTACAAGGTCTTCCGTCAATTCCCTACCGTTGAGTCAGCGTTCGAGAATCTGGAGCGCACTTCGGCCGAACGTCCTACTGGAACAGAATCGTAGAGCACCCAAGTGGTTAGTCGAAGGCTTCTGCCGGTGAGATAGCACGCTCCGCCATGCGCGAACATACGTTCCACGATATCGATCACGTCATCGATGAGGTCCATGATCTTTTCGATGGCTGGGTTCGTGAAAGCAATTCCGACGGCACCGTGGAGAAGTACGGGCTTTTGATAATGAAACTGGCCGTCCACGAGTGGATTGCCAATCTCGTACAGCATGCAGTGTTCGAGGTCGATCCGCCAACGATTCGCCTCGCGATCAGCCTTCGGGATTCCGGCCTGCACTGCCTCGTTGAGGACAACTCGGAAGGGTTCGATTTTCAATCGCAGATCAAGGAACAGACCCAGCTTCTGAACAAGCCAGTGCCGTCAGAGCGTGGCCGCGGCCTGCTGATGATGCTTGCGTGTACAGAGGATTTTGTCTACGAAACGAATAGCGAAGGCCTACAGCATCTCGAATTCGTAGTACGTCCACCGGTCGATTCGGGCGATATGCCCTCCTTCTTCCCCACCCAGGGCCAGGCCTTCGACCAAGCGTGACTCATGGAACCGCAAATAATCACTCCGTTTTGATTGTCGAAGACAATCAGACGCTTCGGAGACTCCTCGAGTATCGGATAGGGAAGCATTACAACGTTCGGACGGCGGAGCATGGAGAAGCCGCTTTGGACCGTGTGGAAGAAAGCACACCAGATCTAATTATCTCGGACATAATGATGCCGAGAATGGACGGCTTTGCCCTTTTGGCCGCACTTCGCAGAGACGAACGAACCGCTGCAATTCCGTTCATTTTCCTCACGGCAAAATCGGATGACCCGAGCCGAGTAAAAGGCCTGAACAACGGCGTTGATGACTACATCACTAAGCCCTTTGACATTGACTACGTGCTCGCGCGCGTGGAGCAAATTATTGCGCGGAGCCAGGTTTACCAGACTAAGCTGAACGCTCGCATCGGACGTGATTTCTCCGATCGTTTGATGCCCAAGACAATGCCGGAAGTTGAAGGTTACCGTGCTCGGTTCTACTCGCAGCCGCGGGAGGATGGCGGAGGGGACTTGTTCGACTGGGCACGGGCCACGGATGGCTCCTACGTCTTCACCGTCGGCGACATTATGGGGAAGGGTTTGCAAGCGAAGTTTTACGCGTTCTCCTTCCTCTCGTACATCCGTTCGACGATCCATGCGATGCTAGGCAGCACCACTTCACCTGCTGCATTGATGAGCTACGTCAACAAAATGCTCATCCACGATAAGGTTTTGGAAGAGACGTTTGCCTCCCTCCTGCTCATGCGTTGGGAGCCTGACAAACACCGCATCACCTACGCCAATGCCGGGCACTGCCGTCCAATACTTATTGGACCTAGCGGCGCCGGTATCGTCGAATACTCCGATCTTATTCTGGGTCTGGACTCGTCTACTGAGTACACAGACAAGGCGTTTACCATCCCTCCAGGGCACGCCATGATGTGCTACACGGACGGGCTGAACGAGCAGGTTGCGCTGAATGGCCAGCAATTTGGTGAGTCGGGCGTGGCCCTTTGTGCCACAGAAGCTTTGACGGAGGAGCGACCCGTTACAACGATGCTTGAGACTATGCTTAACCGTAGCGCGGAGCACGTGTTCGCCGACGATGTGCTCGTTTTCTGGCTCCAGCGGAACGGGTAGAACCGTCAGCGCAAACCGCGGATATTCCACGCTTCTCTGGCACTCTGCTCTAGTTGCGATATCTCTGGAAGGTCGACGTTATGACGAAGTGCTGCACGAACAATTAGGGCACGAAGAACCTGATCAGGAATGGGCAACTGATACAACTTCGTAAGTGCAGGCGCCAGGATTGGTTTGAAAAGGAGGTCAATCAATCCGAATCGCAACGAAATGAAGCCAGCCAGTCCACAAATGACCGCGGGCGTCTGTCCATCCCATCCCAACAGTGTGAGCACGATCACATAGTAAAGTCCTTGCAATACTGGTTTTTGAAGGACGTTCGACAAGACGATTCCAGACTGGGCGGGAGCCGATGGCGAAAACAGCCTCCATAGCGCAAAAAGAAAGAGCGTGGCAATAGCCGCGATCCAAACGGGCACTACCATCAGGAGAGCTGGCAAGGCCCACAGAGCGATCGTGACGGGAGACTGCGCCCAGGCTTCGGCCCGTTGAATTAGTGCTTCCAGCGACTCACGTTCGAACACGGGGCCTGCAAACTCACGCAGCAGTTTCTCCGTTGTGCGGAATCGTGTTCCCGACGCCGTCACAATGCCCGTCGGCGAGTCAGCGAATGTTGGTTTATCTGAAAAGGAACGCACTATATCTGCCTAGGAGGCACCCCAATTTATCCCTCCGATGCAGCAACATCCGAGGGAGTGAGCTCCAGAATACCGCCTGATGCCAAATGAAATCGAAACTGCGGATGACGGATGCCTCCAGCCTGGAGCGGTGGTGTGAGCAGTCGAACAAGGGCGCCCGCTGTATTCAACTCTGGAGTTTCCGAGCTTGCCATGTGCCGCTCAGCCGTCTCCCTCATCGTAGGGCGAATGGCCTGTAGGGCCTGCTGTTCCATCGCCTGCCCGCTGCTTCGATGCAGACGCGCCCAACCCACGTCCGTCTGAATCTCGACGTTCTCCATTTCGGGCTCGACCGAGAATACTGTCAGTCTGGGCAACGCAATATCCACTACGCCATCATCGCCATAGTGTATGTGTTCAGCTTTCATTCCCCCGACGTCGAAGCCGTATGCAACACGACCCGGTACACGGACGGTAGCCGTTGTTGTGCCCAGGCTGAGATTCAGAATGCCCGGCAGGAACGTCTTTTCGCTTCGGCTTTCCACCGTGGATGAGAAAGTGAGTGTGCCTGTTACATAAAACGATTCCTGTGCCTCTGTTGCCAGCGTCGAAATTATGGTCTCCCGGACATGCTCTTCAGTTAGCCTTGGCCAGATCCACCACAGAGCAACAACCGCAAGACAGACCGCTATCGCTGGTAGAGCCGCGCGCCGGATCAGAGCGGAGACCCTCACATCAGACGGTGGCATCGCGAGGTCTTGCTGTCGCTGAGATTCTTGCATGGTTTCAGTATACGCGGATATTCACTGTCATCCCCATAGCAACGCCAAAGCAACAACCGCTAGCGCGAGGCCAATCCAGTTTGTTTTCGAGATGCGCTCGCCCCAAATGCCTATCCCAAGTACGGTTGCGCCACCAACAATTGCAATGTTGTTGACAGGGAATACGACCGGCCCCGGCAATTCGTTGATTGCACCCAGGATGAAAGCAGCGGATCCGTAGTTGACCAACCCAAGCACACCCCCCCAGCCGTAGACATGTCGATCTGGCCATGCTCCCTTTCGGAGGCCCTTCTGAAGGACAAATCCAATTCCGACTAAAAACGCGACACTAAAGACAAACAACAGAAACAACGAGCGACTATTTGTGGCGGAATACAATTCCCCAAATGCTTTCATGCACACATCCACTAGTCCGCCTGACAGGAATAGAAGTCCCAATACGCCAAGCATCCAGAGTGGAGCGTGCTTTGGGGTGTCCGCCACGCCATGTTCTGTTGCCCGGGCTGGCTGAGCGATGAGAAAAAAGGAGGCTCCGGCCAATCCCAAACCAGTCATCTGGAGAACGGATGGAATTTCATTCCAGAAAACCCAAGACGCCATGAAAGGGAGCACAACGGAAATGCGCATCACGCCGGTTGCGAGCCCCATTCCGGCTTCGCGGATGGCGTAGGCAAAGATGACAAATCCAAAAATGAACAACACGCCTGTTCCTACGCCAAGTGCAACAAGTCCAATCGACGCATCAAATGGCCGCGACTCCCCTTCGGCGATCAAAAGCAAGACAGCGATTGAACTGGCCACGCCGTAGTTGACCGCTAAAAGTGCAATGCGGTCCAGCCCTCGCCGTTCGCTGTACTTGAAGAGCATAGCAATCGAGAGGCTGCACAGAACGGCCAAAATGAGCCACAACATGATTCCCTTCCTATAGTCCTGGTGGCTGAGACGTCAGATCCGCCGAGGCGTCTACGAACGGCCTCATTCGTGAACCGTGTAGTATTCCACCCGGGTTTGCCCCAGTCGCACGTCCTGAATTAGCAGGCCCTCAGGCAGATGCAGACCGACAGGAACCGTTCCTGCCGTTGAATCACTGGCGATGTCTCGGTAGTCCACAAATGCGTAGAAGTCTGACGCAGTTTCTGCAAGATCATAGTCGTCTCCGGCGGCAGGAACCTGATAAGTAACACGAACACTGCTGGGAATAAGACGAACGTCCGAAACGCTTTCGGGCACGCTCCGGGGCTGTATTACGAGAAGCCGACTCCCCTCCGTCATCTGCGCCACATCAATGGAAACCTGGGTCCTATCGATCGAAAGGTTAACGAGGCCAGAAAGTGTATCGCTAAGTGCCACAAGGCTCGTTGTAGAACGACGGAGTCCGCTGAGATTCAGTCTAGCCGTCGGCCAACTCTCGAGGCCACCCAGTAAGGTTCGGGCTCCCGTAACGACCACCGAATCCGGCTGCAGTACGGCTGGCCCCAGCATCCCAAACGTTGGTTCCACTTCAATGTCGCCAAACAACTGAATTGGAAGTCTGCGTTGCACCTGTCCATCCAGAACGAGTTCAATCTGCTGGGGCTGAACGCTCTGGACCAAGACACCTGCTGGAAGCCCTGCCTCTGCAGCTGCGCCTTGCAAGTCCACAACTGGGCCGTCCGCGAATACGTTTATCCCTGGCGGTCGTCGGCTTAGCTGCAACAGATCCCAGCCCACACCCTGCAGTTGGACGCGCACGGTTCTCGGCGGAGCTTCGGCGAGTGCTTGGCCAGATGGCAGTGTGGCAACGTTTAGTGGCGATTCAACTGTTACGGTGTACGTATCGCGCATGCTCACCGTAAACCACAGAACAAACGCAACGATTATCGAAAACCCTATGGCAAACACACGGCGTCGCCGGTCCTCTTGGTTTGCTGGCTCCCGCACGGTTTTGGGGAACAGCTCTCTAATCCTTTCAAACGGATCGGCTCTCATCCGTGCCCGCGAAGAAAGCTGAGAAGTTCACCCTTCGACGCTTTTGAAATAACACGGCCACTAAACTTGTCGTCGCCACGCTCTCGCGCGCGTCGCCGCAATTCGACAACTGTCATAGAGGCGAGGTCCTTTGCAGAAACAGCTGAAGGCGCTCTGGGAGATGTGCTATTCAATGCGAGGTCGCGGATGACATCAGCCGCTGGCCTCGGAATTACATGCGCCGAAACTACATCGCCCACGCGTTCGGCAGCAGCCTGACCTGCATCAATGGCGGAACTCACCGCGGCCGTCTCTCCTACGATGATGCTCGTTATTAGTGCCGGGACAGTCCGCTCCTGGCGGATTAGGCGCACACGTGCCGCTTTCAACATAGCATCGGTTCCCTCAAGCGCCGCGACAAGACCCTTCGTTTCCAGGAGACCGAGGGCCTCACCTTCAGAACTGGAATTTCGTGGAGCAGCCATGGCGGTCGGACATCCACCGGAGCCCGCCCGACGCTCAGGTGGGCTACGGAGCTTGGAGATTAGTCTACAACGCCTTCGGGTAGAATGGCTTCAACGTCCGCATGTGGGCGTGGAATCACATGTACCGAAACCAGTTCGCCCACGCGCTCTGCTGCTGCAGCGCCAGCGTCGGTGGCCGCCTTCACCGCGCCAACGTCCCCCCTTACCATTACCGTTACATAACCTCCTCCAATTTTTTCCTTACCGATCAAGGAGACTCGGGCGGCTTTCACCATTGCGTCGGCGGCCTCGATAGCACCAACGAGACCACGAGTCTCAATCATGCCAAGGGCGATGCCGTAATCCGTGGAAGCCATAGGGGTTTAGGAGCTAGGTGATGAACGTAATTCGCCAATATACCGGCGAGCTTCGACGCGTGTCAACGAAATACAAATGCGGGATGCTCCCGCTCGCAACACTATGCTCCCACCACTTTTTCTACGCTCATCTTTCGAAGTAAAAAGCAACCCGACGCCGGAGCGCGCCGAATTCTTCCCACGAGTAAAGGCGTGCGCCAAATACAAGAAGTGGATAACAACCGATCAACAAAAGACGGAATGGCAATCGCGTAGCAGTTGGCCAAGCGCTGGAGATCTGGCCGACCGTCCACAATCCTAACAGGATGCACAGAGCCGCTCCCAAAACTTCCCACCTATACGTTACAGATGCTATACGATTAGCGAGTACAAGTGTGCCACCAGCAAGAGCTACGTAAGCTACCAGCGTGGAAATGGCTGCACCCATGGCTCCCCAGGTTGGTATGGTTGCGAAGTTCAACAAAATGTTAAGCAGTGCGGCGAGAGCTACACCGATGGCTATAGTGGGAGTCTGCCCATCCGCGTAAAGTATGTTCATCCCAATGAAATAGACGCCGTAGGCCATAAAGCCAAGCGCGATAGGCAACACTAGAGATTCAGCTTGGAGAAATGCTGGATTGGGAGAAAGCAGAACGGTGACATCACGTGCGAGCAGCGACACCCCAAGAACACCCCAACCGGTCAATACCACGTAATGTCGAAACGTGCGGCGGTGCACGTGCATATCACCATTGTCTTTAGAAATCGCCTTCAACCCAATTACAGCAAATGCCATGTTGAAGCTTTGGACAAAGAGCATGTTGATAAGACCACCATACTTCGCAGCGAGCCCATAAATAGCCACTAGGTCCGCGTCTTTCAGTGCTTTCAGGATGAACCTGTCTCCCGCATTCAGTGTGACTGACGCAAGTCCAGCAAGGGCGAGCGGTGCGCCAAATTTAGCCAGCGGTCTGAGAAGGCGAATCCTGACGCGAACAGGATGGCTCTTCACAAGCAACAGCGTTAGGAGAATTGCACTTCCGCCCGCCGAAATGACATGGGAGACCATAACGCCTTTTAGCCCTGCATTGAGCACAATCAGTTGAAACGATACCGCACCAATCAAGAGTAGGGCCTCTCCAGCAGCCGCCACAGCAAACAATCCCGCCCTCTCGTGCGCACGCAGCATCATGAATGGCACAGCGGCAATCAGCTTCAGCGCGACATACATACCCGTCAATCTTATCAAGGCGGTCGCGGTCGGATCATCCGCCAAAAAGGAAGCCAACGGCCGACCAAACAGATGGGTCACCAAAATGATTGTAAGCCCACAAAAAACAACGCCAATTAACGCTGTGAACGGAAGTGCTTCTTTCTCCTCAGCGTAGGACTCATCATTCAGAAACTTCAGCAAGCCGGCAGCAATGCCCATCCCGCCTAGCAGAATGAGAAGCTGTGCCATCACCTCAAGGAGTTGAAACCGCCCATAGTCCGCTTGCGAAAGCAGGTCCGGATTCAGGAAAAGGCCCAGCAATAGCAACCCCGCCACTTTCACCGCGAGGTTGCTCAGTGTGTACATGCCCCCCTGATGAAGGAGGCGCACTAGTGGACTTGCTACCAACGATTTGGCTGATTCCGTGGGACGACTCACGAGCTGCCCTCCCGTATAAGTTCGTCGAAAAGAGCCTGCAAGTTCTTCGTCCGTCGCTGCTTCGTGTAGGAGTCAGCAATTCGCTTCCTGGCACGTTCTCTCACTTCCCCATTCATGGATAAAGCAGCTCTTATCGCCTCTACTATTCCCTCGACTTGTGGCGTATCGACCACCAAACCGATGCTATCGACCAAATCTGACATTGCACCAACGCGGCTTACTACTGGAATACAACCGCTAAGCATCGCCTCACAAAGCACATTTGGAAGGCCTTCGGAACGTGATAACTGTGCATAAACAGAGTGGGCTTGGTAAATCTTGGAAAGAGCTCCACGGGGCATTTGGGATATGATTTCGACGTTGGCCGTTGGAGAAAAGTGTTCGCCAATCCACGTCAGCAAATCCTCATTCACACCCACAATCTTGAATCGAACGTCTGCCATGCGTTCAGCTGCTCTAAGAAGTAGATCCAACCCCTTTAGCCTGAACGTTCGCTCAGAAGTGACATTGGCGATTGAGCAGACAGATGGTGTTCGCGCAACAGGGCCGAGCGGCCATTCAGCCACGTCATAACCAGTTGGAACAACCCTGTGAGGCGTATTCAACTCAGTGACATGTGCAGTTATGCCTTGCTTCTCCCCGATCGAACCTACCTCAAACCGGTTATCAGATTGAATCAACGCCTCAGCCACCGGAGCCAATACGGAAGCATTGCGAAGCACATATTTCGCCATTGGTGCACGCCACTTGCTCGCAAAAACGCCGTACTTCAAGCGCGGCAGATGAACCGCGTCGTAGCCACCGACCGAAACGACTACAGGAACGGAAAACTTTGCTCCGAACCAGACTGGAGCCAACATGTGGTAGTCTGCAAACCATCCGAAGATGGCATCGGCTTGCTTGATTTCCTTTCTGAGCCACTTGAACTGCCGGATCCAATTGGCCACAACACTCGTCTTGGTCAATGATGTAGAAGAAAACGCAAAGGGGCGCAAATCATAGTGATCAGCAAGGCCTTCCATGTCGTCTAGGACGAACGACGTTGGCTGCAGATAGACAAAGAGAAGGCGAGGTCGCATCGTGGGTGGCCTGGAGGCAAGGCCCCGTATCTTGGCGTGAAGGTAATTCCGCAGTTTTGAGTCGGCCAATCCTCCTCATAGAGCCACTTTTTCGACGTGCACAACCGACTGATCTCTGGCTTGGCTACAATACATCGATGGCTCACTCCGCCGCTCAACCTAGGCACCATCTCGCCAATATTGTTTCTGGGAAATCAGAAGACTGGATCCTCAGCCATCGCACAACTACTCGCTGCTCGAACCGGCTTGACGATCGCAACTGATTTGACAGCGGCGTGGACAGAAGAGTTGGACCTTGCCACGGACCCCGTCCTACTCGCCGCTTTTATCCAGAAAAATCGCTATCACTTCCGTCGAACGATCGTAAAAGAGAACAGCCTGACTCTGGCCGCAGACGGCCTATTTGATGCGATGCCAATGGCTAGAGCTGTTTTCACAGCGCGCCATCCCGTCCACAACATTCGTAGCATCCTTGACCGACTTCATTGGCCGGGAGAGGCTCGTTCGCTTGAACAGCTTCCAGACCTGCCAGATTCATGGCGTCAAGTGATAGACGTCAAAGCCTGGGGAATCAACGCTCCAGATAGTATTTCTGCTCTTTCCCACCGCTGGCGCCTTACAACAGATGCCTTACTTCGCAATCGAAAAAGAGCCAACGTGGTCAAGTATGAGGATTTTTGCAGCGACAAAGTGGCGGTTATTGACCAATTGGCAGATTCTCTTGAATTAAAGGAGCGGCATCCCATCGACGACCTTTTGAACTACGCGTTTCAGCCCAGAGGAAATCGAAGAGATGACTGCATTTTCGATGTGTTCTCGAACGAGGCGATCACGTCAATCGAGCAGATTTGCTCGTTAGGCATGGCGGCACTTGGTTATGAGTCGGTCCGGAACGATGGATGAGAGATGGCATCGATAACTACTGAACAAGTGCTTGGCTCGATGAACAAGCTTGGATTGTTCAAGCTTGGTCGTTTTGCGAACAAACAAAAACTCCTCGTGCTTACCTACCACAGCGTTGTGGATGTAGAGCACCAGATCATTAGGAATTATCCTTTTCTCTATCGCAACGCCGTCACAATCAAGCAGTTCAGAAGGCAGTTAACGTTCCTTCACAAGAACTACACGCTAATTGACCCTACTACCTTACTTGAAAGTCTGCGCGGCCTATACCCCCTACCTGAACGCGCTGCATTCATCACATTCGATGACGGATTGCGAAATAACTCCGTGGTAGCTGCACCGGTTCTTGATGAGTTTTGTATCCCAGCCACTTTCTTTCTTCCAACAGCTTTCCTCGACGAAGTCAACGAGCCAAGACTGCACTGGACAGAAACGCTCGGCGCAAGGTTGTTCACAGAGCCCCAAACCATGTTTCCCACTCTTCAGAGTGCAATTCCTGAAGTATTGCACGACCAGCGTCCACAGGAGGCGATTATTCGGGAGAGTATTTCCTTTTTGCGAACACTTCCGGTTGCGGAACGGGAAGAACGCCTTCAACCCTTGAGCCTGGACTCTGTCGATCATCGTACGTTTCCTGCCGGAAGTGATGGCCTGTCCGTTCTAGAAACCATGACATGGGAAGACGCGAGGAGCCTTCCTGCGTGTGTCACATTGGGATCGCATAGCCACTCTCATGCATCGTTGTCAAATATTCCTCTCGACGACGCCTACCGCGAACTTCTCACCAGCAAGCAACGCATCGAAGAGAAAACACAGCGTGATTGCGTTTTGCTTGCATATCCATTTGGGTCTCATACCGACGTATCTGCGGATCTATTTCCTCTTGTTGAAAAAGCGGGTTATATGGCCGCATTCACTCAATTCCCAGGCTTCAACGAACTCAGCGAGAATCCATTTTCACTGAAACGGATCAACGTACCAAGCGTCCCTTCAATTCAGATGTTTCAATACCACACAAGTGGCCTCTATGGGTGGCGCAGAAACCTTTCGTTCAGATAACAGAGTTCATCAGGGAGGCCAATACCCGCGTTTGTTCCTTTCGTGAATAGAGTTGAATCGAATCCGAAGCAGCAGCCTGAAGTGGGACATTCGTCTCCCATTTGTCATAGAG
>JAHEJB010000219.1 GCA_024639085.1 Rubricoccaceae bacterium | reverse complement strand
AGAGGCTCAGGTTTAATCTTTTCCTCCTTCGCGACGGCTCGGCTCGTTGTAGTCTTCTCCTGCTTTCCGTTGAGTGGGCTATTGTCTGCCTTGTCCTCCACTCCATTTATCGGATTCGGATGCTTCTTATCCTCTGAAACTGGCTGAGCCATTTTTAGTCTCCCAAAGTCTTATAACGAGAATTTACGAAGACCATAGAACCAAGTTGGTGTTCCAATATTGTGATTTACGTTAGGTATCGGTGAATCAAGTTGTACAAATTTCGAGCAGTCACTCTGCTGGGTAGTACCATACCCGTATGATCAGTCCTTCGCGGACTTCGTAAACAGCGAGGGATGATTGCCCGCCAACGATCTGCTCTCTGAAGGACGTGTAGACAGGGCCATCAACCGCGTCAGCAATAGTGGATTGGACGGACGGGTGGTTAGAGAAGTAGGCCGTCATTTCGGCGGCTAATTGCTCGGGGCCATGGATGGCGAGTCTAGCTACGCCGTCGTCGTCGAAGTAGTAAAGTTCAAAGTCGGGCGAGACGAGCACCGCCATCGCTTCCGGGTTGTGATCGTTAAAGGCGTCAACCAGCGCTTGAGCAACGCTAAGAGCGCTGCGCTCCGTTGGCTGCTGAGCATGTGCCGTCGGAAACGTCAATCCGATAGCAAACGGGAACAGGCTCGCTGCCCAGAGTCGTCGTATTCCTCTCATGTCAGGCCTCTACCGGCAATCCGAGTCGCTTTCCAAGGTGCGCATACGCCTCACTAACAGATCGTGGCCGATAACCCAACTCACTCTCCGCTCGGAGGATGAGCAAGCCAACCTGCAGCGGCCGGGGAGCGCCGGGGTGGAGTTCAGCGGTCGTCGTCGGAAGAATCATTCCTGGATCAAAGCCAAAGATCGGGGCCGTCTGTTTGCAGAGATCGAAAACGGTCAGCCGCTCGCGGCCAACGACGTTGTACGTCCCCATCTTCTCAAACTGAATGATCCGCCGGATGCCATCCGCGAGGTCGGGCGCGTAAGTTGGGGAGCGAAGCTGGTCGGTCGCGGCAAGGAACGTATTGCCCGCTTTCAGCTCGCGCGCCATCAGCGTGGCGATGTTGAGGCGTTTAAGGTCGTCGCCCGTTCCAAACACGAGTGAGGTACGCACAGACGCCCAGTTGTTCAGCCCGGAAAGGAGAATCGCGTTCTCAGCGGCCTGCTTCGATCGTCCATAGGCATTGATCGGCGCGGGGTGGTCCTCCTCCGCGTACGGACCAGACTTGCCATCGAACAGGAAGTCGGTGGAGAGGAAAACGAGGCGCGCGCCGTGGTATTTGCAGAGCCGAGCGATGTTGGCGGTAGCGTCCACGTTCGTTCGCCAGCACGCTTCCTTGTCGTCCTCGCACGCCTCCACCTTGCTCATCGCAGCGAGATGGATGACCGCTGTCGGCGCGAAATCCTGAAAGAGCCGCTCGACCGCTTTCTGATCTGTTACGTCGAGCGCGACGTATCCACCAGTCTTCCCGGCGTAACGTGGCCGGGGTTCAAGACCGGTTGCCAGCACGTCCGCCTCAGGCCACTTGGCTAGCTCTCGCTGCACAGCCTGTCCAATTAGGCCATCCGAGCCTGTGATAAGAATGCGCGGGTAGTGCATCAGTGCATCACGCTCCCCGCTTCTTGGCGACGGCCTCTCGCAGCCAGTCCACGATGTCTTCCAGCGATGCGCCTGGCGTGAACACTTTGCCAACGTCGCCAGCATTCAGAAGAGTCTGTGCGTCGTCATTCGGGATCGTGCCTCCGCCAAGCAAGATGACGTCATCCATGCCTTCTGAGTTCATCAGCCCGCGCAGTTTGGGGAAGATTGTCATGTGTGCTCCCGAGAGAATCGAGACGCCAATTGCGTCCACATCTTCCTGCAACGCTGCTTCAACTACTACTTCAGGTGTCTTGCGCAATCCTGTATATATGACTTCCATGCCCGCGTCGCGCAGTGCCGACGCTACGACACGCGCTCCGCGGTCGTGCCCGTCGAGGCCCACTTTGGCAATAAGAATCCTGATAGGTCGTCCCATATCCAATCAGGGGAAGAAACGGATGCCGATGGCCCAACCCATATCAAAATCAGAGTCGGGCGTAAGCCGCAATCGCGGGGTTATCTGTCCAAAAATCTCAATCGGTCCCGTGTAATAGTTGACAGCAGCATTAAAGCTGAGACCGAACGCTGTGTCTCCTCCTTGCCGGTCACCGATGAAGAGGCCTGGGCCGTAGAAATAGCCAACCGGGCTCCCCGGAAAGCGTCGTTCGCTAAGCAGGATGTGTCCCTGCAAAAAGAAGTAGTCGTCAAAGTCCCACTCTGCTGCAGCATCAAATGCAATGGGACCCGGACCAACTTTTATTGTCAGTCCGGTTGGTTCGCCAATCTGGCCGCCTATACCAAAGCCTCCGGGTTGAGCAGAGACTGAAAACGTGACGGCGAGGAGCAAAAAAGGAAGGAAGCGTTTCATGGGGGACGGGATTTTAAGAGCCGCCAAGCGCCGCGACGTAGTCACGCAAGTGATTTGCGTCGTCGAGAGCCAGTCGGCCGGAAAGGATAAGCCGAAGTTCACGCCGTTGAGCTGCCCCCTCAAATCGGTTGCGTTCTTCTTCGGTTTCGGGTTCAAGAGGTGGTACTGGTGTTGGACGTCCCGTCTGGTCCAAAGCTACAAACGTGTAGTACGCGCGGTTGCATTTGCGGCGCTCGCCGGTCGTATTGTTCTCCGCCCACACGTTGATCTCGGCTTCCATCGATGTTGTAAATGCCCGGTTCACCACAGCTTCGAGAATGACTACTTCGCCAAGTCGAATCGCTGACTGAAAATCAACGTTGTCCACGCTTGCCGTTACCACGATGCGATTTGCGTGTCGCTGTGCCGCAATGGCTGCACACACATCCATGAGATGGAGTAGCCGCCCGCCCATCAGATTGCCGAGTGTGTTGGTGTCGTTTGGCAGAACGAG
>JAHEJB010000218.1 GCA_024639085.1 Rubricoccaceae bacterium | reverse complement strand
TGGCGGTTCGGCGACTCGGGCTCCCACGTAACGTGCCGCCACAGAATCGGCTCGTGGAATGGTGCCGACTTCCAAACAGTCCCCGTGTCGACTCCGTAGTTGAAGAAGACTACGATCGCGCATCGCCAATACCGTCCAACCGAGACTGCGTTGTTCCAACCTCGGGGACGCTTCATCTGGTGCGTCGCAAAGTAGAGGGCATTGATCTCAGCCTTCGCCAGGTAATGTCGTCCAGCGACATCGCGCTGGTGTCTCGGCTTGGGGAAGCGAGGTAGCGACTCGATGATGTCCTGCTCCCAAGCCCAGGACATGATCGAGCGCAGGTTCTCGCGAGCCTTGTTGGCGGTTCGTCCCGGATTCGTCCCCTCTTGTGCGACAGCATGTTCGTAGACCCAGTCGAGATAGTCGCGAATGTCCCGCCGTCGAAGTTCTTCGATCGGAACACCCGCTCCCCATTGCGTCCATTTCCTCAGCGTCGTGTTGTACTCGTCTTCAGTTCCACCCGCGAGGTTTCTGGCACGTAGATAACGTTCCACCGCGTCTTTCAGATTCGTTGGCACTGGCTTGTCTCCGGCGGCGCCGGCACTCGCTCCAATGCCCAATCCTGTCGACCGATCGCGTCGTGCTGCGCGTCATGCTGTTTCCTATGACCTCCGTGTCACTGTGAACAAAGGCGACGCAGGGTGATTCGTGAGTTGCGTCGCGGACCCGGTGGACAATAATTCGCGCCCTGGCGATACGCCATTGCGTGGCCCGCTCGCTACGCCAGCCTCCGGCGACCAAGAGCCCCCTCGCCGGCAGGGGATCTCGGCAACTTTGAGTCCGATTTAAGGCGCGTCGGTCGATGTGACCTCCGCGCCTTAGCGCAGGCCCCGGAGGCAACCGCCGTTGACGTGTGCGTTCCCCCTTTTGACCGTTGTCGGCAGAAAATCAATAGAAGCTTCAACGTACGTTCAGCCAGAACGTTGTGCCGACGTCCCTAGTCGCACTTTCGCTATTCATCCTTCGGCGACGTTCCAGCGTTCAGCCCGGGCCTCTGGTGCTCAACCGTGTGAACCGTCAGGGCCGGTGCCGCGAAAGGAATATCTTCTGTCTCAAGCTGTTCCATGATTTGGAGATTCACCTTCTCACTGAACGCAAGATAGTCCCAGTAGTTCGCCGGATGATACCAATACGTCATGAGGATCCCAATCGAAGACTCGTTCATATCTCGCAGGAAGACGCGCGGCGGAAATTCCTCTTCCATGCCTTCATGGTTGTGGACGGCCGTACGGATGATTTGAAGGGCACGCTTCACCTTCGCTATGGGCGTGTCGGACGGCATCTCGATAGTCGCGGTCCTTCGAATGTGCGGTCGCCGTCCGACGTTTTCGATATCGGAGCGGGCTAACTCGTCATTGGGGATGTGGGCCTGATGCCCCGTGAGCAAACGGATCCGCGTGGATCGCAACCCGATGTCCTCCACGACGCCATCGAACTTTCCGAAAATGATTCGCTCGCCCACACGAAAAGGCTTGTCCGCCAGGAGCATGACCGTTCCGAAGAGCGTCTTCAGAGTGTCTTGTGCCGCCAATGCAACGGCGAGACCACCGACTCCTGCACTTGCCAATAGTGTTGTTACGGGGATTCCGAGGTAGTGGCCGCCCTCAAGAAAGATGATCACTGCCGCTACGATCGTAGCAAGTTTGCATGCGACTCGAATCAATTGCGCGTTCAGCCCCTTGGAGTTGACGCTCGGAGAAGCAACGATGATCGTTGCGAGCCGAGTGCCTGCTCCGAGGACGACGATGATCGCTCCGAGCAGTGCGCCGAAGCTCGCAGAGAAGCTCGCCACGTACAGCGGCGTGCCTCGAATTGTCAGAGCCGTTTCCACGACATGTTTGAAAGCCAAGGGGACGAATGCGGCACCGACAGAAAGAAGAAGCGTTAGACCGTAGCGATACACGGCTCTCTCGCGCCACCGAACGGCGAGGGATTGTTGAAGTCGGTAGGCCAGCGCCATGACGAGGATCGTGATAAGTAACGCGACAATGAGGCCTGCCCATTGCCAAATCGCCAGGCTGAATGCTCGCTCTCGCGCCCACTTGGGCAGATGATCAACGATCACTGCGATCATTGGATGGCCCGGCGCGGACGCATACCACCGATAGAAGCCTGTTGACACCGCGGGGCCAGTTGTGCGGTAGTCCAGATGCTTGATCTCTTCGTAGTAATCAACCGTACGTGCTATCGTTCCAGGTGTGAAAAGATACTCGTGCTTCTGGGGCCCTTCTTCGACTCTAGCGATGGTGAGGCGGGTGCCTGGAATATGCCACCGGGAAAGCTTCTCAGGTCCCGCTGCCGATTCAACGGCCTCGATGTCAGGTATTTCTTCGAACGGTGGCAACGCTACCCGGTCCAGGATCTCCTTCAGGCACACCGCCGCCTCGGAAGCAACGTCGTCGCGTGCGTAATCGGGAAGCTCGCTCGTGTCGAGGCAATCTAGGATGCGCCTGACGAGCGGTCGATGGTGGGGGGAACGTCGATCGAAATGCCGATCAGTGCTGGTGAGTTGATAGAATTCGTTGCAGGAATCGATGAAACTCTTGAGGGTCGTCCTGGGGCTCGACGTGTCTGCCGATGGTAAGGAAACAGCGCCGTCTTGCGCTGTCGCAGTATCCGCGGCGAAACTAATGAACAGCACTAGCACGAACCATGTGTTGGTCATCCCGATGGGACCGGAACTCGGCACTGAACCAGCCACATATGACCTCATGATTAATCCTCTGCCTCTGTGTTCGTCCTTAGTGAGTTAGAATTCCATGCGGCCTCGAACGCCAGGCACAACGGCTGTATCCGCTCCCGCAAAGGTCGGGTCAACGACTTGCAGGTTGACTGCGAGGCGGAACGTCTCGCTGATCGCAATGTCGTAATACAGTTCGACGTTCTGGCCGTCATCGATCAGATTCGCCAACGCGTTGAACTCGTCACTGATGCCGACGTAATACCATCCGATGCC
>JAHEJB010000217.1 GCA_024639085.1 Rubricoccaceae bacterium | reverse complement strand
TCGCACCACCACCAAACCAGGTAACCATCGAGGTAATCCACCCGGTGCCGTGCATCAGGGGTGGACAGACAAGCGCTCTGGTACGAGCCGAGGGTTCGAGAGCTTCTCGATAGGCGGCCTCCGTCACAGAAGGCCCGCCTATGCGCTGCAAGAAGAGGCCAAACATATCTTCCTGGCGCCACATAACACCCTTGGGCATACCGGTGGTACCACCCGTATAGAGGAGCAACAGATCATCGGGAGAGTGCTCAACCTCAACCGGTTCACGGTGAGTTTCAGCGACTGTTTCGTAATCTGCTGCGCAGGGGATGGAGTCTAGATCAAAGTCCCCCTTCTCTTTCACGACTAGAACGCCAACGATTTTTGGTAACCGGGGCAAAACTTCCGCTAGCAATGGAGCGAAATCCTCGTGCACCACGACGATTTCGGTGTCCGAGTTCTCCAGCAAATAGCGTAATTCTTCAGCCCGGTATCGATAGTTGACGTTGACGGGCACCAGAGCTGCCTTGAAAGCAGCATAGAGGCCCTCCATGTAGGCCGGGTGATTGTAGGTATAGAGAGAAACCTTTCCCTGCGGGCTGACACCACGTTCATGCATCCAGCCAGCAAGATTACTGGCACGCCTCTGAACATCTCCCCAGGAAATGCGCCTGTCACCCTGAATCAGGCAATCTTCATCACCTCGTATTTCACTGACGATATCAAGTGCATAGGCACAGTTTCCGTAGGGCATGTAAGCTCTCCTGTTCTTCTAGTTTAATGCTCAGGACTAAGTGAAAGCGCATCGACCAAACTTCTCGAACTGAGTCGAACAAGCCTGGGTTGTCTCTTCCCATTAGCCAAAGTCGCTCGCAGAGTGACGTTCCCTAACCTGTGTTGCCTCATCGCCCCAGACACGATTTACTCTCAGCCCGCGCTGAACAGCTGGGCGTGCATCTATCTCGGTCGCCCATCTCACGACATTGGTGTAAGAGGCCACATCCAAAAACTCCTGAGCATCGTAAATGTTGTGGAGGACGAGCCCGCCGTACCAGGCGTAATTCGCCATATCTGCAATGTTGTAGTCGTCGCCGCACAGGAATTGCCGCTCTGACAGGTTACGATCAAGTACGTCGAGCTGTCGTTTTACCTCCATGGCATATCGGTTGATGGGGTATTCCCACTTCTGGGGCGCGTAGGCGTAGAAATGTCCAAAGCCACCGCCAAGAAATGGTACGCTGCCCATATTCCACATTAACCAGGAATAGCATTCAGCTCGATCAGATAAGTCGACTGGAACAAATGCTTCGAACTTCTCTGCCAGGTACGTCAGAATGGCGCCGGATTCAAAAACTCTCGTGCCGGGATCTGTGCTCATGTCTAACAATGCGGGTATTTTGGAGTTGGGATTGATGTCAACAAAGCCGCTACTGAACTGATCGCCTCCCGCGATATTGATGAGGTAAGCGTCGTATTCCGCATCCTTCCCAATCTCCAATAGCTCTTCCAGCAATACGGTGACTTTCACGCCGTTTGGTGTGGCGAGTGAATGCAGTTGTAACGGATGCTCGCCCCTTGGCAACTCACTTTCGTGTGTCGGCCCAGCAATGGGACGATTGATATTGGCGAACATACCGCCACTTTCAGAATCCCAGGTCCAGACCCTCGGCGGGGTGTAGGGTGAATCACTCATACTGTTTTTCCTTTCATCGGCCAGGTTAGCGCTTGCTTGAATCACTAGTACTCTTAACCGATGTCGATGAGTATTCTGATCATAGCCACACTTCGAGGTTGTTACTCAGTCCGACGTCCCGGGTTAGGCTGATATTCAGGACGTCGGACATATCACACGCGGCCAGCAGAGCTTGAACTTCCTGCTGTGATGCGTCGTCGAGCAGCGCGAACGCATCCTGTACCCGCTTGAGGAGAAAGAATCGATAAGGTTGTGCGAGCGCGTTGATCGTGACACCCCTAACCGTGAACGAGCCCATACCAACCCCTCTCGGTATAGGCGTTCCCGGTGCAAGCTCTTGCTGGTCGTCAATCCATTGATTGATGCAGTCTGCTGCGGCTCTTGTTTCGGGTACGAAATCTATGGCGATATGCTTAAGAAGATCAATCAGGCTGTCTGGCACCTGATCGTTTGACAGATAGGTATAACTCTGGGTTTCGAACTCTCCCACGTCCGGTTCAGGTCGATTCATCCGCTCGACCCATCTATACACTCGAATGGATTTTGCTTGCATGATTGACAGTGGTTTCGGGTCACGGCCCAGGTGGGCGTAGAGTGGAGCGATCATGCCGAAGTCGCCGATGCAAGGCCGTCCACCGAGCAGGTATGGGTGCTGACCAAAATGACTGTCCAGTTTGCCCAGCAACTCCAGGTACAGGGTCTCGATCAGTTCCATCGTTTCAGGCACCACACCAAATGCACCGCCAGCTGCCTTCGCGAGGTCTGCGGCGGTCGCAGCCTGTTGCGAACGCTCTGGTCCGGCGGGCATTACCGATTCGAAGTGGAACAACACGAACTCGCGATTCTCCTCAGGGAAGCTCCAGCGATAGTGCATGGCGGGCCGCAGCAGTCCATCGGATCCGATGACATCAAACAATCTACTCAAGATGCGTTGTTTCGGCGATTTGGGAGAGAAGGCGTGACCACTTGTTGCTTCAAAATGATCGATGATCGCAGCGCCGTCTCGGATGACGGTCCCATCTCCCAGCTCGATCGTCGGGATCCCCTGGCGCCCGCCTGCCTTGGGTAGTACCACGTCCCGGTAATGTGCTGAGCTCTGCGTGGTTTCGCGGTAGTCAATTCCGGCTTTTATCAGGTAGCTTCTGGCGCGGCCGGTGTATAGAGAGACCGGCGTTCCGTAAAGCGTTGTCTGGTTCATGTTCAGAATGCCCTTTCTTTAATGTGTCTCGTCTAAGTTTCAGTGACAATTTCGTGTCAGCTACTTCGCTAGATCACGTTTGGAGCCAGTAAATCACAAAACCAGGAATCGGCTTGTCAGCTACGTGACAGAAGAAC
>JAHEJB010000091.1 GCA_024639085.1 Rubricoccaceae bacterium | reverse complement strand
TACAAAGCCCGGAAAGTTCTGCGTGTAGGGTTGCTCGGCAAACTGGAGAGTCTCGACGGTCACATCAGGAAGATTGGCGGCGTCGCGCTCCGTTGACTCAGAAAGAGAAAGCAGCGAATCGAAGCTGCCCAACTCTTCCCATACTTCCTCCAACGCACCCGGCGAGCCAGGTAGTTCAGAAGCAATGACCAACTCGGACGGGCCGCCGATCTTCTCGTGAACCCACTTCGTCGTTGCGGTAGTTAGAGCACCGAGAGATGGATAGGTCTCACTCAGCAAGGCATCAATCTCACCTACGTGATGATCGAAAAACGGGGCCATGCTATAGTTCACTTGCAGCGCACGGAGGTGCGTTCTTGCCCACGGCGTAGCGTCCTCCACCTCCATCGCGTTCAACGAACGGTCTTTGCCGCCGTGTCTTCGCGGAATGGTTAGCCACTGCCAGCCTTTCTCGTCAGCCGTCCGAATCTTCGTGCGGTTGTGCCAGCTCTGGCGACTAAAAGGAAAAGCGTCGGCCACGACAAACCTTTCAGCGGCTAGCATCAAGGCACAATACTCCAGTCGAGGGAAGTACTCTGGCGGGCGGATTGAGGTCACGGCTTATTGATCGGCCAAACAGGATCGAAAACTACTTCGACGAATCCTCCATGGGACGGCCTCCAGCCAAAGGTTAGTTTTGGTGCTGGAGAAAACACAACCAATGGAAGAACTACAAATCACTACGCGCACGTCGAGCCGGCGCATCTTTCAAGCGACGTTTTGGCTTTTCGTGGCGTCCATCGGCTTCGCTGTTGCGGGCACCCTGCTGCTGAAGCTCTTCCCGTCTACAGGACGTGTTTTCGCGCCCTACATGGAGCAGCTCGTCAATGGTCCGACACTCACCTACATGGCGCTGCTGCCCATGCTGTCGTTCACACTATTCTTTGATACGCTCGGCTGGAAAAGATCCGTCGCTTTCGTATTGGTCGGCAGTCTGCTGGGCGCAAGCGCCGAATTGCTTGGCACGACAACCGGCATCCCGTTTGGGGAATACAGCTACACGACTCGCCTCGGCCCCTTGATCCTTGGGCACGTACCCTGGTTTATTCCACTCTCGTGGTATGCGTTATCCATTCTGTGCTACGACCTGGCGAGAAGGATATACTCCTCTAAACTCGCCCGCGTTCTTGCCGTAGCTGTGTTCATGATTCTTTGGGATGTCTCACTGGACCCCGCGATGAACCAGGGAGGAGGAACGTTCGTGTTCTGGGCCTATCCAGAGGGTGGTGCTTTCTTCGGGATGCCGTGGAGTAACTGGATAGGCTGGTTTGTAACGTCGGCGCTGATCGGCGTCGGTTTTGAAGCGCTTGGAGGTCTGGGAGAAAAACCCGATGCCTTTGAAATGAGATGGAGTCCGATCCTCTACTCGTTACACCTCCTCTTCCCTATTTCTGTCTGTCTGCTTTATGGCCTACCACTGGCTGGGCTCATCGGATTCGTTGCGCTATGTATTCCGCTTACCTTACTGTGGTTAAAGCAACGTGCTTCAAGGCGTAATTTCGCAGCAGCGTGAATACCGTCGCCCCCATACCCCTGGCTCCTCCAGATGCAGTGCCGCCTCCGGTTCCAGGCGCATCGCGCGCGGAGGAGGATCGGTTTCTCCGGCGAGCGTTCAAGCACCACTCCCGTACGTTTTCGTTGGCTACAAGGCTGCTTCCCGTGCCGGTCCGAGGACCCGTGGCGACGCTATACATGTTTTGTCGCACCGTTGACAACGTAGCGGATGAATGGGCTCATAAGGCGGGCCCAGAGAAAGCCTACGCCCACATCGAACGGATGAGTCGCCAGTTGTACCTCACGCTCGTCGGGCAACCGCCCAACGAACTGCTTTGGCGTCGCCTCGCGGAAGTCCACCAGACATACAGGCTGCCATCCGAACCTTTCTACGAATTGCTTGAAGGTGCAATCTGGGATATTGACGAGCGCCCCGTGGAGTCTGTTGATGACCTCCTTGCCTACGCGGATCGCGTTGCCGGGAGCGTAGGCGCAATGATGCTACCCTTCCTCGTAGATAGCGATTCTAGCATGAATGATCTGCGAGGGCAGGCACGGGCTCTGGGACAGGCAATGCAGATCACCAACATTCTTAGGGACGTAGGCGAAGACAGACAAGCACTTGATCGCGTTTACTTGCCATTAGACTTGCTGAATCAGGCGGGACTTTCCGCAGATGATCTCCGTGGCGATATCCTGATCGGGCCCAAACGGGCAGCCTACATATCTGTTCTTGAAACCCTTATGGATCTGGCCGACGATCTCTATTCGGAAGCAACTGAAAGCATCACTCTGTTATCTACTGGCGCACAGCTTGCAATCAATTCTGCAGCGCGAATGTACCGTGAGATTCACAACGAGCTCCGTGCACTTGGATACGACAACCTGCATCACAGAGCCTGCGTTTCGATAGGCCGCAAAGCAGTGGTTATAGCGGTCGACGATTATGCGCGCCGCAAAGAACGGTTGATCCACGCCGTAGCGGCGTGAGCGCCCCAACGTATTTGTCCGCTTCGCTTGTGCGGCGCGCGACGGAAGCTCTCATCCGTCGTGATCTTCGGCAAGCCTTTAGACGGATCGTGTGGATCGGTAGCAAGCCTGATTTACCCGAAAATCGGCCCGTCGTTTTGTACGCTAACCACCATGGCTTCCACGATGGACACTTGCTCTGGCTCCTTGTTCGCGAGACGCTTGGCCGCCCATTTGTTTTATGGATGGAGCAATGGGACCGCGCTCCCATGTTCGCTTCGGTAGGCGCTTTGCCTTTTCCGCCGGACGACAAGAAGAGGCGCTTTCGGACGCTTCGGGAGTCCATTCGGCGGCTGAACGAGGATCCCCAAACTGTGTTGATTCTATTTCCAGAAGGTGAACTTCGGTCGCCTGACAGTGGTCTTGGACCGCTGCAAACCGACTTTGAACAGCTATCCAGATTGTTGCCAGATGATGTGCTCTGGCTGCCCGTTGCTTTGCGTTCCACATGGTGGGGCGAAGACCGGCCCACTGGGCTTATTGCGACGGGCGAGTTGGCCACGATGCCCTTTGGGCATGAAGCTGAGAACTTGAACACGCTTCTTCATGAACTCCACAGTACTTCGCCCGACGTCCTTGAGAATAGCACTGGGCGTGTCGTATTCGAAGGTCGAAAAAGCGCCAATGAACGATGGAATCTTTCCTGGCTCGTTCCCTTGTTTCGACGCTGGACATAACCTGATGGCGAAAGCGATGACCTTGCCCAACGATGGCTGTAATTTCCGTCCCCAATCCAATTCCGCGTTCATGCTTCTCCGCCTCGGGCTGGTATTTGTTATAGCCAGCACTGCGCTTCCCGCTTCTTCTGCATCGCCTGTCGCGGACTCGCTAACTTTTTACTACGCGATGCGCGACACGGATGCGATTGAGCGGCTCTACAGACAGGCTAGAACAACTGAGGAACGGCTGCTGTGTTCGTACAGACTCTTTCCGCTCACGCAAGACGAAAAATGGTTGGACGACTTGCCCGAGGAAAGCGAGTTACGAACGGCGCGCGGGCTAGCTCTTCTGGCGGCTCACTGGGGCTTTAGGGCTACCAGCGCGCCGGCATGGAGGCTTCCAACGTATGGCCGACGATCCGAGGGAATTCTTCGGCGCGCGCAGCAAATCAACTTTGATGAGCCCTACGTGCTGCTCGTCGACGGGCAATCGCTGTATTACAAGCCTGCGATTTTTGGCGGAGACGTAGAAGAAGCGAAGGCGCGCTTTGAGCGCCTCCGAGTGGTTTTGCACGGGCGAACAGTTCCAGGCATTCACAGCTTTGAGCCCGAAGTTTGGATCTGGGTGTGTCTACGAAAGATGGGAAATTCAATTGCCCCACAGTTGCGAGAACAACTGCTCGGAAGGCAACCGCCACCCCTCTTTAGGCAGTTCCTCAACGACCCTCCCTGACGGCGATGACGGCTCTACTGCTCTGTCACGGGCTGATACTTCTGATCATCGTATCGAATGCGGTTTATTTGCGGTGGAGCGGCGAAGCAAATGTCAGGGTGGCCGAGCTGCCAAAAGTTTCCATTCTGATTCCAGCTCGGAATGAGGAAGACAATATCAAACGACTTCTCTCGTCGTTGTGGATGCAGGATTATGATGATCTTGAGGTCATCGTCGTCGACGATGCCTCGGAAGATGGCACCTGGGATGTTCTTCAGAAGCAGGCGGATGATCGCCTAATAACAATCAGCGGCGATGGTCCTCCCGAGGGATGGGTTGGAAAGGTCCACGCACTCTATCAGGCTACCCGGCAAGCCAGTGGAGAGCTGTTCCTCTTTATGGATGCGGACGCAGTATTAAGACAGCGGGACTCACTCCGGCGCCTTGTTTACCGCAAGGTGAATTGCGGAAGCAATTGCGTCCTCTCAGGCCTTCCACAATACACAGACTCTGGCTGGGCGCTCATCCTTACAAGTCTGGTACCGCTCGCTATCCTGTCAGCTTTGCCTCTCGCACTATTTCCTCATACCAAGACGCCATCTTTGAGTGCCCTAAACGGCCAGTGTTGGATGATTGACGCTGAAGACTACAAGCGTTACGAACCTCACTCGCATCACAAAGACGAAGTACTGGAGGATGTAAGAATCGGTCGCTATCTGAAGCAGCAGGGTCTTACCGTCCATTTGCAGGGGCTCGACACTGAGGTCTCGGTCCGCATGTACCGCACCTTTAGTGAAGCCTGGCGAGGTTTCCGCAAGAATGCCTATCTGCTTCAGGGTGGCCGTGTCCTCCCATTCCTGCTTCTCCACGCTGCTTTCTGGCTCATTTTTGTTCTTGCGCCACTATTCGGGTGGCCTTTACTTGTCACACAATATTTGATAAAGGGATCAGCTGACCGACTTGCGCGACTTCCACTCTGGGTAACGATGGTTGCGCCATTCGTTTTACTCTGCGGTGCATTGCTGCAGCTTGACTCAGCCTTTGCACATTGGTCAAATCGCGTTTCGTGGAAAGGCCGAGATGTTTAGCGACCGTTATTTGCTTGAAACAAACTCCAGCAGGTATCGTGCAGAAGTCACACGTTCAAATTTCTGAGTTATGCGCCTCATCCTGATCACATCACTGATTATTGCTCTGGCAGCTGTTGTCTTTGCCATGCAGAACCCGGGGCCAATGTCGATTAACATCCCGTTTACAGGGAGCCAGTTGGTAAGCACACAGCCCATCGTGCTCATCTCGACGCTTCTCATTGGTCTTGTAATTGGCCTACTGGCCTCGTTGCCCGGGCGTGTAGGAGCAGGATTGCGTGCCCGAAAGGCTGAGAAAAAGCTTCAAGAGCTTGGTAAAGGCAGCGCTCCAGCGGCGAAGATCAAGATGGAGTCGCCTGAACCGAGAATGGAGACCAATACCTCGGAAGACGCGGGCGAAACCCAACGGCTTGCCGACGAAGTGGCGAGACGAACAGCGGAAGCTCAACAAGGTGGACCTCCACCGTTGGAATCCTGATCGTCCGTGGGCAAACTCAAACACGAAGCACTCAGGAAGATGGCGCTGACACGCGCCGAAGGGCGTTCCCTTTTGCGGGGCGCCGGGAAGATTATTGCGGCACCCTACCGCCTTGTTGAGCGCCGTTCCCACACGGTTGGCCTTCCCCCTGGATCCATGGTCCAGCATCCTGACGCGGAACAGGAGGATCAGAAGCCAGCGCGAATAGACGTTATTCGGTACGACGACAATTCGATCGAGGAGTACACCGACGTGGATGCGGCGAAAGCGCGGGAGTTGACAGACACCTCACCAACCGATGTGACATGGATTGACGTAACCGGAGTGCACGACGTTGAAACAGTTGCGGCTATAGGTGAGACGTTTGGGCTGCATCCACTGGTTCAGGAAGACCTTTCGCACACGATCCAGCGGCCCAAACTTGAAGTGTATGACGAGAAGACGTTCATCGTTCTCCGGATGGTCAGACCTCTCATTGATGCCGCCGAAGACGTCTATGAACGAGGCCAGGCGGGTCACGACATTGAGCAGATCTCCTTCATTCTGGGAGACGGCTTCCTTATTTCGTTTCAAGAGCAAGAAGGAGACGTGTTTGATCCAGTCCGCGAGCGAATACGGCAGCATGCCGGAAGTATTCGTGCGCTGAGCGCTGACTACCTCCTCTACGCGCTGCTGGATGTTATCGTTGACCACTACTTCATTACGCTCGAACGTATTGGCGACGCTACCGAGTTCTTTGAGGAGATCGTATTTGAAGACCCGAAACCTGAGGTGCAGCAGTCGCTAAGCGCGCTGCGTCGGCAGGTCGTAATTCTTCGGCGCGCCATCTGGCCGTTGCGGGATGTTCTCACTTCGCTGTTGAGAGATGAGATTCCCAGCCTCTCAGAAAAAACGAAGCTTTACATTCGTGACGCACACGACCACCTCATCCAGGCCGTGGATGTTCTGGAAACCTTGCGCGACGTCCTCAGTGGGCTTGCGGATCTGTACCTATCGGCGGTGAGTTACCGGATGAACGAGGTAATGAAGGTCCTCACTGTGGTTGGTACGCTCTTCATCCCCCTCTCCTTTTTGACGGGGCTGTATGGCATGAATTTCGACAACATCCCGGAGCTCCACTACCAAAACGGTTACTTCATCTTGCTGGGCATCATGGCCGCCGTGACAGTAGGAGCACTGGCGTACTTCCGACGCAAACGCTGGTTTTAGTCAGTCTTCATCACGCGCGAACAGGTCAAGAAACCCGCAATCCGTGCATCGATAAGCATCAATGGAGAGTTTTCGTCGGCCCTTGAGTTTTAAGCCCGTCCAGATGCTTTTCGTTGGAGCACCCTCCACCCACTGCCCTTGCTTCTTCTCGCCGTGCGCTTCGTCGAGTGCAAAGCCCTCTTCCATTTCCCCGCCGCAACGAAGGCACGCCTTATACCAGAATTCGCTCATCGGATGTGCGTAAACGAAGTGGATGCCAGAACTTGATCATCTGCCAACAGACGAGCAACGTATACGCCGGAAGCCATGTTAGCCGTGCTACGCCCCGAACCACTCCACTCTACGAAGCGTTCGGCAGGATCCACTGGCAATCGTGTGACTGCCCTTCCGCGACTATCGAACACCGCAAGTTCTGCGTCGCGAGGCACGCTCCTATCAAAACGGAATGTAACGCGACCACTTGATGGGTTAGGCTCTGCCCGCAGATTCAACGTACGGTCATCAGGCGTTTCGGGCGGCGTGCTGATTCCAACTTGAAATACGCCGTTGCTGTAAAACAGCAACCCACCACTTCTGTTGCCGGCAATCATATCCAGGTCGCCGTCGCCGTCCAGATCGCCGAATACGGGAACGGTTGTTGGCCGATACGCCGCAACGCCCTGCTCTTCAACGTAGTTAGGATTGTTGGTGGAGCCTGCATTGCGGAAAAAGCGAATTTGCCCTTCTTGCGTCCCCATCAACACATCGAGATCCGAGTCGTTGTCGATATCGACGAAACGGGGAGCGCTGTCAAAGCCTACATCAATGCCAAGACCTATGGCATCTCTGTAGGCCAAGTCAGCCGCAACGGGAGATCCATTGGGCTCCGTTTCGAATGCAGGTACTTCGACGGTGCCAATGTTGCGGTAGATTTTGATCAAGCCGTTGGACTCGCCCGTGAGGAGATCGAAGTCGCCATCGCCATCTACATCACCAAACGATGGGCGAATGTACTGACCTACATCGATATCCTGAAAACGCTCGTCCTCCAACTCATAGTCCGGTACGGTTCGCGACCCCGTGTTCCGAAGAAAAGCGAGCCTTCCATTGAAGCCGCCAACAATGAGATCCAAATCGTCGTCGTTGTCCATATCGACGAAAACAGGCGCATAAGCTCCGAAATCATATTCCAATGATAGCCAGTCCGGATCCGTTAACTGGAAAGATGCACCCGTCGCAAAGCCCTGATTTTCGTAGTAGGTCAGTTGGGACCCAAGGATGCCTAGGGGGTCGTTGCCGATAACCATGTCGAGATCGCCGTCCGCGTCTACATCCGCGAGTGTGGGCACAGCGCGCTCGCCGAGATCGACGCCTTCGATAAGGCGCTCGGACTCCAGCATGTACTGCTCGTCCGCAGGCGTGCCGATGTTTCGATAGAAGAACAGGTTGTCGAATTTGTTCTGGATATTGGAGCACAAGCCGCCGAGTATTCCGATAACGAGATCGAAATCGCCATCCTCGTCTACGTCTCCAAAGAACGACGTATTGTAGCCCCCTGAAGTCAGGGGTTCGTCCAACGGAAAGGCTTCTGAGATAAGCGTGTAATCCGGCTCGCTGGCCGTCCCCACATTGTCGAAGAAATAGAGGCTGCGTGCGAAGAAGTCACCCCAGAACAGCTCGAAATCGCCGTCATCATCCAGATCGACAAAAGACAGGGCATTAGCACCATGCAATGAGCCCCGGCCTCCTACAACCGGTTCTTCGCAGGTCGGGTTGTCTTCAAACACTTCGATGTCCTCGAAGTCGACGGTAACAAAGTTGAACTGTGGGAGACCCGCGCTAACCCCGTCATTCCGAAAAAATGTGATGTGTCCCCGATCGGCTTGGCCGTGCAGAAAATCCAGATCGCCGTCGCCGTCGATATCTACCAGGGCCGGAATCGACGTGTCTTCGTTTGTTACCGGGTCCGTTCCATTGGCCTGCATCAATTCATCCGCGGCAAGTGCGAACACAGGAGCTTCTCTGGTTCCCGTATTTCTGTAGTAGCGGACCCGCCCCGGCGCCCCCTTTGTAATCAGGTCGAAGTCTTCATCGCCATCTAGATCGCCGAATCTGAACCAGGTACCCGGCGCAATAGCATCCAGAGCGTCCGTCCGCCATGCAAAGCCAAGCCCCGGTCCACCACTCCCCACATTTTCGAAGTATGCCAGGCCATACCCGCCTTCGCTGACCACAAGGTCATCGTCACCATCGTTGTCCAGATCGACCAGTTGAGGTCGCGGCTGAACAAACCCGCCAGCAAACGGATATTCGTGGACTATTCCATCCAGCCCGCGGATTTCGAACGGATACATGGCTCGCTGAAAATCCAACGGTGCCTGGGCGACGACTGGCGGAGGTGAACACGCCGAAATGAACGACGCAACGAAAACGAGAAGCAGGCTGAAACGCATGTAGTGATGAACTGATAAGCGATGCATAGCAAGGATACGCCTAACAAACGGCGGCCTCCGCACTACAGGAAAGCCGCCGTTGTGTTTCACATGATGTGATGAGACTAACGAGGATCGTAAATCGACATGCCCGACGCCCACTTGCCCATCTGAATGACAGACAAAATCTCATTGGTCCCCGTATCGATCACAACGACGTTGCCAAACTCCGTATTGGGTAGGGGAGCGCCATCACCGTCGAGCGTGGGGTACGGTGGTGTCCAAAGCCCGAAGTTCAAATTGCGGTTGGCGATGAAGAGCATACTGCCGTCCGCAGACAGGGCTGAGCCGTGCGGTTCAGAGAAGACCGCGTCTCCTCCATCTGGATTGCCGATTGTGGATGTAAGTGCCCTTGACGCTACATCTACGACCGATACATCATCGGAGATACGATTGGGGACATAAACAGTCGATCCGTCCGGCGAGAACACGGGGTGCCAGGGCTCATCGCCAACTGCCACTTCGCCGTCTTCCGTGATGTCACCCGTATCCGGGTTAACCTGGAAGAAGAGAATCTTGGAGCCGGTCTGCGAAGTGACGACAACCGTGGTCCCATCCGGGCTCATGGCAAACTGAACGAACGCCAAAGGACTTCCAGCAACTTCCAGAAAGTCCACCTGATCGCCAGTTTCGGCATCCAGAACATTGATCCGGTTGTTGCCTTCGAGAGAGCCGGTCACGACCCAATTTCCGTTTGTGCTCACGCCAATAGCGTGCGGGTGCATCACATTGAGCGTTGCATACTCAACGAACTCCATCGTCGTTCGGTTCACACTGGCAATGCCAGTGGACGTTGATGCGGCAGCAAAGGAGCGACCGACAAAAAGCTTTTCGCTCGTCGGATCTAGTACCATCATCCCCGGTGTCTCGAAGGTCCCCTCTCCTACTGGAGGCACTTCGCGAGCAAGCACATAGGCCGGATTGGAAGGATCCATTGTGAGGTCCGTTGAGAACTTGACAATCGAACCGCCGGGTGTTCCTCCGTCACCAGAGATCAGATTGACGTACCAAGCTGTGCCATCCAGCTCCGCCGCCGTGTGATGTGGCTTGGTCATCATGCCCTCGCCCACTTCCATCATGTCAACGTAGCGAATGATCTGCATGCGTTCACCGTCGACGATTGCGACACGGTTGGACATTTGGTTGCAGACGTAGAGAAGCACTTCAGCGTCTGCGAAGGGGACATCGCCACTCTCATTCTTTGCACCGCTCTCTATCCACCGCCGGATATACGCCACTTCGTCGTCCTGTAGTGCAGAGACATTGGGGTAAGGAATTGGAACAGGTCCCGTGGGAGCGATGCAGTCGCCTTCCGCACATCTAATGAGAAGACTTTCATCGGCGTCGAACGGGATGACAGTCGCACTATTGTCGTTGCTGCCTTCAAAAAGTGCGTTCCAGCTATAGGCAGCGAGGCGGGTGAGGGGCTCCGAACCAGCTGTATTGAAAACATTGCGGTAGGCCAACAGGGGTTGGACATACTCACCGTATCCCAGCGACTGGATCTCGTCAAAATCAAGCGTGTCTGGATTGAACGGAAATAGTTCGGGAGCTATTGGATCGCCCGAGTCGCAGCCCAGCCAGGCAAGACAGAGCGCGAGGGCGATCGGAGAAATCATGCGAATGGAGCGCATAGAAACAGTGGAAAACAGAGGAGTAATGGTGGAAACGCGCAAGCTAAGACGCGTTTCCGCCTACGAACGTGGGGGAATACCCGATCAATGCGGAGGCGCGTATTGGAGCCCGAACATCACGGAAAAATCAGTCTCAAGCTGCGGGCCATCCAACGATTGATAGACCGGCATGGTTGCCTCTGCGGCGAAGCGGAGCCCCTCCAGAACGCCATGAGGCAGCAAGACGTTCAGGCCAGCACCGACATCAACCCGCGTACCGGCGCGGAGATCGGGGAATACCGTTGGAACCATGTTGCCCATAACCATCATGTTATAAACCGGGCTTGCCCCATCGATGTTACCCCAATTACGTGCTTCTGTTCGGATGGAGCCACTAACGGCATCGCCCAGCTTGCGCGCCCCCCAAATAGTTCCAGCGTATACGTTTCCAAGGCGGTACATCTGATCGTTTTCGCCCAGCCGAACGGTTGAATTCGCCTGCCCTCCCCACGACCAGCTATCAGCCTGGCCAAGGTAGGTAAGGCTGGGCTTCACGTCGAACGTGCCGCTGCCGGTCTGCATCGGATAAGGAAGCTGGACTTCGTTTGGTGCGCTCATCGGCGTTACGCCCATCTCTGTAATGGAGCCTGTCGGGAAGCTCATTCCAAGCCCAGCATGAACACGCTGGCGGTCTGGCGTAGCAAAACGATAGAGCGCGGTAAGGGAAACGTCGCCCAACCCACTTGATTTTGTATTGAACATCCCTCCTGCCCGCGTAATATGATCCAT
>JAHEJB010000216.1 GCA_024639085.1 Rubricoccaceae bacterium | reverse complement strand
AACTGCTCATGCCCCACATCCTCATCGCCGACGACGAAGCGAGTATCCGTCGTTCCATCCGCAACATCCTCGAAGACGACACGATCTTTGAGGAGATGAGCGTGGAGGTGGACGAAGCGGAGGACGGCGACCAAGCGCTGGAAAAGATGCGGACAGGCTCGTACGACCTCGTCTTGCTGGACATCAAAATGCCGAAACGGGATGGCATGGAAGTGATGCAGGCAATGAACGATGCTGAGTCGACCACGCCCGTTGTGATGATCTCCGGCCACGGCACGGTGGAGACAGCCGTTGAGGCGACACGCCTCGGCGCAATCGACTTCCTCGAAAAGCCCTTCGATCTGAACCGGCTTGTTGTGACGGTTCGGAACGCGATGGATCGTGGGCAGCTTGTCGTCGAAAACCGGCGGATGAAGCAGACGATTGTGGATGCTGGCTCGGCCGACCTGACACCAATCGTGGGGGACAGTCCCGCCATCGGGCGCATCAAATCGACGATTGAGCGCGTCGCACCAACGGAGGCACGCGTTCTTATCACGGGAGAGGCAGGCACAGGCAAGGAATTGGTTGCGCGGTGGATCCATCACCAGTCGGAGCGCAAGGGCGGACCGATTGTCGAAGTAAACTGTGCGGCCATTCCTAGCGAACTCATCGAGAGCGAGTTGTTCGGGCACGAGAAGGGCTCGTTTACGGGCGCGACGAAGCAACGTATCGGCAAGTTCGAGCAAGCCGACGGCGGCACGCTCTTCCTCGACGAAATCGGCGACATGAGCCTCGATGCGCAGGCCAAGGTCCTCCGCGCTCTACAGGAGAACCGCATTACCCGCGTCGGCGGTGACCGAGCCATTCCCGTAAACGTTCGCGTCATTGCGGCGACTAACAAGGACCTCATCGGGCAGATCGACAACAACCTGTTCCGCGAAGACCTCTATCATCGTCTGTCCGTCATCTTGATTCACGTTCCGCCGCTCCGCGAGCGTCGCACGGACATCCCCGCTATTGCGCAGTTTGTGCTCGGGGAAGTCAGCCGGCGGAATGGGATGGAGGCAAAAGCCTTCGCCGATGAGGCGCTGGACAGAATGCAGAAGCTGGAATGGCGCGGCAACGTCCGTGAGCTACGGAATGTGGTTGAGCGCCTTTTGATTCTTTCTGACGGTGACGAGATTGTGGGCAACGACGTGGATCGGTATGTGCGTCCCGGCGGAGCGGGAGGGGACCCGATTGGAGCTCTACTCGATCAGTTTGAGGAATTCTCCGACTTCCGTGACGCTGCCGAGAAGGTGTTTATCGAACGGAAGCTGGAGGAGTTCAACTGGAACGTCTCCAAGACGGCGGAAGCCATCGGCATCCAGCGCTCGCACCTCTATAACAAGCTGTCTAAGTATGGCATTGAGCGTGAGGAAGGGGAATGAGTGGCGCAGCCGATGAAAGCGACGTCGGTTTGAGTGAAGCCGACTACACGATTCCTGCAAAGCCCATTCTCGTTGCAGAGGGTCTAGTCAAGCGCTATCCCACGGCGGACGGAGAATTGGAAGTGCTGTCTGGCCTGGATTTCGAAGTGAGGAGTGGCGAGATGGTTGCCATCGTGGGGGAGAGCGGAACCGGGAAGAGCACGTTGCTGCATTTGTTGGGCGCGCTGGATCGTCCTACAGCAGGGACGGTGTCTTTTGAAGGGGAGAATGTCTTCGCAAAAAGCGACGAATCGCTGGCGAAGTTCCGTAGTCGCTCGATCGGTTTCGTCTTTCAGTTTCATCACCTCCTGCCAGAGTTCTCAGCATTGGAGAATGTGGCGATGCCAGCCATGATTGCCCGGCAGAGTCTGGACGAAGCCACTCCGAGAGCGATCGAGTTGTTGGAGTTACTAGGCCTCAGTGAGCGTGCCGAGCATCGTCCGGGGCAGCTTTCGGGCGGGGAGCAGCAGCGGGTCGCCGTAGCTCGTGCGTTGATGAACAGGCCGGGCCTCGTCCTTGCCGACGAGCCGACCGGCAATCTCGATACGAAAACAGCAGACATCCTTCACGATGAGATCCGCCGGCTTGCGGACAGCCACGATCAGGCTTTCGTAATCGTAACGCACAATCCCGCGCTGGCGCTGCTGGCAGACAGGATTCTGAGGCTGGAGGGCGGTGTTCTCCACGACGCAACGGTGGAGTTAATGAAGGAATCCTGAGCTACTACAGGGCGTATCCTCCTCGCTGACTTACATCACTGCCATGTCTCCCGACGTCCTAGATCTTCCCGTTCTCGATGATGCCCGCGTTGCTAAAACGGGCTTCGTTCAGATGCCCGTCGATCCCACGCTGGATCTGTTCGCCGAGATCGATCGGCTAAAGAAGGAAAAGAACGCCGTCCTGCTAGCCCACTACTACCAAGAGCCAGACATTCAGGATGTGGCGGATTATATCGGGGACTCGCTCGGACTAAGCCGCGAAGCGGCCAAAACAGACGCCGACATCATCGTGTTTGCCGGCGTGCACTTTATGGCGGAGACTGCCAAGATCCTGAGTCCCGAGAAGAAAGTGATTCTGCCCGATCTGAATGCAGGGTGTTCGCTCGCGGATTCATGCCCGCCGGATGATTTTGCAGCGTTCCGCGCTGAACATCCCGATCATATTGTGATCTCTTATATCAATTGTTCGGCGGCAATCAAGGCGCAAACGGACATCATCTGCACGTCATCGAACTCGAAGCACATTGTTGATCAGATTCCATTAGATCAACCAATCATCTTTGCTCCAGATAAGAACTTAGGGCGGTGGCTCATTAAGGAGACGGGCCGCGATATGGTGCTGTGGAACGGCTCCTGTATCGTCCACGAGATTTTTTCGGAGCAGGAGTTGGTACGCCTCAAAGCACGCCATCCGAATGCGAAAGTGCTGGCACATCCAGAGTGCGAAGAGCCTGTCCTTCGGCTTGCAGACCATGTCGGGTCAACGTCTTCCATTCGACGGTTCGCGACGGAGAATCCAGCCACCGAGTTCATTGTGGCGACAGAGGCGGGCATCCTCCACCAGATGCAAAAAGACAACCCGGGTAAGACATTCATCCCGGCGCCGCCCGATAACGGCTGTGCCTGCAATGACTGCCCGCACATGAAGCTCAACACCCTGGAGAAACTCTA
>JAHEJB010000090.1 GCA_024639085.1 Rubricoccaceae bacterium | reverse complement strand
TCCGTCGCCGACGCCGACCTCCTGCTGTTCATGGCGGACGCGACCGAGCCCGCGCCCACCCACGACGCAAAGAACGCGCTGAACCGCATCGAACGAAGCGCAACGCCCGCCCTGCTGATCCTCAACAAAATGGACCTCATCCTTCCCGAAAAGGCGCTACCCTTGGTGGAGCAGTACAGCGGAATCCGAGCATTCGAGGAAGTCTTTCCCGTGTCCGCGAAGAGCGGAAAGGGCCTGGACGCGCTGATGGAGAGGATCCGTCAGAGTTTGCCGATGGGTCCTCCCTACTACCCCAAAGACCAGATTTCCGAGCATCCGGAGCGGTTCTTCATTGCTGAGTTCGTCCGCGAGGCCATTTTTAATCGCTTTCGCGAGGAGGTGCCCTATTCCACGCAAGTCAATGTGATAACGTACGAGGCGCGTGAGACGGGCAAGGACTTTATTGACTGCGAAATCGTGGTGGAGCGCGATGCTCAGAAAGGCATTCTAATCGGCAAAGGCGGCAAGGCGCTGAAAGGCCTGGGCGCGGATGCCCGAAAAGGCATTGAGGAATTCGTCGGCAAGCCCGTCTTCCTGCAACTGCACGTCAAAACCCGCTCCGACTGGCGGAATAAAGAAGGCATGCTGAGATCGTATGGGTTCGGGCGGTAGTTACTCCGTAACCGCCATCCCCAGCCCATCCGTAACGGCTGCTCTCAACCCGTCCGGGATAATGGTTTTTACGGTGAATCGATCCCACGAGCGGCGGACGGGGTAGCTGCGCCGCAATTCACGGAAGGCGTAGCCATGTTCACCTTGCCGCGCTCCGAGTACGGCCTGTCGGAAAAGCGTGTCATCGCGGCGCAGGTTGTAGGCCTGGCGAATCAGCACATTTAGCCAGCGCACTTCGTTGAGTTCGTCCAGATCGTCGTGGACAGGAAGGGCGTGCAACGTGAGGCCTTTCTCCGAGCCAGATTCCAGCGCGGCCCGCGCATCCCACGCCGCAGGCACGACCTCTCCCCTTTCCGCCAAACAGTTTCTTAGGGCGACTTCAAGCATCCGCGTGCCTTCTACCTTTCCATCCAGCGAATAGCCTGCGATGTGAGGTGTGGCAATACGCGTAAGCTTGGCAAGATCTGTATCGATATCCGGTTCACCTTCCCACACATCCAGGACGCCACCGGCTATCGTGCCCGATTTCAGAGCGTCCTTGAGCGCCTCGTTGTCTACCACCGCACCACGAGCTGAGTTGATCAGCATTGCCGTGGGCTTCATCATCGCAAATGCAGCCGGGCCAAACAGATGGTAGGTCGGATACGGCTCTTTGGCGTCTGCTGTCAGCGGTGTATGAATGGTGACGAAATCGGACTCTTCGAGTACGTCCTCAATCGCTACGTAGAGCGAAGGGCGGGGATGTCTCGCATCTAAGGGTGGGTCGTTTCGAAGCACGGTCATTCCCAGCGCCTCGGCGCGCCGGGCTACTTCTGCGCCAATGCGTCCAGATCCGACGACACCTAGCGTTTGACCGCGCAGACCGGCGCCAATGCCCACCGCGACGGAGACGAGCGCGGCCAGCGTGTACTCCACCACCGAAGACGTGTTTGATCCTTCCGCAGAGGCAAAGCGAATGCCTGCGCTTGCCAGATAGTCCTCATCGATATGGTCTGTGCCGGCCGTGGCCGTTCCGACAAACCGGACTGGGGAATTGGCCAGCAACTCTTCGTTGACAGTCGTAACACTTCGAACCAACAGTACGTCGGTTTTCGCTAGTTCGGCGGCCGTGATGGCGTGACCGGGAAGCCAGCGGACCATCCCGAATCGACCAAACGCCTCAGCAGCGACCGGGATGTTCTCATCAACAAGCAAACGTAGGAGTTGGGCCATGCTATGAGACGACTAGAGAAGACACGGTGTTCGGGAATTAAGGCACACTAGCACTTCTTTTGCTCCAAACGAAAGCTAGACAGGCACCTCACATGGTATTGATACGATCTCAACAGAACGCCTCCTAGCTTGTATCAGCGGTCAAAATTGTAGCTGTCGCGATTGGATGGAAGTCGTTGTAATCCAAAGTAACGGCGTCCACACACTCTTCATCAATCAAAAATATTAACGGCAAGGTTTTCGCTAACCACCCGACAGCGCACCCACCCAATCCTCACGCGCCTCTCCCCTTCGGCAAGTCACCCGTCATCCCTTATGCGACTTGAAAAGAAAGCCTGGCTGTTCCCCGTTGTGACGACAACGATTGTAGCCTTGTCGATGCTGACGGCATTTCAGATGCTCAGCCCGATTACGGCAACCGCATCCGACAGCTATCGAGTACCTACAGTTCTTGCAAGCGATTCTGAGCGAACTGACGCCCCGGAGTTTTCTCGCGAGACGATTAGTAACGATGTGCTCTGGTTGGCACGCTGCATTTATTCGGAAACCAAGCGGACCGAAGAACAGGAGCTGGTCGGCTGGGTTGTCCGCAACCGCGTTGAGACGCGCTACCGCGGCGAGTCCACCTTCCGCAACGTTGTACTGGACCCGTACCAATTCAGCGCCTTCAATAGTGGCAGCCGCAAGCGACGCTTCTACATGAGCCTTTCGCCGTACTCCAATGCGCGCGGCTGGCTTCTTACCATGAAGGTCGCCCACGACGTGTACTACGCGGACGAGTCCGAGCGGCCCTTTGCAATTACAACACGTCATTTTTATAGCGAGCGCTCAATGCGTGGCCGTCGCGCACCGACTTGGACGCGAGGCCAACGGCCCGTCCGACTGACCAACCAACGGATCGACGAGCGACGGTTCCGTTTCTATTCAGGCATTTCTTAAGACCTGAATAGTCCAACCCGACGTCCGCGCCGTAACGCGGTTGTCGTCCCCACGAAGGCGGGCCCCGTAAGGCTCGCCTTCGTCGTTTTCGGGCGTCTATCTTCTGGCCGACTGTCACTTCGCCGATGCCCTCTTTTCGCTTCTTTCCGCTCCTGCTCGTTCTGCTGGTAGTTACGGGGTTGAGATGCTCGCAACCCGAATCCGCAGCGGGGAATGAAAGCGATGTGTTCACGCTCGACGGGCCTCTGCAATACCGCACGGAAGGCGTACGGATCGCCACGTTCAACGGGGAGTTCCTTTTTGATGGACTTGGCGATGAGGGTGGCGCTGACTTCCCGTGGAAATCGAACCCCGAGGCCGCGCGAGCACATCGTGACTCCGTAGCTCGCGTCATTCGTCTTGTAGATGCCGATATCGTTGTCATCCCCGAAACGGAAACGAAGGGTGTACTGGAGATGATGCTGTCGGAGTCGCTGAGCGGGATGGGCTACGAATCGTATCTGGTTCCCGGAATGGATACGTTTACAAGGCAAAACGTTGGAATTCTATCGCGGGTGCCCATTGACGACATCGGTAGAACCAACGAACTGTTGCCCGTTGGACTTACAGATCAATTGTACGGCGTGTCCAAAAATCTGTGGGCACATCTAACCATTGGTGGCGTGCCGACGACCTTGATCGGCGTTCATTTTCTTGCAAGGCCAGATGACCTTGAGCGCAAGCCGCGCCGTGAAGTGCAGGCGGAAGTCATTCGCCGTCTGATCGCAGAGGAGATTGCCTCAGGCCGGGCCATCATCGCCATCGGCGATTTCAACGACTTTGACGACGAAACCTTGGACGCTCGAGCATCTCAGCCTATTACGGACGTCATGGCGACCATCAAGAGCGCTGGGGCGGGAGGCGATGACGACCTCATTAACGTGCTTGGGGAAGTTTCCCAGCGCCAGCGCTTTACGTCCTTCTACGACCGGGACGATGACCAACAAATTGATCCAGGCGAGTTCAGCGCCATCGACCACATTTTGCTTTCGCCAACGCTGTATTCGAGAATCCAGGAAGTCCACTTTGTTCACGCCCACGATCCAAGACACGTAAGTGACCACTTCCCCATAGTGGTGACGCTGGCCGAGTAAGACGGCGAGAGATCACGAAGGCGTTACCTAAATGTGAGAGCGCAACCTCTTCCGCTTGTCGGAGTTTGCAGCACGGAACGAATCATTCACCTTCAGGCCGCTCCCCTGCACATGAAAATCGGCATTACTTGCTACCCCACGTTTGGAGGCTCTGGAGTAGTAGCGACAGAATTGGGCAAAGCGCTGGCTGCGCGTGATCATGAGATCCACTTCATCGCGTACGATTTGCCCATGCGGCTTGATCACGTGGCGGAGCGTCTCTACTTCCACGAAGTGCGCGTCAATACATATCCCCTGTTCGAGTATCCGCCGTACGCTATTGCGCTAACCAGCAAAATGGTGGACGTCGTGCGACACGAGAATCTCGATTTGCTCCATGTTCACTACGCCATTCCGCACGCGACGAGCGCGGTTATGGCGCGGGAAATTCTGGACGGGGAAGGACGGCATGTGCCGGTCGTTACGACACTTCACGGAACAGACATCACTCTAGTCGGACAGGATGCCTCTTACAGGCCTGTTGTCGAGCATTCAATCAATGCGTCCGATGGGGTTACGTCCGTCAGCGATTGGCTGCGACGCGAGACCTACGAGCACTTCAAAGTGGAGCGCGCCATCGAGGTCATCCCCAACTTCGTTGATATTGACCGCTTCCAACGAACAGCCAAGGATCACTTCAAACAAGCCATCTGCCCCGAAGACGAGAAGTTGGTCGTTCACGTATCCAACTTTCGTGAGGTGAAGCGGACGCCGGATGTAATCAGGGTTTTCAATGGTCTGCTTGAAGCAGGCGTATGGCCCGAAGGACATCCCAAGCACGGGCAACAGGGAGGCGTAAAGCTCCTACTGGTAGGCGACGGCCCTGACCGCTGTACGTGCGAAGAGCTCGCTCGTGAACTTGGCATTTATCAAGACGTGCGATTCTTGGGCAAACAAGAGCCGGTTGAGGAAATCCTCTCCATCGCCGACCTCTTCCTGATGCCGTCCGGCAGCGAGACATTCGGCCTGGCCGCGTTGGAAGCAATGGCTTGCGGCGTGCCTGTCGTCTCGACGGATATTGGCGGATTACCCGAACTCAACATCCACGGCGAAACTGGATTTCTGTGCCCGCTGGGCGACGTAGAGGCGATGACGGCGGCTTCCCACCAAATCATCGCGAACGATTCGCTGCATAAAAAGATGGCTTCCGCGGCGCTTGATCGGGCTTCGCAGATGTTCGATATCGAGCGAATCGTACCGCAGTACGAGGCCTATTACCAGCACGTGATGGACGAACAAGCGGAGGCCATAGAGCGGGTCCGCGCGTGAGTAGCCAGTTTCGATCAAAGAAATCTGCCGTGGCAAGAACGGGAACCAAAGCCGCACGCGCAAAGCGACCGGATGCCCGAAAGCTCAACCTGATCTCGAAGAAGAAGCCCGTCTATCCGGTCAGCGACTACTTCCTTGAGTATCTCGAAAGTTATAACCGCGTGGTGTGTGAAGGTGCCGACTACGCCAGCCTCGTTCGGCACGAGAACGCTGTCGCGCTTTATGATGAACACGGCAACGACACGCTGTGGAGTACGGTTTTCTTCGGTCCGACAGAACAGGCAGAAATCCACGAGGCAATGCGACTCACATACGCGCTGTTGAAGTCCGACGGCGATTTGTCCACGGTTGAGCACCTTTTCATCGATCGTGTGGATATGTGTCTTTATGGCAATACGCTGCCGTTCCGCGTTCGGATTGTCAATGCGCTGAACGAGAACTTCGATTACTTCTACATCAAGCACGTTGACGCCAACCGAGTCTACGGACTTGAGCTCGAACACATCCTCTCGCCCAACCGCATCAATTACCTCATTCATGGCAATACATTGATTGAGGAACACATCGTTGGCATCCCGGCCGATCAGTTTATCCGCGAGAACATGCCGTCGAACCGGTTCAATGAGGTGCGGCTAGCCAAGGAGTTCGTCAAATTCAACGAGCGCTGCTTTGTGCGGCTGCTGGGCGATATGCATTCCGGCAATTTTGTGATCGACATCACGCCAGACTTCGAAAAGATGCAGTACCGCATGCGACCGATTGACTTTGACCAGCAGAGCCATCACGGAAAGAAGCAGGTCTATCTGCCACAATTTTTCCCCCAAAACAATCCGGTGATTGCACTTGGCATGGAGCACATGACGCCGCGAACGGTAGACCAGTACCAGCGCGAGGAGCGCGCTCTAATTGCGGGCCGATTGAAGGCCAGTCACGGCCGCTATGGCAAACTGATGCAAGTCATGCGGGAAGACTTGATCTCGTCGCAAGCCAATGTCTGGAGGCTGTCGGCCCAGCTGGCCAAGCATTATGACGACTCTGCATTTGCCGAATGCCACACAATGGGCGACCTCGTTTACACATCGCTGGAACGCGTCATCAACCACCACGAGCCAGCCAGCGCGTCGATGCTGCAGGGCAAGCCGTTTGGAAAAGCGTGAGCGGAGCAAAGCCAGCATCTCTCCTGCTACTCGCGCTGCTGACACTTTCAGCATGCGGAGAATCGCCTTCCGCGCCTGTCGTTGAGCCACCTACGCCACCGAAGCCAAACGATCAGAGTCGGACAGCAGCATTTTTGGTGGTCGATGGTGTGTACAACAGCGAGTTGATGGCGCCCTACGATGTCCTTCATCACTCCATTTTTCGGGACTCGCTGGACTACATTCAGCCCTTTGTTGTGTCGCCTGACGGCAATCCCGTTGAGACGTTCGAGGGCCTTACGGTCTCAGCGCACTACAGCTTTGAGAATGCGCCTCCGGTAAATATTCTGATAATCCCCAGCGCCGAAGGGAGCATGTCATCCGACCTCGGAAACGAGCGTCTGATTAACTGGATTCGCGAGACGGCTACGACTGCCGACTGGGTCATCACAGTGTGCGATGGAGCCTTTACTCTGGCAGCTACGGGCCTGTTGGACGGGCGCACGGCAACTACTTTTCCTTCCGACCGGGATGCGCTGGCTGAGATGTTTCCCGAAATCGATGTGGGCTACGACGAGCGCATCGTCGTGGACGGCAAGTTCATCACGTCGGTTGGCGGTGCGATGAGCTACGAACCGGCACTGTACCTCGTTGAGCACATCTACGGACCCGAGCACGCACGATTGACGGCAGAAGGCCTCGTATGGCCGTGGAACGTCGAAGCAGTGCCTTTATTCGTCGTCGATCCCGACTAGGCGATTAACTCTGCGCCGCTCCCCGCAGCACGTTCTGTCTCGAAACCCAAGCTGCGGGTGCCTGGCCGGTTGCAATTTCTTCTCTTGTCGCCGCTCTTGGTAGTGCCACGGTAAAGGAGGATCCACGGCCCTTGATGCTCTCCACCTCAATCGAGCCCTTCATCATGTCAACGAGGCGCTTGGATATGGCGAGACCGAGTCCGTTGCCTTCATGGGACCTTGAAAGCCCAGTTGACTCCTGCTGGAACTCCTCAAAGATCTTGGGCAGGAACGCGGGCGCGATGCCGACGCCCGTATCGTTGATGCGAATCAGTACGTAGGAATCGTCGGCAGAGACTTCGACTTCGACCTCACCCTCTTTTGTAAACTTGATTGCATTGCCAATCAGGTTATTTACGATTCGGCGCAGTCCGGCTTCATCTGCGAACGCCTGCGCCTGTCCAGAATGATCAAGGAAACGTAGGCTGAGCCCTTTCTGCTCTGCGATCGGATTCAGCAATGCCACGGTCTCATCAAGAACATGGGCAATTCCGAGTGGCTTTATGTCGAGCGTGGGACCTCCGTCCTCAAGATGTGCTAGTCCAAGCACTGAGTTGACCGTCTCAAACAGTCGCTGCGCGCTTAATGTGATGTGGTAGGCGTGCTCTTTATCACGCCCTTCGAGGCTTTCGGAAAGGATTTCAGCAAACCCCAGGATGGACGTGAGCGGCGTGCGTAGCTCATGACTAACGTTGTTCAGCAGATTGGTTTTTGCAAGGAGCAGCTGTTCGGCCTGTTCCTTCGCACGAATCAATTGGTCTTCGTAACGATGCCGCTCGGTTGCATCGCGGAAAATGCCCTGGATGTATTCCCTTCCGTCCACATCAATGAGGCTGGCGCTAAGATCGACCGCAACGGTAGTGCCGTCTTGCCGCGCCACGGTGATGCCGTCATTTAACGACTCACCCTTAAAAACGTGCGCTTCGAACAAAGCAAGACTACGGTCTCGGTTCTTGGCCGGAAAAAGCTCTCCAATCGGCATCCTACTGATGATGTCGTGTGTGCGGCCCAGCAACTCAATGGCTTTCTCATTGGCATCAACGAAGAGCCCTGATTCCGGATCGCCGATCAGTATCGCGTCGTTCGCCGCGTTCATAAGCGTGTGATAGCGATGCTCGGAAGCCTCGGCTGAGTCTTCTACTTTCATCTTAGCTCCTGCAACCACGTAGATGACAAGAGCGGTGGATGAGACGCAAACCATCACGATTAGAAGGCTCACTTCAGGCTCATACGTCAATACACCTGCGGCAACAGTCATCATGACTGAAAACAGGAGATAGGAGCGTAATGGAGACAGCTTCTTCTGCAAGCCAAGGCTAAAGGCGAAGCCCATGACCGTAAAACCAAACAGCAGGCCAAGCGCGTAGTTCGGAGAGAAACCGTTCGCCATTGTGAGCCCCGCGATGAACACGATCATCACATAGAAATATCCGCGAACCAGGCCGATGAAGTTCTTCTCTACCCAGCGCACCATGTACGACAGTGAGAGCAGAAGAAGTATGCCTACGGAAAGCACGAGCCTGGCCCATGGTGGGTCAATCACCGTCGGATCCGTGAACTGGTACACACCACCAAAGAGCGGATTCAGGACGCCTGCCAGCACGCAGAATATGCGGTACGTGTTGCGGTGAACGTTAGCCGTTCCTCCCCAACTGCCGGGTGTCTGAGAGATTTTGGTAAGTGTGGATGACATCAGAAGTGAAGGCTCTCGGCCAGGGTATTCAAGGCTACTGTCATTCTGAGGGTGGTTCTCGGGTCAGGCGACTGAAATGAATTTGGGGCCGCGTTTGACGTGGAGGAACAGGTTCACCTCCTCGGGCTCTTTGCCAATCCGCACATCCTCGGCTGGGATTCCGCACTCGCACGCCAGGGCCAACAGCTCGTCTTCATCGCGGTAATGCAGGTCCCAGTCCCCCATCACCTCCATGTAGTCGCGCGTAGAATTCGACTTGGAGAAGTTGCCAATCACGAGTTCGCCATCATCTGCCAACATGCCGAAGAGCCGCTCGACGAGAAACTTGAATCCCTTGTCACCGAAGTAGTCAAACAGGCCAGCGGACCAGATCAGCCGGAAGTGTCGGTCGGAAGCGTACCGAATCGCATTGGCTTGCTTGAACGTCACCTGGTTGAGGTAAGAACGACACATGCCCCGCGCGTAGGCGATCGCATCTGCATCCGTATCAACGCACTCGATGGAGACGCTCGTGGCATCTTCGCGGCCCGAAAAAAATTCAGCTACGTCTCTTGATGGCCCACTGGCCACATTCAAGACACGGATGGGATCGGCATTGGAACTCGTATTCACCACCGCATTCATCAAGTTGATGAAGTAGGCCTTTCGGTTGCGTACGGCTCGCGGAGCGGCTTGCGTGTGGAAGTAGAGATCCCAGTTCTTTAACGTTGGATCGTCTGTGATGTGCTCGCGGTAGATACGGTCGATGATTTCATAGTCGCCAGGATACCCGTGCGGTTTACGTAGACCGAGCCCTTGGTTGGTTTCGAGCGAAAGCGCTCGTCCAAACGCATCACGGATAGCACGCAGCTCCCCGGCCGACAAGCGCCCGGCACGCGTTTCTTCCGAGACATGAGAAAGCCACACGCCGAACTCGCGATACTGCCCTGGCACCGGTCCTCCCTGTGCAACCATCCTTTCGATATATGCGAGATGCTCCCCGATCGAAAGCGAACTGCCCGGGGTGATGAGCGTCATCAACCCCTGATTTTCTACGGGGGACGATCCATTGGATCGCCCATCCGTTCCCAGCACGTTATCACGCGCGGGCGCAGACTCAGCCTGCCTCCTGGAGGAAATGAGCTTACTAAACGGGTTCACGTGGGTGCCGAAATCACAAGGATTACCATGGCAGTAATCGTCTCGGCATGTAAACCTCTTAAGTCATTCTCTCCATCTATTTCGGGCAGTCACATGGAATCAATGCGCTTTTGAACGTAGAAATCGAAGCACACCCTTCCCTATCCCCTATCAACGCCCCAATTGTCGTCAATTTGTTGATCGAGACGACTGTGCTACGGTTTTGTTAGGAACGGATTGGTCCTGCGCTCCTGCCCAACAGTCGTTTCCGGGCCATGACCGGAGTACACGATGGTCTCGTCCGGTAAAGGCAGCAGCTTCGTCTTTATGGACTCAATCAGCGTTGGATACGAGCCCTCCCAAAGATCAGTCCGACCAATTGAGCCTTGAAAGAGCACGTCCCCGCCGATGACAAACCCGTCCGCCTCGTTGTAGAAACAAACGGAACCGGGGGAATGCCCCGGCGCGCATAGGACGCGAAATGAACCATTCCCGAGTGCGATCTCTTCATTTTCCGCAAGAAAATGAGTGGGCGCTGGCGGTGGGGATATCCTCACGCCAAAAAGCTCGGCCTGAATGGGCGCATGTTCAAGTAGTGGCACATCCGATTCGTGGAGCTGCCAGCCTCCGTGATCTGCTGCGTCGCCAAACTGCGCAGCGAAAAAGGCGCAGCCAAAAATGTGATCGATGTGTGCGTGAGTGAGTAGCAAGTGCCGGACGCGTAAATCATTGGTTTCGATGTAATCCAGCACTTCTTGCCGCTCCGCCGCTGATTCTGTTCCCGGATCTATCAACGCAGCTTCGCCATCCGCGTGGACGACATAGCAATTTTCAGTAAAGGGGCTGACAACAAAAGAGCGGACGGTCATTTGTATGATGGAAAATGGAGAACGGAGAATGTAGGAGGCTGAATGACTCGGGGCCTCCTGTTCTGATGCCCGTACCTTTCAACTCATTCCTTCTTCTCTTTCTCCCATTCTCCATTCGCGGATTGAAACGCCTCCACCAAACCATCCTCCGTGCCCTTCCGCTGCCGTTCTTCGCAGCGTTTGGCACGCTGATGTTTTTGTTGTTGATGCAGTTTCTAATACGATACCTGCCCGAGTTGGTCGGGCGCGGCCTGCCGCTCGGCGCGCTAATTGAACTCATCGCATACAGCCTCGCTTACATGGTCACCCTTGCCGTACCCATGGCTTGGCTGATTGCGTTGATAGCGGCATTCGGGAGGCTTTCAGAATCTCGCGCCTACCTCGTGGTAAAAAGTGCGGGCGTTTCGCTTGGGCAACTAATCTGGCCAACACTGCTCGTGGGCGTTGTTTTGACGGCCGGACTCGCCTATTTCAACAACGTCATGCTCCCCGAGGCCAACTACCGCATGGCAGGGCTCTGGCGGGATATTCGTGTTTCGAGACCGGGCTTTGAACTCGAATCGGGCGTGTTCTACAACGGCCTTCAGGGGTACGCAATTCGCGCGGAGAACATCCCGCCCGATTCGTCGGGACTGCTACTGGGTGTCACACTGTTCGACACGAGCAAGCCTGGAACGCAAGTGCTGCTTGCCGCGGATCGAGCAGTCTTGTCAACTACGTTCGGCGGGCAGCGGCTCGAGATGCAACTGGAAGACGGCGAACTCCATCGGCGCAACCAGAATCCCCGTGGAGGTGACGACCGCTACGAGCGCCTCGCGTTTGATCGCCATCGCCTTGC
>JAHEJB010000089.1 GCA_024639085.1 Rubricoccaceae bacterium | reverse complement strand
GCTCCACTCACTGCCCCCGGACCGACGACTGCAATCCTCGCCAGCAACCAACTCCTGCGGTTTGAGAACCATGGCGTCCAGGGCGACACCGCATCGCTACAGCTGGACGGGAAATCCTGGCTCGGCCTCCCAGCCTTTCGCGCACCGAAGGTGGCTGGTGGCCGCTCGCTGCAAATCAAAGGCACGATTCGCTCCGATTCGCCTTCCGGAGTCATCTTGGCTCACGGCGGCAATCGCGACGGCTACAGCGTCTACCTCGCTGAAGGCCATCTGTGCTTTGCTACCTGTGCCAATAAGAAACGCACGGTGGTCCGTTCGTCCGCGGCGATCACTGGCCCAACCCAATTCGAAGCGAACTGGAATCCAGGTGGCGAGATGTTTCTTAAGGTAAACAGCAAGCTGGTCGGGAAGGAACAAGCCGGAATCATGCAACACGAACCTGGCGACTCCATTCAAATTGGTGCAGACCTGGTCCAACCAGTCGGCGATTACAAAACTCCGAACCACTTCTCTGGCAGCATTGAAAACCTCACGTTCAAATACCCCAACGGAACGTAACGTGGGGCATGTTTCCAGCCAACGCCGTGAAACAAACAACAATTCGTAATGATGGCAGGAAAATGGGGGCAGGAAGATATAGAGCACGGTCATGATCCTACTGATTTTCCTGCCCCTATCTTCCTGCCCTCGCCCACACCACCCAACCTCGAAGAACAATATGAAATCTCTTTCGACACTCCTCGTGCTCTGCCTTTCAGCAATCTCGGCGACAGCAACGGCCGAAACTCCTGCTCCACCCAAGGCCTTGATGTGTATTCCCGGCGAACTCATTTTCGCCGAGGACTTTGACCCCGCCACGGTCAGCAACCGCTGGTTCTTTAAGGCCGAGTTTGCGCTTCGTGACGGCGCGCTGTTGCGGACGAACGTCGATCCAACAGAATCCAAACGAGTCTTCCTCAAGGACCCCTCCTTCCACAACACGATCATCCAATTCGACTTCAAACTTTCCGGCCAAACGACAGACCTGCGACTCGTGACTGGCAGCGGCGGACACTACAACAGCGTCACCCAAATCCACCCCGATCACTTCCAGGTCAACACCCCGGTTGATCGCGATGCCGGACTTGTTCCCGCTCAGCTTGGCGAATGTGTCCGCAAACCGCGTCCCGACCAGTGGCAGACCATGACGGTCGAATACTGGGGCGACGAAATCGTGGCGCACCTGAGCGACAACGAATTTGTTGTCGGCAAACACCCGATCATTGACCGCACTCGCCAGTACTTCGCCTTCCAATTCGATCTCCCCGGTGCGTCGATCGACAACGTCCGCGTCTGGAAGGCCAGCGGCCAGCGCGAAGACTGGATCGAGACTCGCAAGAAACTCGCGATGGCACAGGACAGCCGCGACCCCGTCAGACGTGACCCGGCCGAGCGTTACAAGCTTGCATACATGAACCTCAAATCCCGCCTCACCCTGGAGGATCAGGCCTACCGGGAACTCGTGGCCAGGCATGAAAAGCTCAAGGCTGCTCTGCACGCGGGTTACGCGGAAGCCTTCGTTACCCACAAGCAACTCGGCAAACTCATCGCAAAGAAGAAACAGTACATCAAGGAAACCGACCCTGACTTCAAGATCATGGAAACTCAGGTCCACAAAGCGAGTCGCTCGGAAGACGATTACGTCCTCTCCACAAAGCCCGAACTTGCTCGTCTGAAAGAGGATGGAGTCAACAGAAACCGGTTCCCGTCGGAGCTCGGCCAGATCCGTGCTAAGCTTGAAGCCGCCGGTGACAAGCAACTCGCTGCCCTCGTCGCCGAAACGGCCCGTCGACAAGCCGAACTCGAGGCCCGCTACCCGGAAGCCTTCGAAAGCGTGGACGCCGCCATCGAGAAACGCAACGCCGTCCGCAAATCCCTGAACAACAATCCCGAGTTTCAGGCCCGCAACAAAGCGGTCGTCGACGCCGGAAAGGCCATCAAGGACTACGAGCTGCAAGCTGATCCCGACCTTGCCAAACTCGCAGCCGACTCCAAAGCCTACGTCGACTCCCTCAAGTCATCAAAAGCACAATGAACCGAACCATGATCCAACCAACCATGGACCGCCGCACATTTCTGAGTCGAACTGCCATCGCTGCCGCAGCCACCATTCAGCCTGGGTTCGCGCACGCGGACGACTCGCCTCTTGCGCAGCATTGCATTGACCGCGTGGAATTCCGAACCGTCAGCGTCCCCTGGCCACGTCAGGTCGGTCGCAATTCTCGCGGAGGCATTCACGGTCAAGGCCCCAAGAAGCTGCGCGTTTGCGTCCTGCATACCAACAAAGGCGCTACCGGCTGGGGCCAGACACAGGGGAAGACTGGCAAACCCGAGCAACTACTCGAACTTGTTAAAGGCAAATCAGTCGCCGACCTGATCGACTGGGCCACTGGCATCCGCTCCGAAAAGTATCACGCCGTGGACATTCCCCTGCATGACCTGGCTGGCGTCATTCTCGATCAACCTGTCTGGGCCATGACCGGGGCTAAAGAGCCGCATCTCACCAGGGTCTACTCCGGCATGATCTACTTCGACGACCTCGACCCCGCCGACAATCCAGCGGGCACCGACAAGGTTCTCGAAAACTGCAGCTGGGATTACGACTATGGTTACCGACAGTTCAAAGTCAAAATTGGTCGCGGTAACAGGTGGATGCCTGCGAAAGCTGGCCTTCAGCGCGACATCGAGGTTGTCAACGCCATCCACAAGGCCTTTCCCGACGTCGATATCCTGGTCGATGGCAACAACGGTTTCACAGTCGATACGATGATCGGATTTCTGAAAGGAATCGCCAATGTTCCGCTCTTCTGGATCGAGGAACCGTTTCACGAAACCGTCGCCGACTGGACTCGTCTAAGGGACTACCTTGTCGCAAACGGCCGCAAGGAAACCCTGCGCGCCGATGGTGAGGCCAAACCCGATTTTCCCGTCCTTGAAGAACTGCAGAAAGACCACACGCTTAACGTCCGCCTTGAGGACATCTGCGGCCACGGATTCAGCAAGTGGCGTGCGCGAATGCGCCGACTCACCAAGCAAGGCATCGGCGTTTCACCGCACACCTGGGGCACGGCCCTCAAGACCGTCTACACCGCACACTTTGTCGGCGCCTACGGCAACGCTCCCACTATCGAAGGTGTCACCACGATGGGTGGTGACGTTGACTTCGGTGAAAACAGAATCGTCGAGGCTCAATTCCACCCCTCCAGCGACGCGGGCTTTGGCCTTTCCCTGCCAGCTCTGTCGTAGTGTGGCTCCATACCAAAACGCTCTTGAAGACTCCTGCCCCTGATGAAAACTCTGTCTAACCAAACTGTAATCATCGCGTCGACGCCTGTATTCTTTCAGGTGACATTTCTATTGATACTGTCTCGCGGTGAGCTTCTGGCGGCCGAACGACCTTCAAAACCCAATATCATCATCATGATGGCGGACGATATGGGAATTGGAGACACAAGCGCCTATCTCGGAGTCCGCCTGAGTCCCGATGTAGCTCCAATTGAAAGGACATTGCGGACACCGAATCTCGAACGCTTTGCTCGCTCTGCGATTTTGTTTACCGACGGTTACGCGCCGGCCTCAATGTGCAGTGCGACGCGTTATTCACTGTTGACTGGACGATTTGCTCATCGGTCGTACCTGAAGTATCAGGGCTGGCTACCTCACGGCCCCAATACTCCGATGATCCAACGGGCGCTGACGACCCTGCCTGAAATGCTGCGGGCAAACGGATATCGCACTGCCGGTGTTGGGAAGTACCACGTCGGTGTGTCATTTGACAACGGGGAGGGGCAACCTGCAGCTGACTTTTACTTTCACGATGTGGACTTCACGAAAGCTCTGCTCGATGGTCCGACACACCATGGTTTCCATGAGTACTTCGGTGTGCCGGGCAATACCGAAGACCCACTCGACACAGAGCCGCGCATTCTAATTCGAAACGATCGTTTCACTTTCACCGATCGCTCACACATGAAGTTGATCGGCATGAAGAAACACGAAGGGCGAATCCTCGCTGCGCCCGACTGGGACTTGCGAGACATTGGTCCTCTTTTCTTACAAGAGGCTCAGGCATTCATCACTCGCCAATCACAACAGGAAGATAAGCCGTTCTTCCTCTACTACGTGCCCTGTGCCAATCACCTACAAACCAACCCGGGTGGAGCTTATGCCGTTCCCGATGAAATCGCCGGAACGCCGATCAAAGGCCAGAGCCGCTACTCCGATAGCGTCGCCGCGGGTGATCGAGAGGACATGGTTCTGGAAAACGACGTTGTCCTTGGCAGGCTTCTGGACAAGCTCGAGACAAGCGACGATCCTCGCTGGCCTGGTCACAAGCTGATTGAAAACACGCTTATTATCTTCACCAGTGATAACGGGCCGAACGTTGGTGACAACCTCGGCCGCAATCAGGAAAGCGGCGGCCTGCGTGGCAAGAAGGCGAAACTCTGGGAAGGCGGGATTCGAGTTCCGTTTATTGTCTCATGGCCAGCGGTTCTCGAAGGTGGAACACTGAATCGGTCCATCGTGACGCTGACCGACCTCTACGCGACACTTGCTCACATTGTCGGACACTCGCTCGCTCCTGATGAAGCACACGACAGTTACGACGTCTTCGAGTATTGGACCGACGCTCCCGAAGCCCCGGACACTCGCCCGCGAATCTTCTTCTGCCACCTGGGGCCGCCTTATCTCAACGACGCTCTCGCGATCCGCCAGGGACCGAATAAGCTCATCGTTGACGGTGGCCTGGCCATGCCCTGGGCTCCGTGGTCATCACAAGGCGCACGCGGCGTTTCCATTCCAACGGTCTTCTATGACCTGAATAAGAATCTCTATGAAGACGGCGACACATTGGGCGGTCGGCCCAATGATGTCGCAGCGCAACTGGCAGCTATGCTGTTGGAGGTCCACAACCGTGGGCATGCCAGAGAATTGAATCTAACGTCCGGTCCAGAACTGTTCGTCGCCCCTGGCTGGCACAATCTGCGAAACGACGTCACCGGCGAAATCGGTTTCGAATTCCGGTTGCGCGAAGAAAGCGGGACGAAACAGGTCACACATCTCGGCATGTGGGACGACCATGACAAAGACCGTCCGGTCCGAGCCGCCCGCGCAGTTCCACGCGATCACGAAAACGATCAGCCTCCCAACTTCATCACTCAGGACAAGCGACGGCAGATCGAAGCCCCGCACGTCCTGCGACTGTTGCGGCTGGAATCGAACGAGCGAATCGAGATTGCCCAAATCAAGATCGCTGCTGGACAAGCCGGCCAGCTGCACAACTCGTTCAGATACTTCCCTCTGAAAAAACCGGTCACGCTCAGCGAGAACACAGTGTACGTCCTGCTCATGTCAACAAGAGCAGCCGATGGCGACCAGTTCCACGATCCGGTGGCTTTCGATGGTCTGCCGCCGCTCATCCACCCCGACGTTCACATCGAAAGAAGCGTACTCGTCCGTCCTGGAACCACGAGAAACAAGACCGGCATTCCAGCCTTCGAGGATATGAACGATTCCTTCTCCCGACTTCGCGCACCTGTCGGACCGACTCTTCGTTTTGGATCGTGACGCAGCCTTCGGATACAGATCACGCCCATTTTTTTGTTCAATGTGAGTAAGACAAGCAGATGCTGGTATAAACTCGCAAAGCGGATAGAGAGCCTCATGTCCGTCTGTCATCAAGATGGGGTTACACCAAGGTGGTCTGTGGCCAAGCCAAAGGGCGACGGAACTTGCTTCGGTGGACAGCACCGAACGCAATCAGAATCAACGCCAACTCGCGGCGGTTGGACAACCTTCGGCGGCTTGACGTGTCGTAGATACGTCATCAGATCGACGACAAAAAGAACCTGCCCGTCAATGTCCTGATTCAACCGCACAATTCGCGACCAAGGTGGGCGTGTCCTTAGTCACGAAGATGGCAGACGAGTACGGTGATGGACACGCTGTTCGACGCCGCGGTCGGCATCACCGCGAGAGTTTTTGACCGCCCCAAAAGTCCAGCGGTCGAAATCACCGCAGCAGCGAAAATGGCGTTGGCCTGTACGCTCAACTGGTGTGCGTACCCCTGGGCATCAGCGCTAAATCTGTTCAAAAAACAGGACAACAACAGTTGCGCCAGCAGAATTCTGACGCGAACGGCTTTACGTAAGTCACTTCTAATCAAAGTGTTGCGTCTAGAAAACGCGATCAAGGAATTGTGACGGCCCTCTTCCGAGAGCGCGCCCACTTCCTTGATGGCGTTGTGGGGGGCTTGAGGTGTGAATCGCCGGCTTGCTGCTAAATTAACGGCGTTTTTGCGGCATATATACTTGAAGGGCAGCTTAGCACTCCGTGGATTTTGCAATGTGACTCGCAGCGACCACTATCCCGCGCCCGTGGCATTTCTTCCCGTCGATTGAATGCCGTCGCCATTTCTGCGAAAGCGTCTCAGGACGCTTTCGATTCTTGCTGCCACAGGCTCCCCGTAGGATTAACGCTTCTGTTGCATCTCAGAAGTCTAAAGTCTAACGAATCGGGGAACAAATATGCGATTGCCCAGGGTGCCTTCCGGCACCGAGATAATTCGCACCTATGCCGAGTACGGAAATCTGATTGATGGGTTCTTCCGTGGCTGCTATCAGCTGCTGTTCATCGTCGGGCGGCCCGGGCTGGCGAAGAGCCACGAGTTCGAGCAGCGTCTTACACAGGGCGGACACCTCATCAAAGGATGGACCGCGCCGCTGCAAGCCTACATCGAAGCCTATCGCCACCGCCATCAGCCGCTGATCTTCGATGACGCCGAGGTTCTCTGGAAGCGACCCGGCGGCCGGATCCTCATTCGTTCCCTGACCGAGCACTGCCCGAAGAAGCTCGTTCAATGGAAGAGCACGGCCAAAGACCTGACAAAAGCCGGCGTGCCGCAAAGCTTCTACACGACATCGAAGATCGCAATCGTGGCGAATCGCTTTGCGTTCGGATCGGAGGAGGAACGCGAGGCAGTACTGGACCGGGGGCATCTCGTGCTCTTCGATCCGCTGCCCCTCGAAGTGCATCAGCGCGTCGGAGATTGGTTTTGGTGCCAGGACATCTACGACTACCTCGGCGAGCGGCTCCATATGCTGGATAACCCATCGGCTCGGACGTATTTGAAAACTTGGGAGCGCAAGGAGGCGGGCGGCGATTGGAAAAAGTTGGTTTCGGACGTGTTCTGCCACAACAACGCAACGCTTTTGGTGCAATCGCTCGAAGGCGATCCCCAATGCCCTGCTGTAGACCATCGTGTTCGGAAGTTCATCGATCAAACAGGGCTCAGCCGGGCAACGTATTTCAACATCAAGCGTGAACTCAGGAACAACGACCAACTGGAACCACTTGCCAGAATCGATGTCCCACACCGGAATTTGCGCGGCACGCCGCCTACCGAGCAGGAGGTGGACGATTTGGAAACGGATGGCGCGGCCGAGGCACACGGCGACAACGGAGACCAAGGAGGTCGTGGGCACGACGGCTTGCCTCCGTGGTGTGAGTATTCCGACAATCCTGGTGACTACGCCGACTACGCCGATTACCTGGCGGATTGGTGGAAACACCCGCAGCCTTCCGAACCGACAGACATTGCCGAGGAACTTAAACAGGATCTCGGCGAAGAAGCTGATTGGCTGCAGCGCGAAATGAAGAAAGCGATTGAGCGAGAGGACTATGAACGCGCTGCGGAATTGCGCGATATGATTCGTAAACAGCATGGCAGGCCGGATCGAGATGCTGAGTGAGTACAATTCGTTAGACTCTAGATTTGGCGTTGCAGTTTTCGACTTGGCGGGACCCTGCGGCAGCTATCAAATTGAGGTGAACTAAATTCGCGGCGATTTTGCGTCATAATACATGAGACGCGGATTAGCATTCGGTGCTGTTGTCGGAATCGGCTTTAGATGAGGGATCGCCAGGGAATGGAACGGCGGGCCGTCCCGAACGCGTGGATGTTGGCGTGGTGCCACCGTCGAAACGGGAAAGGAGTAAGGTTATGGACGAACATGAACGAGTCGAGCCGGCTTTCACGATTCAGCGAGTAAGGGCGCTGCAGCATGGGCCACCTCCTGAGGTCCGATTCGTCGGCGTTTTATCCGCCGACCCGCGGCTTAGTCACACAACTGTGCCGACGGCTCATCAATCGCACGAATTGGTCAGAGGGCGTTTTTTCTACACTGTCCCCCAACAGTTGCTGGATTCAGTCTGTCGACCCCAGGCCGGCGAGTCCTTCGACGTCGACGAAGACTTGCTGCAGCTGGAAACTCATCTCAGTCGGATCTCGGGTGATCATGGACAACGAGTCGGATTCTGGGACAACACGCCCATCGAATGCAACTTGATGCATGCAACGCCGTTGCGGCGGGAAGATTTGGCCGGGTTTGGCCTGAGTGAGCAGCAGATCGTGCAGAATCTACGCACCTTAAATGACCGCCTGCTTTCCTTTTCGCAGATCTCGTGCGGGTTTGCCGGATGGCTGATGACTAACCCGGATTTCCTATCGGAACTAGATAGACTAGAGGCTCAATACGGGGAACAAATGCTCCGCTGGGGAACGGCCCTGGTCGGTCTGCCAATCCCGTCAACCCAACCCACAGGTCGCTTTAATCCCACTGGCCACGAGGGTTGGGCGGAGTACGATTCCGCCATTCTCGATTTCTGCGTGAGGTGGCGTCTGCAAGGGCTTGCCGGCCCTCGAATCCCCATCCCGATGCGGCCGATGATGAGTGGACAGTTTCCCCTGTCGATCGTAGAGCAGCTCATGCGCGCCGGCGGCGTCTTCAACTGGCCGGACACTTTTCCGGTATTTGCACGGGATGAACTTCGCGACCTGGTGGCGCAGGCGTTGAATACGGCTTCGGGATCAGCGGAACATCTGACTGGTTGGCACAGAATTGTCGATTCAACGAACAAGGCGAAAAACCGAATCCCAGCTCTTGAACGGCAGTTTCGCTTTCAACACTTCTGGCGATTGCTCCGAAGACGGCATCCAAGCGCTTTCATGCGGCGATTGAATCGAATCGAATTGGCTTTCGCCGAATACTTTGGTGTGGATGACAGCACAATAAGATTGGATCGCCAAAAGATCGCGAAATCGCTAGGAAAGGACTGGGACCAAGCTGAGGAGGCCCCATCTCCCGCCGTTCGCCGCCCGCGGTAGACATTCTCGGCCGACCGTCTCGATCTCCGTCGACGGTCCTTGCCGCATATCACGCCAGCCCTCTCCTCCGGCTTGGTTCGCTGCGGAAACTGCTAAAGCGTTTCCAAACGCTTTTCATTCTGTCGTCAGTTTCCACCCGGTAAACAAGTCATGTTCTGCTTGCGAACGCAGCCGCACTTCGTGTCGCGGCCGGTCGCCGGCACGATGTGACTGGCGGACCGGAAGATGGCAGATTCGCAGATCGAAAAGTCCTATTTGGACATCAATGAGCTTGTCGCCCGCACGGGGTTATCCGAAGCGACCATCTGGCGACTGAAGCGGGCCGGCAAGATTCCGTTCTACCAGCCCGGCGGCAAGGGCGGACGAGTGAAATTCCCCGCCGACGCTATCGAAGTTGCCGTCCTAGAGACACAGCCAGATTCGTCAGCAACCGCTGGCTCTGAATCACCAGAGCGGCTGCCTGGCCCCCGCCCGAAATGGATGTCGCCAGGGGCGAACAACAACGACAACAAGTAAAAGGAATACACATGCCACGAAAACCGAAAGACGCACCGATTGTGTGCGAGCACTTCACTTGGTATCTCCGGCGAAAGCCGAGCGGTGTCTATTTCGCCGACGGAAGAATCAACAGCCAGTACGACGTGGGCAAGCCGTCGCTGGGTACGAAGGATCGTGAAGAAGCGTTGCGGCGACTGCGGGAATTGGACCTTCAAAAGGCCATCGAAGTTGGTCTCGTTGAAATCGTGGATCAAAGTGTCCCTGACGACGTCGAGCTCGGTCGTGGGTGGCAGCTTTACATGGATCGCTGCGAGCAACCTGAAATCCTGGAAGGCGTGAGCGAAGGAACACGAAAACGCTACCGCGCTGTCCGAGATAAGCACACTACGTTCTGCGAGGAAAAGGGTTACAAAACCTGGTCGACGATGACGAAGAAGACGACCAAAGAATACGGCGTCTGGCTTGCCAAGAAGGAGTACGCGGATCGGACGATCGTCCTGGAATTGAATGTGATCTGTTCGATCGTGAAGTGGTTGGTCGAAGAGGAACACCTGCCTCCGTCATGCCGCTTTTTGCTCAAGCTGAGCAAGCCAGACGGAACGACCACCTTCTGTTACACCAAGCAGCAAGTCACCCGGATGATTGCCTTTTGCTATGCGTCTCCTACTCTGGTTTGGTTGGGACAGGTAATCACAGCGCTAGCAACTTCAGGCTTGCGAATCAATGAACTCGCGAAGCTGCGTTGGACCGATGTCGACTTCCCTTCGAACACGATTCGCCTCACCGATGAGCGTGCGCGCCCGCGACGGAAACAAACGGGACAAGAACGCCGTATCAAAGGCAAACGCGGTCGGGCGTTGCCAATGCATCCCGCGTTCCGCGAGGTGCTGGCGGTCTTGCCACGCCATCGGGATGGACTCGTTTTTCGCGGGCAGAAAGGCGGTCGGCTGAGCGACCGTCGAGTCTTGGAGGCGCTTCAAGGCCGCGTGATTGAACCGCTCAAGGACGAGTTCCCAACTCCCGAGGGCGAAATCGGATTCGCCAATGGGACCATTCATGGGCTGCGGCACTTCTTCTGCTCGGAAGCCTACCGCAATGGCGCCAAGGACGCTGAGTTGTTGGAGTGGCTTGGCCATCGCGACTCGGAGATCATGAAGCTGTACCGCCATCTGCGCCGTGAAGACAGCCATCGCCGAATGGAGCAAATCAACTTCCTCGATAGCGACGACGAGGAAGATCGTGAAAGTGACGTCGCTTAGTTTCCTTAACCGTGGCTTCCGCAGCGCCGGCGGCCAATAGGATGAGAATCGTGACGCAGTCGAACGGAAACAAGTTGGTGCTGAAGCGAGTCTTGCCGGGAGCTAACACTCCCCCTCCAAGGGCTGATTTCGGCATCGTTTGTCCCAGTATTTGTCTCAGTGACTGGGACAAACGAACGACGCCCGTCACAAACAGTTGCCAAGCAACAACTTGCGACGGGCGTCAAGGCAAACAGCGGAGAGGACAGGATTTGAACCTGCGGAAGGGTTTGACCCCTTCACCGGTTTAGCAAACCGGCGCTTTCGACCACTCAGCCACCTCTCCGGGTATATTTCCGGCATTTGCCAGAATGTGTGTGGTATCGATCACTTTGGCGAATTCTACTGGAAATGGTGCAGCCGTAAAAGTCCGTAAACCGTACAAAGATCGTCGCGATTTTTCCTTAGTGAGATGCCGCGGGGCCACGAAGGTTCATGGGGCTCGAAATTGGTGGAGGCTTCGCCTGAGCAATAGGTCCGTTTTGCCTCGAATCTTGCAGCTTCCGAATTCGAAGCCAAGCTATTTGGAGGATGCTTCCAATCGGTAGTGCTTTTTCACGCGGAGCAGCCGGAGATTCAGCATGTCGGCAACGTAGATGTAGTTATCAGTCGCATCCACCGAGTTGGGGAAGCCGAGTGGAATGCCCTTGGTGGGTACTAGATCGCCAGGTAGACCGCCCAATGAATCCCGATTGCCGTAGGTTCCGAAGTGCAGAATCTCGTTGCC
>JAHEJB010000215.1 GCA_024639085.1 Rubricoccaceae bacterium | reverse complement strand
CGAGCATCGAGCGTCCGCTGGATCCGCCGAGCGGACGTCGAGCGGTTTCAGCCCAGCGTCCGCTTCGAGCCCATACCGGACCTGTTGGATTTTCGCTAAGTGCGCACGCCGAGAATCTATCGCGGCAACGCCGCGACAGCAGTTGCTACTCTGCTGCGAGGATTGTGTTGAAAAACTCCGCTACCGCAAAATCGCGCCAAGAATCCGGAACAAGGTTCGCGAAATACACGCCTTTGCAAACATAGTTTCTGGGTGAGCCCTTCCGGGGAAAGATGTTCTGCCAAAACGACCGATGCCGGACAGGCATCGAGTTTTTCAACACAATCCGAGAAAAGCCGCCATTCGGACAAGCTGTATAGCAATACATTTCCCAGGTCTTAGCTTTCGGCCCCTATTTTGGCCCCTTTGGACACATCTTCAATCATGAACTTCTGGGTGCTGCCATCCTTGGCTTCACCGAGCCAGATAGTTTGCTGCGGGAACGGGATCTCGATTTTGCGTTCGTCGAAGACCGTCTTGAGGTACCCGTTGTAGGCACGCCCGATGGCCCATTGCTTGCCGGGCACGGTCTTGATGCGCGCACGCAGCATGACGGCGCTGTCTCCGAAGGCGGTGATGCCCAACCACTCCAGCGGGGCGATGACGGACACGGCCGTTTCCGGGTCCTCCATCATCATGTCGAAAGCGTCATGCATGGCTTTTTTAGCGTCTTCCACGTTCTCGCGGTACGCGATCCCCAAGTCGCAGACGGAGTAGGAGAAATCGCGCATGGCGTTGCTGACCATGTTCACGCTGGAAAACGGGATGATATGGAACACGCCCTGTCCATCACGCAGACTGACTGAGCGCACCGACAGCTTTTCGACCGCGCCCGTGATGCCCCCAACGGTGATCACATCGCCCACATTGATTGCGTTCTCGAACTGGATGAATACCCCCGTGATGATGTCCTTGACCATCGACTGGGCTCCAAAGCCTATCGCCAGGCCAAGAACACCGGCGGAGGCGAGCAGCGGCCCGATATTCAGACCGATCTCGGACAGGCAGAACATCAGGGTAAGGATCACCAGAGCGATCGTCGCCGCGTTTCGCAATAACGTCAGCAGTGTGGTCTCGCGCGACGTCGGCACGGCGCCGAATTCGGGGTTCAGCCGGTAATCCACGAACGAGGTCAGTGCCAGCCAGAGCAAGAAGGATACAAACAGGATCATCGCAATCGAGATGATCGAAGTCGTAATCTGCAGCCCCAGCTGGCTTTCCAGCCATGCGCGCATGTCTATCATGCCGATCACGTCGAGTACGAAGAACATCACGATGGCCAAGATGATGAGGCGAAGGGTGCCGAAAGCGCGGGGGACGAACCGGTTGAGACGCGGCTCCAGCAGCGGGAGTTTCTGGTTGATGTCATCGGGAAGCGCTACGCCGCGGGTCATCGCCTCGGAAAGCCAGCCCGACACGAGCGAGGACACGACGAGAGCTGCTAGTATCTTTCCCGAGGCGACCAAAGCATTCAGCGTGACGTCGGCGGGCTGCGTCATCACCACCAGGAACATCGCGCTCAAATAGCCGAGCACGATCCAGTGCCAAGTATTCGCAAGCGAAACCATCAGGCCGTGGGCCCATCCCGATTTCGACGCATAAGACTGCCTGCCGGATTGATCGTCCTCCGAGTGGAGAGCCTCGTCCGGGGACGACAACCAGTTGGCGACTTCGTTGCGGCGGCGGACCACCACGTAGATCAGGTAGATCAACACGAAGACCGACAGCAGCGCCGATACCCCGCTGCCCGCAGCCATCGATGCGCTCCGGTTGACGATTGGAACCACGAGCAACTGACCGTAGCCCAGCACCCCGACCACAAGACTGAGCGACCAGTTGATCGTGATCGCCGCGTGGTCGGTGACCCGCACCAGACGTAATCCGGCTGCCGCCGGCGATAGCACGGCGCGAATAACGACCTTGCCACTCTCGACCAGAAGAAAGGCGTTCAGGAACATCGATTGGCGAATGCCGATGGTGCCAAATTCACCCACCGCGAGGATCGCCGCGACATATCCCAACGTCCACGCCAGCAACACAATCAACAGGTCAATGATGTTGGACACCAGAAACAGCGAAACCGTGCGGAAGAAACCCGCCCGCTCAGCGCTGCGGCCGAGACGAGAGTAAAAACGTTTGGCCAGCGTGCGCAGGACCAGGAAGACCGAAACCGTGATGACAATAATTAAGAGCAGTTCCGGCAACGCTTTGAGAAGGACGCCAAGCTCATCGCCACGCAGGCCGGAGAACACGCTCTGGCCGCTGGAAAGATCCGTCGATATCCCAGTGAGCACGACCACGGCTTCCTCAGCGAATTCCTGCGTGACCAAAGCAATGCGACGACCGAGTGAGATAACCTCTTCAACGGGTTCGCTCACGGTCGCAGTGGCGTTCTCCGCCGGGGCCGCGGCCGCCTCCAATTCTTCGATTAGCTTGGCACGCGCGGCGTCATCTTTCAAAATTCCAAGGAGAGTATTAATCCCGTCATCCGTCATCGCTGCATTTGACTCAGCCGGAGCGGGATCGGTGGATTGTGCATGAACAGGGGTGGTGCCGAGGCTCAAGCCCAGGAAGAGGATAGTAGCAGCGAAGGCCCAAATCATCCTAGTTTTTCTCAACTTATGAACCACCGCTTGCATGAGTTTGGCCCTCTTTGAAAAATTCCGTCGGTTGAGTTCCACGGCTCTATGCGAGGGCCTCGCCTTTTGCAAATCCTCGACCCAGATTACTGCTAACAAAGACTGCGGACAAACCAGAAGAGCTTCGGGTTGGCGGCTATGCCCGAATCTTTCACCGAGAAAGCAGAAGTAGAAAATTAGTGGATCGAAATCGACCCCTACGAGAGCCGATGGATGGCCGGTCTGGGGAGTTGCCATGCGTCGCCGAATACCCGTTGCCGCGTTATCGCACGTCAATTTTGGCTCTCTGCACCTGCATTCGCGTAGGTCAGCTCCGTCCCGCGTTGCGGACGTTAGGCGAAAAGTGCTCGATGGCGGCTTCGAGCCGATTGTGTTCTCTAATTGGTCAAGGTCTGGCTACTCAGTTATGAGCGAATGATGCCTTCGGGTGCCTGCGTTCTCTGCGTGCTCGGGTGGCACTTGATGGGGTAAGCTGGGCGCGA
>JAHEJB010000214.1 GCA_024639085.1 Rubricoccaceae bacterium | reverse complement strand
CGAAAACGGAGTCGTGTTTCTTTCCGGAACCGCGAACGAAGAAGAGTTCAAGGGTTGGGCGACAGACCTCGCCTCCAACACTCAAGACGTGGCTGCAGTCGTCAACCGGATGACGGTCAAAGAAAAATCAATTTGGGACTTTTCGGATGCATTCGCGGAACTCAAAGATTTTCGTAACGGAGCGATTCAAGCGATTCCATTGGTGATCTTTGGCATCCTGATTTTGATCATTACATGGGGATTTGCGCGGCTCGCCGGTTTTGTTGGCAATCGATTGCTAGACAAGCGGATTCCCAACTCACTTTTACGTTGGGTCGCAACCCGTGCAATCATGCTGCCGATTTTGATCTTCGGAATCTATCTGATCCTGCGTGTTTCGGGGCTGACTCAACTTGCGTTGACCGTCCTAGGTGGTACTGGACTGATTGGTTTGATCATTGGTATCGCTTTTCAGGATATTGCTGAGAATTTTCTGGCCAGCATCCTTATCAGTGTTCAAAAACCGTTTCGTATCGGCGACTTGATTCTGGTCGAAGGGCACGAAGGCGTCGTGCAACGGGTGACAACTCGAGGAACGACGCTGCTCACCTCTGAAGGCAACCACGTTCAAATCCCAAATGCAAAAATTTACAAATCAACTATCGAAAACTATACCGCCAATCCTCATCGCAGGGTCGGATTCGACATTGGTATCGGGTACGACGATTCTACCAGCGACGCCCAGACGATTGTATTGAACAAGTTAAAAGAGCATTCGGCAACGCTGAACGATCCGCCTCCGCGCGTTCTGATTGAGAGCCTTGGCGCATCAACGGTAAACCTTCGCGCATTGTTCTGGATCGACGGAACCAGAAACGACTGGCTCAGCGTACGCTCGTCTTGTATGCGAATTGGGAAACAGGCGTTATTGCAGGCCGGAATTTCGCTGCCAGACGAAGCTCGTGAAGTCATCTTCCCTAATGGCGTGCCTGTGTTGATGGACGAAACCGACGAATCAGAAAGCCAATCGAAAAATGGCAGGGCACCAACGAATCGATTGCCTGATACTTCCCAATCCACTGGTAAATCCCCGACCAGGATAATGTCTCAAGCGGACGAACAGGATACCAGCGAAGCCGAAGGCAACATGCAGTCGGAAATGGAAGACCTGAAAAAACAGGCAAAGCAGTCCTGGCTTCCTGGTGAAGGCGAAGAGGTGCTTGTCGGCGAAGAAACAGAATCGCCATGACGAAACTTCCCGTTCTCGTCTCTCGCGAAATCACTTTATGAATCGCTAATTGAATTCCCAGCAGAAAGGAAAACCATGAACACTGAAGTTGGACAGCGGTGGACAGACTACTGCAGGCAGATTTCTGAAACGGCTCGCCGATTTTCGAATACGGACTCCAGTCCAAATGACGAAATCACAGCGGCGCTCAACCGATTTCTTAACTCAGATCCGCCAACGACCGATGCCGAACTTGGCATCAGGATTGGACAAGGCGATCAGTTGCAGGCTGATTGGGATAAGGCCTACGCCAGAAGTGAAAATCATGGCGAGATTTCCATGCCCAATGAGAGCATAGCTGAACAAGCTGAGATGGCCCGAAGCAAAAATGACGCAAATTAAAAGCAACCCCCTTAAGAATTAACGCCGTCGTTAGCCGAGCGTCGAGATCAGTTTGACTCGATGCCAAATGACGCAATTTTGTGTTCGGACAAACAGATATAGAGAGGCAACACAATGAAAAAAGATGAAGACAAAGATAAACAGGCAACCGACCGTCCTTCGCCTTCACCATCAGGCATTCCGCCCAAACCGGGCGATCTCCCAAGCAGTCGGCCACATCCCAAGGATCCTCCCCCGATGGATCCGAAACCAAAACCGTCAACTCCAAACAACCCGAAGTCTTGAAAACCGAACGACCTCGAATGGAAACGTTCGCGTTCATATTGATCTTGCTATCTGTCACATGAACTTATTTCATCGTTATCACCCTCAAACTGAAAAATAGAATGAGCCAAAATCAAAAACACTTCAAAGAAATTCTTTCCGATTTCAACAACGCAATGTTAGTGACGCTTGACCAAAATCACCAACCTTCGGCCAGACCGATGCGAATCGCGGATGTGACCGATGAAGGCGAAGTTTGGTTTGCAACCGACAAAGCTTCCGGCAAAGTAGACGAAATCAAGAACAACTCGGTGGTCGGTATAACTTTGCAAAGTGGTAGTAAGTTCTTGAGCCTGACTGGCACGGCGACAGTTTTCAATGATCGTTCGAAAGTCGAACAGTTGTGGAGCGAGCCCTGGAAAATCTGGTTTCCAAAAGGAAAAAACGATCCCTCCCTGACGCTGCTGAAGATCGAACCAGACGAAGGTGAGTTCTGGGATCTGAGTGGAACCAATCGCTTGCGTTACCTTTACGAAGCAGGCAAAGCGTATTTCCAGGGCAACGCGATCGACAACGATGCGATCGAAGGAATCAGTGCCAAAGTCAATTTTTGAAATGACTCGCTGCCTTGCCACGAGCAACGTTTTAGCTCCAAAGATGTTCTTCAAGCGTGAGGTGGTGGCGTCAAGCTGCATTTAGAGACAACGACAGGCCAGGCACTCAATAAGGAACGCGGGATGGCAAACATTGCAAAACAAATCGAATGTTTCATGACGGGACTGAAGAAACGAAACCCTCACGAATCCGAGTTTCACCAAGCTGTCGAAGAAGTCATCACTTCGGTCATGCCCTGGTATCTTGAGCATCAGGAATATGCCAAGGCTCAAATCCTTGAACGGTTGACGGAACCCGACCGTATCGTCACCTTTCGTGTCTCGTGGGAAACGGATCAGGGCGAAATTCGCGCCAACCGCGGCTGGCGAGTGCAATTCAATCACGCGATTGGTCCGTACAAGGGAGGCCTGCGTTTTGATCCGTCCGTAACTCAGAGCATCCTGAAGTTTCTGGGGTTCGAACAGATCTTTAAAAACAGTCTGACCGGCCTTCCGATGGGCGGAGCCAAAGGCGGTTCGAACTTTAACCCGAAGGGCAAAAGCGATCGGGAAATCATGCGTTTCTGTCACTCCATGATGACAGAACTTCAGCGGCACATTGGCGAAGATATCGACGTGCCGGCTGGTGACATTGGCGTTGGGGCTCGCGAAATCAGCTACCTGTTCGGACAGTA
>JAHEJB010000213.1 GCA_024639085.1 Rubricoccaceae bacterium | reverse complement strand
TATTCGCTTCCCGCGTACTCTTCCTGTTCCATCGCCGCCGCATTACGCGTCGGCGCGCCGAACAATCCATTGAGATGAGCACGGAAATGTGACGTGGAAAGCGTGTCCTGCGGATGGTAGGAGCCAATCGCTCGCCAGAAAACCTCGCGATGGCGCTCAAGAAACTCTCCCTGGTTCTCCGCTGAGTACTTCCGCCACGTGATGGAGGATGTTCCGAAGGCGTTAGCCTGGGCGATGGCAAGTTCATCAGCGGCGGTAAGGCTATCAGCCACTGCCTCCAGCCTAGCAAAGTTCTGCTCCATCCACATCCAATAGGACGTTAGCGTGAACATGTCCTCATGTGGACGAGGGGGAACCGTGTCTCCAACTTCTTCCAGCAACTCGGCCACGCGTGTCTGAGTTCGCTGCTGAACGAGGCGGTCGACGACGTCGCTGGTTTGGGCCGCGGTTGAAAGAGGAAGAAAGGCCAGGAGAAGTAAGGGAATTGCATAGAAACGGCGTCTGATTGTCGGAGGCAAGCCATCAGACATCCCTCCATTGCTCAATTCTCCGATCTCCATTCCCATCATTCGTCCTCCATCGCCAGCACGGCCAGGAACGCCTCCTGGGGTACTTCTACGGAGCCGACTTGCTTCATCCGCTTCTTGCCTGCCTTCTGCTTTTCGAGCAGCTTGCGCTTCCGGCTGATGTCGCCACCGTAGCACCGCGCGGTTACGTCTTTCCGCAGTGGCTTGACCGTTTCGCGGGAGATCACCTTGCTGCCGATGGCCGCCTGAATGGCCACTTCGTACAACTGGCGTGGGATTAGCTCCTTCAGCTTGCGGGCGAGCTTGCGGCCCATGTGGTAGGCCTTGTCGCGGTGGACGATCGTGCTGAGGGCATCGACCGGATCGCCGTTGAGCAACACATCCAGCTTTACAAGGTGTCCGGCGCGCTCATCAATGAACTCGTAATCGAGCGACGCATAGCCGCGCGACACACTTTTGAGGCGATCGTAAAAGTCAAACACGACTTCTGCCAGGGGGAGCTCGTACTGCAGGTCAACGCGCTCGGGGTTGAGGTATTGCGTGTTGATGTAAACGCCGCGGCGATCCTGACAGAGCTTCATCAGGGTTCCGATGTAATCCGTCGGCGTGATGATCTGCGCCTTGATAAACGGCTCCCGGATCTCGTTGATGGTGCCCGTCGGCGGCATTTCGTTCGGGTTCTCTACGATAATCTCGGTCCCGTTCGTTAGCGCCACCGTGTAGCGCACGTTGGGCATCGTGGTGATGATGTCGAGATCGAACTCCCTATCCAGCCGCTCCTGAACGATCTCCATGTGGAGCATCCCCAGAAATCCGACGCGGAAGCCAAAGCCGAGCGCTGTGCTGGTCTCGGGCTCGTACGTTAGGGCCGCGTCGTTCAACTGAAGTTTTTCGAGGGAAGCGCGGAGGTCTTCAAAATCGTCCGAGTCCGTGGGATAGAGACCCGAAAACACCATCGGCTTCGCCACACGAAATCCAGGCACAGCTTCGGGGGCGGGATTCCTCCAGTTTGTTACGGTGTCTCCCACCTTGGCATCCTGAACATCTTTGACGGAGCCAATCACGTAGCCGACCTCGCCCGCTGTGAGTTCTTTAACAGGTTCCATCCCCAACTTCAGCACGCCAATTTCCTCGGCGTTGTAGCGCTGGGCCGTCGCCATGAACTCGATGGGGTCGCCCGTACGCAAGGTCCCATCAAACACACGTGTGTAAACGACTGAGCCGCGGAACGTGTCGTAAACGGAGTCGAAAATGAGCGCTTTGAGTGGCGCATCAGGGTCGCCCGTCGGGTGTGAAATACGCGCCACAACGGCCTCCAGCAGAGAATCGACACCTTCACCAGTTTTGGCGCTGACGTACAGTACGTCTTCCGGATTACCGCCGATCAGGTCCGTGACTGTCTGCGCGACAATCTCCGGCCGGGCGCTCGGCAGATCCACTTTGTTAAGCACGGGGATGATATCCAGATCCGCCTCAAGCGCGAGGTAGAGGTTGGAAATCGTCTGCGCCTCGATTCCCTGCGCGGCGTCCACCACGAGGATGGCACCCTCACACGCATTGAGTGCGCGGCTGACCTCATACGTGAAGTCCACATGGCCCGGCGTGTCGATCAGATTCAGGACGTAGTCTTTGCCGTCCTGCGCCTTGTAGTTCATTCGGATGGCGTGGCTCTTGATCGTGATGCCACGCTCGCGCTCCAAATCCATCGAGTCGAGAACCTGCGCTTGCATCTCACGCGCTGTCAGCGTGCCCGTTTGCTCCAGCAGCCTATCGGCCAGGGTGGACTTCCCGTGGTCGATGTGGGCGATGATGCAGAAGTTGCGGATGCGCTGGAGATCCACGCGGGGGACGAAATCGTTTCAGAGAGAGCAGAATAGCCCAAAAGATACCGCCCTTGAAGCCTCTGAGTGGCGGAGGTTGGGTTAAACCACCTCGCTGCTTCCAGAACACCAAAGCCTTACGGGGCTCGGTGCACTGGGAAAGACTGCAGGGGCCCTACTGCGGTGTGTGCATCGTGTACAGATTATCCTTGTGCTCCTGGCACATTGGCCCAAATCTCTCGAACCAGTCTGGATGTCGTTCATTCATCCGGTTGACTAATTCGCTCCAAGCAGTAACAAATCCGGCATGATTCGATGTAGCAACCCACCAGTTAAAATTCCATTCGTCACCCCATGAATGGGTCAGGACGCCCCAGCCGGTAATGACTTCCTCCTCCTCCAACTCATTTAAGACTGGTCCGATTGTAGTTCGCACCATGCCCATAACCCCGGTCATATCGTTGCACTTGTTCTGATTGAACATCAGAAAACTGTTTTCGAATTCGACATCCTGAGCGATGCTCGTCGATACTGACAACGTCAGGAAGAGTAGCAACGCGAGTGAGAGTGATGCTAATGTTTTCATGGTACTGATTTGGTTTAGTCAAGGAAACCCGGGAGGACTAAGCCATTGGCATACAAAGTATACGTGTCGGGAGTCGAACGTAAAGACATGGTTTGCGCGCCCCGTTCCGCTATGACATCTGAAAATCTTTTGTCCACCCTTCCAGAGCCTCACGTCGCCGCAGATCCGCCCACTTCTGGCGTCGCTCAGGGGCAAAATCCGTCTTCGGACAAGCACATTTGGCTCTACCGACGA
>JAHEJB010000212.1 GCA_024639085.1 Rubricoccaceae bacterium | reverse complement strand
CGCTGGTTCGGGACGTACCTCACGCCGGAAGTCATCGCCTTCAATTCAGAAGCGCTCGACTCAACGGCAGTCCCAGCCGACTGGGACGACCTCCTTGATCCGCAGTGGGCAGAGCGGATTGTCATTCGGTCGCCGCTGGCCTCCGGCACGATGCGCACGATCTACGGCGCAATGATTCTTCGCCAGCCGACCGTCGAAGAGGGGTATGCGTGGCTTGCAAGGCTCGACATCAACACGAAAGCATACACGGCGGACCCAACTCAGTTGTATCTCAAACTCGCACGCGGCGAAGGCGACGTGACACTCTGGAACATGCCCGACATCGCTCTCCAGCGCGACGAAAACGGCTATCCGTTCGGTTACCATCTGCCGGTCTCCGGAACGCCTGTTCTGGTGGATGCCATCGCTATTGTAGCGAATTCGCCGAATCCGGAGCGCGCCCAGCAGTTCTACGAGTTCGTCACTACCGTCGATGCTCTGATTGATCAGGCACATCAATTCCATCGCATTCCAGCCCGAACCGACGTGCCCGCGGATAGTCTACCCGGCTGGATGGCTGCGCTTGATCTCCAACCCATGCCGCTCGATTGGGATCTGCTATCCACCGAAGGCCCCGACTGGATGCAGTACTGGGACGAGAACATCCGCGGGCGAGGGGAGGAGTACCTGCGTGACCAGGCTGAGTAGTTTGCATTGCCTCGCATGTCAACACAAAACGTTAGTCTGAAGCCACAATGCAGTCTTTTCTAATGGTCGCGTTTGGCGGCGCGCTTGGTGCTTCGGCTCGTTACGGCATTGGACGGTGGACGGTCCACCACGGCTTTGTCGGGTTTCCCTGGGCCACGTGGCTGGTAAATCTCTCGGGCTGCTTCCTCATCGGCCTCGCACTCCCGTGGATGATTCACGGGCACCATCGCCTGTACCTGCTTGTCGTTGTCGGCTTCCTCGGTGCCTTCACTACGTTCTCCACGTACAGCCTCGACACGTTGCTGCAATTCGGTCTTGGGAAGCCATCCATGGCGCTTCTGAACGCCGTCGGACCTGTCGTTCTAGGTTTCGGATTTGTCTGGCTAGGTATTCAGGCGGCGCGGTTGCTCGGCGCGAACTGGCCCTAGGAATTGAACACAAAAAAAGGGGATGCCGCGTTGCGCGACATCCCCGAGACCGCAAAGCCGAGCGGCTACTTCTTGCCAATGAAGTGGTAAAGGATCAGTCCGAGGACTGGGAGGAAGAAGATCAGGGCGCACCACAAAACCTTCTCGCCAGTTGACCGCGAGCTGTTGATGACTTCAACGATCGCGATGACATCCAGAATCAGGATGATCAGACCGCAGATACCGCCGAACGGATTCTGCATGCGCTCAATGAGGTTCGGTCCGCCGCACCCAACGAGGATGACAGTCAGGGCACCAAGAAAGAGGACGGGGACAGAACGAAAACGATCTAACATGGTCGGTCGGGATGATGGAGAAGGGGAGAGTTAGCTGGCTGCTTCGACCTTCTTGCGGCCCCACAGGAAGTAGACCAGGATGCCTACGACGGGGATGCAAAGAAGGATAATGAATGCCACTTTAAGCCCAACGGCGATGTAGGCCTTCCAGATGGCAAGAGCGGCAAAGGCGGCCAGAATCGCGTTCAGCACGGCCAGTAGCGCAATGAGCACAGATTTGACGAGGCCTAGAACGGACGCGATGAGAAGAAGGGAAAGCATCATGTTGGTGTGAGATTTGATGGTCCTTACGGACGGATTCGGGGCCGGGTTGCGTTAGTTGTAAGCGCCGATGTCAACAACTCCTCACTGAACCACCGCGCTTCACACCCGTAAATTGCCGGCTATGCGCATTGGCGACATCGATCTCGGCCCTCGCCCACTGTTCCTCGCACCGATGGAGGACGTGAGCGATCCCCCGTTCCGCATCATCTGCAAGCGGTATGGGGCAGATATGCTCTACACGGAGTTCATCTCCTCTGGGGGCCTTGTACACGGTGCGGAGGGTTCCGTAAAGAAGCTTGAGTTCTACGAGGAAGAGCGTCCGGTCGGGATTCAGATTTTCGGCGGCGATTTGGAGCAGGTTCGTGAAGCTGCACGCATCGCCGATGCACAGGAGCCGGACTTGATCGACATAAATTTCGGCTGCCCCGTTAAAAAGGTGGTCTGCAAGGACGGCGGCGCTGGCATCCTGCGTGACCTGCCGAAGATGGAAGCGCTCACAGCGGCGGTCATTGAGCAGGCTACGCGGCCCGTGACCGTCAAGACGCGCCTTGGCTGGAACGACGAGTCTCTTAAGATTCTGGAAGTGGCCCGAATGATGGAGGACGTGGGCGTGAAGGCGCTGGCTGTGCACGCTCGGACCCGCGCTCAGATGTACCGCGGCGAAGCCCGCTGGGAGTGGCTGAAAGAGATCAAGGAGGAAGGCGTCCGCGACATCCCGCTCATCGGCAACGGCGACGCGACGACTCCGGAGAAGATCAAAGCCATGTTCGACGAAACGGGCGTAGATGGCGTGATGGTCGGACGTGGCGCTATCGGCAACCCGTGGATTTTCCGCGACGCCAAGGCCTTTCTGGAAACGGGGGAGATCCCGCCACCGCCGTCTTGGGAAGAGCGCATCAGCGTAGTCGCAGAGCATTTGACGCTCAAATGTGCGTGGCTCGGCGAACGCAAGGGCGTTCTCGAAATGCGCCGGATGTACGGCGGCTACTTCAAGGGCCACCGCGGTGCGAGCCACCTTCGCATGGCTCTTATGGACCACAAAGAAAAAGATGCCGTGCTGGAAGTGATGCTGAATTGGCGCGAAGATGAGCCGGACCTGCAGGTCCCGGTTGCCCGGAACATCCAACCGATTGCCTTGAAGCCCATAAAGGCGAGATTGCCGAAGAAGGCCAGGATGGCAATTGGGAGTACGGCCTAGCTAGTTCCTCGCCCGCACGATGGCCTCGTCGATTCCCCAGAGGCCGAGGCACAGTACCGTAAACGTGGCGAGCGACAAAATCGGCTGCCAGATAACTAATCCTCCGAACAGGCCAAGGACGCCACCGAGGTACTTTATGTACGTCAGCTGCTCGTTGGAGGTTGTTTTCAAGATGCGCTCCAGATGCGCTTCGTCGTAATTGCGGGCGTTGTCGACGATCATGGTGCGGACGTCGAGGTTTTCCACGAAAGTGAGAATGGCTTTCGTCGCCCAAGC
>JAHEJB010000211.1 GCA_024639085.1 Rubricoccaceae bacterium | reverse complement strand
GAATCTTCGTTTCAGAGAAACCGTAGGCTGTCGCTGCGAATATTCCGCCCATGGCAAAGATGGTCACGAGACCATCGTTATAGAAAAGCCTGGCGAGCAAGAGACGAACAATCTGCCGGTATTTGCGGACTTCCCGGAACGTCTGGCCGATCTCGCCAAAGGTGGACGCAATAAGACCTCGTTGACCGACGGGTGCTTCCGGCTTGGGTTCCTTTAGCGTGAGGAAGGCGGGGATTGCAAAAAGGGCAAACCAGCCCGCGACGAGCAAATTAGTTACACGCACGTGCTCGCCCGTCGCTTTGTCCAGCCCGAAAGGCGGCGTCTCGGGCATGATGATGGCCAATGCAGCCACCATACATAGCAATCCGCCGACATAACCAAGTCCCCACGCCCATCCTGAAATCCTGCCAATCTTGTCCTGTGGCGCAATTTCGGGGAGGAACGCATTGTAAAAGACCTGGCCGACTTCAAAGGCGATATTCGCGATCACAACCAACACGATGGCCTGCATGACGTCGCCCTTCTGTGGGAAGAACAGCAAGACCGTTGCTGCCACGCAGATGCTCGTTGTGATGAAGAGCGCTCGCTTGCGCGTTCCCGTTCTGTCGGCCAGCGCGCCGAGAAGCGGGGAGAGGAGGGCCACCGAAAGGGCTGTCGGCGTCACCACTCCCCACGACCAGAGAACGGTGCCTGCAGTCTCGGTCGGTGCCACGCTCTTAACGAAGTACGTTGCGTAGATGAACGTAATGACGAGCGTGGTGAACGCCGAGTTGGCGAAGTCGTACAATGCCCAACTGGCGACAGCTTTCTTGTTGAACGTGATAGGTGGGCGAGAGGCTTCCATGCGGGGCGAATAAGATCGCCCGAAGGTAGAACCGGAGCAGCAAACTGGCGAATCTGGCTCGTTATCTTTTGCGCCGATTCGTTGCCCTCGTAGCTCAGGGGATAGAGCACCGGTTTCCTAAACCGGGTGTCGGAAGTTCGAATCTTCCCGAGGGCGCAGCCCACAGAACTGCCGAGTTTGACCATAATGCGCTGGACAGTATGTTGAGGCTCCTTCTGCTCACTTGAGGTCCGTCATGCGCCGTGCTCTGCTTCTCCCCGCCGTTATTCTTTTCTGGTCGGTCGTCGTGCCTGTTCAGGCCCAGCAGCTTGATGTCATCGGCACGGTTGATCTTCCTGCCATCGACACAGATTCGCTCGAAACAGGGGGCTCCGATGTGTGGGGATACGTAGCCCCTGACGGCTCGGAATACGCCATCATGGGAGAGATTGAGGGCGTCACAATTGTCGCGGTTCCTTCGCTTGAGATTGTCGCTCGCATCCCGGGCCCGACGCTTCGGGCACGGTCTTACTGGCGGGACATCAAGACGTACGGCCACTATGCCTACGTGGTCAGTGAGGCGTACGGTCACGCCGAAGGCCTCCAGGTCATTGATCTGAGCGGATTGCCTGAAAGTGCAGAAGACGTGGCAGTGTTCAGAGGTCCAAACGATGAGCTCGTTTCGTCACACAACCTCTCTATCGACACAGAAACCGGTCACGCCTATGTGCTCAATTCGGATGGATCGATTGTCTATATCGTGAGTCTCGCCAATCCGACGGAGCCAGAGATCGTAGGCGGACTCACTGTGGGTGACGTACACGACGTGTTTGCCAGAGGCGACACGGTTTATGTGGCCGAAGGTCGCCAGCCATCGTTTACGGTCTGGAACACGGCAAACAAGGCAATGCCCGAGCTACTCTCGCGCGTCACGATTCCGGCCAGTGGTTACGTCCACAACATCTGGCCGACCGATGACGGCCGCTACGTTCTCACGACCGAAGAGACGGCCTACAAATCGATCAAGGTGTGGGATATGGAAGACTTGTCCAATCCCACGCTCATTGGCGAATGGCTGGGAGTCAGCCGGCTAGCTCACAATGTGCTGATCAAAGGCAACCGAGCCGTGGTCGCGCACTACACGTCCGGCGTGTATGTGTTGGATATCTCGGATATCGAGCATCCACGAGAACTGGCCCACCACGACACCTACGAGCGCAACGATGACGTAGCGATGGACGGAAACTGGGGAGCTACACTGCCCTCGCCCGGAGGCTACATCTACGCCAGCGACCAGACAGGGCAGCTGACCGTGCTAAGGTGGAGGGAGGCGGAGTTGTAGTGGCAACAATTCGTTTGTAGCATATTACTATGTGACATTCACTTGTCACACCCCTCCCGTATTGTGGGTTCAACACACAACCAGCCATGGTAACGACCCATGAAACGGCTCACGCTCGCTTTCTCAAATCCAGCCAGTTCGACATCCCCCGTCCCGACTACGTCGGTCCACCCCCTTGAAAGGGGGAGTGTTCATGACCGCCTTGAAGTACTTCGGGCGTTGTTCGAGAAGAACCGACATCGCTACTCGTTTCGGCGCCGTGCGGCAATTGAGGACATGCTGTCATTGGCATTCTCCGATCTGCACGTGAATGCGCTTGATGAAGCTCTCAACGCCTGGCTTCCCCGCATCGAGACGTTCGACTATCCGCAGTCGATGTTCCCGCACGCAATGGCCGCATAATCAGCGAATCAGTTACTTTGAGGTCTGTGCGAGCGACAGAGGAGTAGGCCTACCTCTCCCGTCAATTTGCCGTCGGACCAATGAAGCTGCTTGCCCTCTCACTCCTGTCGGTTGGGCTTTTCGCCGGACACCCTTCCCCAACATCGTCCGTGGCCAAAGACAAACCGGTCAAAGCTGTGCAAGCAGATGAATGCCCCGACGATCTCTGCCTGATTTACGGGCGCATTCAGGTGGTCGACAGTTTCCCCGACTGTAAAGTCAAGATCGTCGAGAGCTTCGAGGACATGCGCGTCAAAGTTGTCGACAGTTTCGCGGACGACGTGGCCCTTTGGAAATTCGTAGACAGCTTCCCCGATTACAAAATCCAGTTCGTCGACAGCTTCCCGGACTTCACGATCCGCTACGTGGAGAGTTTCCCTGGCGTCGATGGGGATTAGTTAGCCAATCGACTTGTATTGGCATCGTAAATCCGTCTCGTACCTGCCTGATTTGCAGCTTGATGCGATTTGAGTCAGTACGCTGGACATACCTTTGGATTCGAACCTGAGCGCTTATGTTGCTTGCCTCCGCGGCTTTGTCCGCACTGATCAATCTTCTAATCCTAGCTGCGCTTCCGCTCCTCG
>JAHEJB010000088.1 GCA_024639085.1 Rubricoccaceae bacterium | reverse complement strand
ACGAGCACGGCCAAGACCGATGCAGCGGCAGCCAGCAGCACGTCAGATGGGCTGCGGACCAGCACGACTACAACGCCTACGTGAACCAGAGCAGCAGCAACGTTCCGAACTGCCAATACGCCCATTCTCTGAACACTTTGGTAGACCCACTCAACCGAGATGGCGAGTGCAAAGAGGAGCAGGCCCTGCACTGCGAGAACCTGCTTAACCAGGGGGTCCTTGGGAAGAAGCAGCACAACCGCTAGGAATGCCAGATATCCCGGAACACAAAGAAATAGCTTCAGCGACGTGATCCGTGAGGCCAGTTGTGGAATCTCGTCGGTCCGTCGTGCGCCTTCCCGTGCCCCAAGCGTATCAAATCCAAATTTGACAAGCAAAGAGAAATAAGAGAGGAGGGCAGATCCAAAGCCTAGAATGCCGAAGTACGTCGGAGTTAAGACACGAGTCAGGTAGGCAGTCACAATCAGCGCGACAAAGACCGTTACCCCCCGCGCCGCGGCGAGGGCCCCAACATTTCGAGCTATCCTGTTATTGTTGAGGTTTGCTTTGGGTGACTCCACCGCCATGTTCACGAACTTGTAAGGCGAGCCGGAGACAATAGGTTTTGGCGGCTATGATGGTTCAGAATAGACAAAACACAACACAGCGCGTGATTGGGTCCGGCTCGCTGCCCAATTCGGAATGTTGGTCAAACCACGCGCTCAATCGTGCGAGAGTCGCTCTGCAACCCACCTGTGATTGGACCGCCACCATCCCCAAGCCAGAATGAAGATGCACATGAGCATGAAAACAGACATCGTTGCGCCAATAACGATAAGTGCTCGCTTAGGCTTGGCCTTTCTGGTTGGAGGGATCGCCGGATCAAGCACCTGAACCGCCAGTGCTTCGTTCTCCTCGGAAAAACGCGCCTGCTCCAGGAGCGGGTGAATGGCTTCCATGATGTTGGACTGTATCAGCACCTCTTGGTACAGTTGAGCGTATTCACGCCCGACCCCGGGGAGGTTTCTCAAGGCGACGGGCATGAGTTCTTCCTCGCCCCTCATGAAGCTGTTCAGAGATGCTCGAGCAGCACTGAGCGCATCACGCGCCGCGAGAGTCTGTGCATTCTCGTCCCCATATTGCCTGCTCAACGCCCCATACTGTACCTCTAGCTGCACGGTCTCTGCCCGGATATTGGCCAGTGCCTCGAAAAAAGCTGCACCTTGTTGTTGTAAATCGAGCACACCGTGACGCTCCTGAAAAGCCTGCAGTGCCACCTGAGCAGAGTCAAGTTCATTGGTCACCTCATCTAACCGATGTTCTACAAATTCACGCGTCTGGCGAGCGTTTGCAGCAGTAAGAAGAACGTTTTGCTGATTTAGCTCCGCTACCATATAGTTGACAATGTTCGCCGATCGTTGGGGATCGCGATCATAAACGCCGACGGACAGGTAATCAAAATCAAGCGCCACTACGTAATCGAGGTTCTCTATGAGCACTTTGATAGCCGCTTCTCTTGGACCCGTCTCGTCTGAAGTTTCGTACACATTTTCCAAATCAAAACGGTCAACCGTTCGATCCAGCAAGGTGCGGCTTGTAAGAATAGACAGATAGCGTGTGTACTCTCCTCCCGGTCCTTGAAGAATCGAGGCTGCTCCAGGAACTGCATTCTCCAACAGCCCAACGAATGTTGAAGCCCCACCTTCGGGGAGAAGGACACGCGTTTCCGCTTTGTACCAAACGGGAAGGGAAAGGCTGATCAGGATGGAGCCTGCACCGGCCAAGATTGTGGCTAGTAGAATCAGCCATTTCGCACGATAAAGCGAACGAGCTGCCCACCAGAATGTGTCGGCGCCGACGCGCCTTTGTTCTGCTGAAAACTCGTGAAACGGGCGCTGCCCGTTTTCAGCTTTTTCTTCCGTCGTGTGTCCAACTCTCGTTTCCATGATGAGACACCTCCAGCGTACCTCTGGAGGCCATTATAGTTTATGGCCTGAACAAGAGTATGACGGTAACGACCGTTGAGATCGCCGAGAGCGCCGTGGAGATGATCCGGAAAGTAGAATCACTTGCCGCGCGTTCTTCCTGCAACGAGATAGAGCGCTCCTGAAGAGCCGCTTGTTGAGTACCTCGGTCCTCTGCCAATAGCAATCGATTGACAAAGACAAGATCGCCAGATTTGACGGTTCCGGCCTGTTCTGCAGGAAGAACGGAGCCTGAAGCGGAAAGAACGTAGACGTCTGTAGCTCCGTCGGCTCTCCCTCCAGCTTGCGAGACATAATGTTCAACGGAATGTCCGGGAGAGTAGTTAATGTGACCTGGTCGAACAACTTGCCCGAACACAAACACACTATTGAGGTCGTGAGGGACGACGATTCTATCCCCATCTTGTAGGTAGACCGGCGGCGCGTTATTGCCCAATGAGGTTTCGAAATCGATCGACACGCGCTGTTTGTCAAGAAACTCAAGAGCCAAGTAACGTTTTTCCACATACGAAAGAGTCGACAAGCGCGAGAGATTGAATGCTGTCGCGGAAATTGCACTTTCTCTAATGTCTGTTCGTAACGTTGGATTAATGGCTAGCTGACTCTCCTCAAGAGCGACTCCCGGTTCCAGTTTCCGAGGCTCACGTTCCAGATAGGCACCTCGCACGAGAGCGTCCGATTTCAGCCCTCCCGCCATTTCGACGAGATCAGCGAGCGTAGTCTCGCCGACGCGGATTGGGTACGTAGAGGGGAAATTGGCTGCACCGACAATATCCACCATGCCCGTATTTGAGGATGGTGGAAGGACAAACAGTCGATCGCCTTCCTCCAACGGAGATGTTGCGAGCTCGGATGGGCTGAGCATCCTCTCTTCAATGCCAGTCGTTGTAAATCTGAGTAAGCGTACGCTGCGCTCGAGTGTACCCGCCTCTGGACCAAGTGCAAGGGTAAGCAAAGAAAGCGCGGTATCGTCGCGGCGATAGTCGTAGACACGTGGTTCCGGCACGTCGCCGGCAATTCCAATACTCCCTGCGGCAGGATTAAAGAACTGCAGAGATACCGCATCGCCATCTCTCAGATAGGGGTTAGCCGATGGTGCGCCTGTGGCATAGTACTGCAGTATGTCTACACGATCTGAAGTTCCATCTCTGTGCGTTACAATTACGTTTCGGAATGCAGGGATGTAGTCCGTCTCTGGTATCAGCGGGTTTGTTCTAAAAACATTTCCGGGCTCCGGAGCACGGGCTTCTGTAGTGTTGAGTGCCCGTATGGCTAATGCCTGTCGGCTGGCAGGCATGCTGATGAGTTGCTGTGGACTCACCCCTCCCATGGCCGCTGCCAATGCGTCGTCGACTCTTGCGATCGGCGTCATAACATGCCGACCAGGTATCAGGACAGCCCCTGACACGTGCACATAGAACTGACGGGGTTCAGCGAGTACTATGTCCGCATCAACGTTCCGGAAGTGTCGTTGCAGAGATGACCGCGCCTCTCCGAGCACTGAGCGAAGCGTTCTATCGGCAACGTCAAAGCTTCCTATGTCTGGGATTACCAGTACGCCATCAGCGGAAACGAACACTCTTCTCGAAATGGGAAGTTGGCCTCCGATAGAGACTTCAAATCCGTCTCCAGGACCTACCAGATATGAGCTCACGTCAATCGGGCCTTCAAGTGGAATTGGGCTTCCCGAAAGGGTTGACACAGTTGGAAGCTGCCGCTGAAGAACGTTTGCTTGAACGTCACTGCCATTGAACAACTGGGCAGAACAAGGAGGACCAAGCAGGCAAAAACAGGTGAGAACGGTGAGCCAACGGAGCAAAGCCAGCGGTCGAGGGGAAATCATCCAGGCCGAAAATCGTAAAATGCGAGCCGCAAAGGTACGTTCACCTTTTCTGGGCACCAAACGACATATTGGTGCAATTTGTTGGCCCTCTACCTTGAAATAACCCTTTCAACGCTGATTAGGTGCGTGATTTAACAAAATGGCTGGCTCCGGCGAAGGTGAACCTCGGTCTTCATGTTTTGCGGAAGCGAGAAGATGGATTTCACGATATCGAAACTGTGATGCTCCCAATCGGGTGGTCCGACGAAATCATCGTCAGGCCATCTGTTCAATTCGATTTTTCCTGCTCCGATCCCGCGCTTCCAACAGATGATCGCAATCTCGTTGTACGAGCGGCTAGGTTGCTGCTGAGTAAAGTCGATTCTTCTCCAGAGATCTCAATTCACCTTGAAAAGCGAGTTCCATACGGGGCGGGACTCGGAAGCGGCTCTTCAGACGCAGCCACAACTTTGCTAATACTGGCAGCGTTGCTAGAGATTGACATTCCAGAGACAATTCTTGTAGAGGTCGCTGTTAAATTAGGCTCCGACGTTCCGTTCTTCCTTCAACGAGACGCAGCGTTCGCCTCCGGACGTGGCGAACGAATTGCTCCAATCAAAACTGCAAAGGGAGTTGGCTATACGATGCCCTACCATATGGTGGTCGCAGTTCCACCCGCGTTCGTATCAACGGCAGACGCTTACAGGCTCGTTGTGCCGAATGATGCTGATCGTCCCGACATCCTATCAGTCGTGACTTCTGACGATTTGGCGATGTGGCGTGCGCATCTAACAAACGACTTCGAAGAGCCCATACTGGCGCGAGAGCCAATTATCGCCAAAACGAAACAAGCTCTCTTAGATGCAGGAGCGGGTTACGCCGCGCTGTCTGGCTCCGGAGCGGCCGTGTTCGGCGTATTCGAGCGCGGCGCGAACGCACAGGAGGCATCCAGGAATCTTCTCAAACACGGCTGTCGCGTTTGGATTGAGGAGGCCTGAAGAGGTCGTTAGCGCAAAAACTGGTCGCTACCAACCTATGCGGCCAGCATCAGAATTCCCCCCGCTCTCACCGCCTTCGCCGCTTTCACCACCGGTTTGATTTGATTCACGCTGTCGCCAACGCTCCAACAGGTCACGTGCGGGCCGATCTCCGCCAGCGCTGCTATCACTGCGTCTTCTGCGGACACCACTACCCCCGCCTGCATAGCCGCGCCGGGAAGGCGGTTTGTAGTTCTCGGGCTGCTCGAAGCGCACACTCGGATCAAGGCGTAGTGATTCGGGCGCGTCATTCTGGAGCCGCTCGAGGAATTCGCCCACAACTAGCATTCCCGTGTGCGCGCCTTGCCCCCAATAGCTCGACCGGAACTTGATCTGACGGTCATTGAACCCAACCCAAGAGCCTACGACAAGATCCGGGTTCATTCCCATGAACCATCCATCAGCGCTCTCCTGCGTCGTACCCGTTTTGCCGGCAAACTCAATTCCTCCGATTCTGAAACTTCCGCGCAGGCTTCTAGCCGTGCCCATGCTCACTACGTCTCGCATTACGTTCACTGTGGTGTAGGCCGTAGACGGGTTCAATACTTCACGCCCCGTTGGTGTAAATTCAACCACTGTGTTTCCGTATCGATCTTCGATCCGAGCCACGAAAGTGGGTTCGTGATAGATCCCTCCGTTGGCTAATGTGGAGTAGGCGCCCGCCATTTCGTAGAGTGATACGTCCATCACACCCAAGGCGATTGAGTTCGGGTATACAGGCTCGTCGTTAGGGTCGTTTGGCGTCACGTCCAGTGGGCTTTGAATGCCGAGGCGCTGCGCGTACCGAGCAACTTCTGCAGCACCAACCATCTGGGTGACGCGTGCGGCTACAATGTTCTTCGAGTACGCTAAACCCTGTCGAAGGGAAACGTATCCACCGGACGTCCCGCCTGAGTTCCGCGGACGCCAACCCTGCCATGTGAAAGGCGCATCGAGGACGTAGTAATTCGGTGAGTACCCATTATCGAATGCAGCGGTATAGGCAAAAGGCTTGAAGGTCGAGCCCGGCTGTCGGCGTGCCTGAGCGACGTGATCGAATTTATCGGCAACGAAATCGCGTCCACCTACCCACGCGCGAACTTGCCCCGTGTGTGGATCCATCGCAATGAGACCAGATTCTAGACGCGTCTTAGCAGTTCGCAGCGAGTCCATGAAATCAGCATTACCACGAAGCTGGGCGATCGCGTCTTCCCGGCTGGTGCCATCGTCGCGAAGCAGCCTGAAATTTTCCGTTTCGGAAACGAACACATCAACAACATTGGGGTAGCGCTGCCACCAATACTCAAATGCATTTACGTTGCCCTGGCTCACACGGCGCAGATAGGGTGCCGTTGTGCTGCCCAGGCTGAAACCACCCGCTCTGCTCCATTCCACATCAACAACAGCCTGCAGGCCCTCCATTTGCTTCTGCAATGCTTCCGTGGCCAGCGCCTGCATCCGTGAGTCGATCGTGGTATGGATTACTAGGCCGTCGCCGTACGGGTCATAGCCGTTTCGTTCGGCCCACCTGACGAACCACTGTCGGAGATACTCTGCAAAGTGAGGAGCCGGATTGCTTTCGTGGGAGTAGGGTTCGAACTCGAGTTCGATGGGCACATCGCGAACACTCGAGTAATAGCTCTCCTCAAGTAACCCGGTCTGCACCATGTTGCCAAGGACGACATTGCGCCTGCGCATCGAGTTCTCTGGGTTGCGCTTCGGGTCGTAGTAGGTATTGGCGGCCAACATACCGATGAGCGTAGCCGATTGCTCTGGGCTCAGTTCGGCGGCCGTTGTGTTAAAATATGTTTTCGACGCGGACTCAATCCCAAACGCGTTGTAGCGGAACGGAACTGTGTTTAAATAAGCCTCAAGTATTTCATCCTTCGTATACGTGCGTTCGATACGAATGGCAGTAAGAATTTCTTTGATTTTCCTAGAAACACTCCGTTCGAAACCGACCTCGCGATAGAGATTTCGGGCAAGCTGCTGCGTTATTGTTGATCCACCCTGCGCTTTGCCCGCAAGGGTTAGAAACGGTGCCTGAAGTGTCCGCCGCATATGCACACCCCAGTGGTCGTAAAACTCGCGATCCTCTGTCGATATCAGAGCATGTACTACATGCTCTGATATCTCACTCAGCGGTACCCACGTTCTGTTTTCGCCGGAGTAGTACCGCGCTAGCTCAACGCTGTCAGCAGAGAAAACAACGGTTGCGAGCAGGTTTCGTGGGTTCTCAATTTGTTCGAACGAGGGAAGATCGCGGGACAGCCACAGCAACCAGGCAAGTACCAGAAAGGCAAAGACACCTGTACAAATCAACATGCCCTTGAAGACCACACCGACGCGGTAGCGTACGTCGTCCCCTCCTGAAGGTTTTCGGGAAAGGGGCGGGGCGGACGCATTGGCTGCAACTGCTGGGGCAGCCGCAGGACTTCCATCGCCTTCGGATGTGTGCCTCACTTTCGGGTCGCTGAAATAGCGCTCAAGTTCGGCTTCGGAGTAGGATTTGTCGTCCATACAGTAGAGGCCTGCAGGCGGAATAGGGGGACGGTCAGTTAGTGAGCGCTAGAAGGTTCGCTGAGTCAATTGCCGTCACAGGCTCAGCCCGACCTCCGGTCCAACGAAAAATAGCCGGACCGGATGAATCAAGATATCCAAAGGTACGATCATTAAACCAGTATCCAGGGTTTAGGTACGTGCCTCCAGCAAGCGAAATGCAGGATGCACGGTGGCAATGTCCGAGCACAACCAGATCAATGTTAGGTCGTGCCAAAGCGCTTTCTGCATACGTGCGAAGTGCCTCAACTGTTGCTTCGTGAGCAGCCCCATCGGAGCTAAATCTTCGGGCAACCCAACGTGCCAGTGCAAAGGCAGAATCGCCGGGCATTATCATTCTGTAGAAGCGCGCAACAACACGGTTACGTAGAAGCGAGCGGATGCGGTTGTAGAACCACTCGTGCGGGACGCTGCCATCGCCATGCCACGCATGAAGTAGCAGCCCATCCGCTACATCGTCTAAAGCCTGATGGACCAAGCGAACGCCAAGTTCATTCTCGAAATAGTCGATATGCCAGGGGTCACGATTTCCAACCAGGTAGGTAACGGGGATGCCACGATCGGTCCATTCTGCCAACAAACCTTGCAACCTCGCAAATCCTTTTGGTACGAGGTGCTTGTATTCCATGTACTGGTCAAAAATGTCTCCCACCAGATACAGTCCACCATCCTCTTCAAACATCCGCTCTTCGTACGTTCGCAGCATCGCCACGACATCATGCTCGGCTGTTCGGCTTTCCTCCACGGTGCCGCGCCCTAGGTGAAGATCGGAAAGGAAAAGAGTCAAAAGAAATGGGGTGATGTGCTTCCAAGGCGCACCAGATGAAAGGAGATTGCCGACTCAGTTAGGGAGATTAACGGTTATGTACGCGCGTTCGTGCTATTCCTACGATTTTTCGCGCAAGACGAACGGACGAAGCATTGTAGAGGTTGCAACTTGGCCTGACCAGATCCGTTCGAGCGGATCTCCCGTTTTTCTCCAATCAGCTAGTTCAGTGGTCCAGAGCGCTTACCGTCCCCCTACAGCGTTTTCGATGATGCCCCCAGTGATTAAGAATCTCTTGATCATCAACGGCTTGGCATTTTTGGCGCAAATGACGTTCGATACGTTCATGGGCCAATGGTTTGCGCTCTGGCCGATTACAGGCGGAGCGGTACCACAGACGCTTTTTTATCCGTGGCAGTTGATAACGTGTGGCTTTCTGCACGGAGGGCTCGGACACCTGTTCATCAACATGTTCATGTTGTGGATGTTCGGGATGCGGATTGAGAACGTGCTCGGATCCAGACGATTTGCATTCTTCTATTTTGTTTGTCTCGTCGGAGCGAGCCTATTGCAACTTTTAATTGTCTCGGCACCGTTTCTCTTCGGAATCGGCTCGGCCGGAATATTTCCAACGGTGGGAGCGTCTGGAGCGGTTCTCGGTGTGTTAGCGGCTTTTGGTTTGCTATTTCCCGACGAGCCTATCTACCTCTACTTCTTCGTCCCCATTCCAGCGAAGTGGCTCGTGCTTGGAATGGCAGCGCTGGATCTCTTCTACGGTGTCACTGGTACGCAGGCTGGTATTGCCAACTTTGCCCACCTTGGCGGCATGTTGACGGGTTTCCTCTTAATCCAGTACTGGCGAGGCCGATTGCCTATGAAGCCCAGTCCTGGTCGCGCTGGATAACACTTATGAGTTAGTAAGGTCCATGGCCGACGCACAATCCCCACTCTTTCGATTTCAGGTCTGGCGGGCAAACCTCCCGCCAGCCCTTCGGCTGTTGCTCACCATCAACATGGCGGCCTATGTAGCGTGGGTAGTGCTAAGGTTCATACCGCCCGTCAATGCGTTTGTGCGAACGTATCTGGCATTGCATCCTGTTGTTCCGGATGCCTTCCTGATGCCGTGGACGCTCATTACGTACGGCTTCCTTAACCTGGAAGCCTCTATATGGGGGCTGATCGGATTCATTTTTGCGATGCTGTGGATTTACTGGATGGGGCGACAGTATGAGGAGTTTTACGGCGCACACAGGCTTTTTGGCCTATACATTCTGACAACGCTGGCTGGTGCTTTCGCCGCGATCGGCTTCTTTGCTATGGGCTCGCTGCCTGCGGAAGCCCTGAGCCAGTTTGCGCTAAACGGCGCATGGCCAGCGGCAATGGGCGTGTTGTGTTGCGGGGCCACATTGAATCCCAATCGTGGAATGGGCCTGATGTTTCTTGGCGTCATTCCGTTGAAGTGGATAGCAATCGGGTTTGTGGTGATCGACGTATTGTTCAGCTTCAACCCGTCCCATCTCGGCGGCGCGTTGATGGGCTTTGTGTTTGGTTACGCACAGAAACAAGGCGTCGATCTTGCAGTATGGGCTCAACCGCTGTTTGCAAATGCTCGGCGAGGTTATGGGGGCTATTCGTCCTCGGCGGATGGTTCATCGATGGGCGAGCGCATTAGAAGCTGGACATCCCGCGATGAAGACGAACGACCCACGCGTAGTGAACGACCGGAACCGAAGCGAAAAAGGGGGCGCCCAGGATCCAGCGATGTAGATAGTATCCTCGACAAAATCCTGGAAAAGGGTTACGATTCACTCACGGACGAAGAGAAACGGATCCTTGACGAAGCCAGTCGCAACGCCTGATTCGCTGCCCGATGAGGTAGTTGGGGTAGAGATCCAGACGGAATCACCCGACCAGCCGCTTCGGCGACCTTGGCCTGCGCGTGTACTGTGGGGCCTGTTTCTTCTTCTCGATATCCCGCTTTTATTGGTCGTTGGGATAGGTCTTGTTGCTGGGAACCTACATCCGCGGCTGTTTTGGTGGGCGCAGCTATTAGCGATTACGCTACCCTATTTCGTCATCCCTACCCTTCTCGCCGCTGCCGTTACGATTCTTACGCGAAGGTGGTTCTGGCTTGCTGCGCATGTACTACTGCTGGTATTCGTCACGCTCCGTGCATTGCCGCCAGAACGCTTTGGGCGTGACGTTGTGCCAGCAGAAGACGATTTGATTGTGATGTCATTTAATGTGCCCCAGTCTGGGCCAAGCGCTGAGGCACTTGGCGATTCGGTCATCGGCCTTGTGCACAGGTACACGCCAGACATCATTGGATTGCAGGAAGCCTGGGTTGAGGGAGCTAGCCAAAACCGCCCCGAGCGCCGAGCGCCGCAAGTCGAGTCGGTTGTTGACTCGCTAGCCTATCGGCTGGCAGTGCCCATGCAGATGAGCAGTCAGCCTGCATGGCGGACTAATTCGACGGGCGTTCCCCTCCTATTCCGTGAACGCGCGGGCGAAGTCGAGGTGATCGAACAAGAAGCGGTTCGACTGAGCGACGCAGCGGATCCAGAGATATCAATGGCCATTCGCACGCACTTTGTTTGGCAAGGCCGCGAAGGAATTATTTACAACATCCACCTCCGGTCTTTTGGTGAGCAGAAACCGTGGAACGACGACATCCGGCTATTTGACATCGGCACGTGGAAACCTTATCTGCGTCGCTACCGCGATGTTTATCGATTGCGTGCAGCGGAAGTGGAAGCCCTAGCTTCTCATATTGATGCAGAAGAGCTTCCAGTTATCGTTCTCGGTGATTTCAACGATACGGCCTACACATGGTCATTCAAACGCCTGCGCGGAGACCGAGCTGACGCGTTCAACGTAGCCGGAGCCGGATCTGGCCACACCTATCGCTCGGACAAACCATTCGTACGGATAGACTTTGCCCTCGTCGATGAAGCGTGGGATGTTGTAGATGCCGAGGTGCCCGATGTTCGCTTCTCCGACCACAGGCCGCTGGTTGTGCGGTTGCGGTGGAGTGACGACGCCCCCTAACATGGAAGTCGTGCGCGTTTGTTAAAACACCTTCACAATGGGTGTTTCGCGCAACAGATTTGTTGTGTGGGCGTGTCACGCTACTAACACGCAATTTCAGTGGATTTCACTTAGGCGATGGCTGAACAACTCACATGCCATAATTTGAGTTGCCCTTCGAAGTTTTGTCCGAAGGGAGCGTGGCTTGGTTTGCTAAAGCCTTTCGAACGGGAGATTCGTTAAAGCCTCCTGTTCATGTGGCAATGGCTTGTTGATTTAGTGGAAATAGGCAAGATGTGATTACTTGCTTTTGAGCAGTCGGGAGGCATATACCCAACTTTTGCCCATTCGCAACTCTTGTCTGATCGCCATGGAACTCAATCTCCTAAATTTGCTTACCGTACTGATTGTTGCCTGGCTTGCAGGGTTGCTCAGCAATCGCCTCGGATACCCCGCCGTACTGGGTGAACTGTTGGCGGGAATATTACTTGGTCCTCCGCTTCTTGGATTGCTGCACGGTGGAGAAGCCCTTGGCATCCTCGCCGAGGTGGGGCTGCTCTTGATGATGTTGTATATCGGAATGGAGATCGATCCGGCTGAGCTTCGGAGGGCGTCAAGAGGGGGGATTTTGGCTGCTCTCGGAGGGTTCGTGGCTCCGTTCGTGCTGTGCTACGGCCTCGTGGTTTATGTCGCCGGGCTCTCGCCGTTGGCCGGGGTCTTCGTAGGTGTGGCCGCCGGTGTGACCAGTTTGGCCACAAAATCGCGCATTCTGG
>JAHEJB010000210.1 GCA_024639085.1 Rubricoccaceae bacterium | reverse complement strand
GGGGAGTACTCCGCGAAGCGGAGGGAGGGGTGTGCGGTGCCTGCCGGAGAAGCAGCCAGACAATCCAACATCCCCCGTCTCAGCTCGCCCACTCGCTGAGCCACCCCCTTCAAAGGGGGACCCACACTGCCCAATCCCTAGTTCGCCGTGAGGCGGAGACGCGGCAATCTCGCCGGATTGAGCGAGAGTCAGCAATATTGTTCGCGGTAGTTTTCAGTTCGGCCAACGAGATTGCCACAGGCCATTCGGCCTTCGCAATGACGCGTTGTCGAAAATGTCGCGCCACGCCGCTACACCGCCACAACTGCAAACACGGCCAGATCGACAATCGCTCCGGCATTCCGCAAAGGGAGCGCCGCGGCTGTCAAGGTCGCGCCTGTGGTCAACACATCATCGACCAACAACACGCGCTGGTTGGTGAGGTCAAGTGGTCCTGAAATCTCGAAGGCTCCGGAGACGTTCTTCCATCGGTTGGTACGAGATAGATTCGTTTGTGACTTCGTGGAGCGTGTTCGAATGAGAGCGTCTTCCGGGATGTTTGGACTTCCTGAAAGCACTTCAACCATACCCTCCGCGATCTTTTGGCTCTGGTTGTAGCCGCGCTCCAGAAAGCGCCGTCTCGAAAGTGGGACGGGGAACACGGCATCGTACAAAGGATGGTGTTGCGACATCAAAGCCCTTCCCATCACACGACCCAGCCGGACGCCCAGCTTGGGTCGGTTCTGATACTTCAAGGCGTGCTGAAGCCGCTGAATCGTTCCACCTTCATCAAACACCCAGAGCGCAAATACGTCATTGAACACACCTCCAGCTTCAGGTAGCCTCGCCAATCGTTGGAGGACGTGGTCTGGCGTTCCTTTTGGCAATCGGCGGTGGCAGGCGGAGCAGATAGGGAGGTCGTCATCTCCATGTTCGGAAAGACGCAGTTCGCAGCCAAAGCACAGTGTCGGGTAGACAAGCCCAACCGTTGCTCGCAGCAAATTGCGGGCACCTCCCATCACTCCGTTTGAGGATTCGACTTGCATGGCTTCTCAACGCGTTTCCTTCAATATCTTGGACGCGCTCCTAACACGCAAACGCACATCTCAATCAGGTAGATCGAACATGGCCATTCGTCGCGGCATGCTTATAAAAAACGTCGCTGAACGTCCACTCACGATTCGTTTGCGGACCCGCGTAATCAAGATGAAAGCGGAGGAAGAGCTGTTGGTCACTGCGAAGGAAGTGCGTGATTCTGTTCTCCGAGAGAACCTGCAGATCCGCACGATTGCCATTGTTCGCCCCTCGACGGAAGAGGAAAACGATGCCCTCGCCCAGGAACTTGCAGGCAAGAGTTAGCTGGGGGTACTGCAATGAAGGTTCTGGCTCTTGAGCCCTGGTACGGCGGCTCGCACAAGCAATTCCTGAAGCATCTGGCCGACCACAGTAGCCACGACTTCGAGAAAGTGACGATGGCCGCCCGATTCTGGAAGTGGCGAATGCAGGGTGGCGCGGTAACGCTTGCGCAGAAGGCTCAAGAGCGGCTCAGACAGGGCTTTGAGCCGGATGTCATCTTTGCGACGGACATGGTGAACCTGCCCGCATTCCTCACGCTGACGCGGGATCGAGTGGCAACTACGCCGGTCGTCCTGTACTTCCACGAGAACCAGCTCACGTATCCGATCCGCGAAGGCAAGGAGCGCGATTTTACCTACGCCTACATCAACTATCTCTCGGCGCTTGCTGCAGACCGCGTCGTGTTCAATTCGCAATTTCACCGTAGCCAGTTTTTTGAAGCGCTACCCACGCTTCTGCGGCGTTTTCCAGACTACACGCACCTCAACACGCTGCGGGATCTTCGCGAAAAGAGCAGTGTGCTCCATCTGGGTCTCGATCTGCAAGGCCACGACGAACATGCGCCCACCGCGGAGGCGGAGCGAGTCCACGATAAAGGTCCGTTGATCGTCCTTTGGAACCAGCGTTGGGAGTACGACAAAAACCCCGAAGCCTTCTTCAAAGTGATGAACCGCCTCGACGATGCGGGGGTGCCGTTCCGCATGATTCTAGCCGGCGAACACTTCGAGGAGCAACCGGAAGGCTTCGAGCGCGCCTTCGAGCGCTACGCCGATCGCATTCTACACTACGGCTACGCCGAGAACTTCGCGGAGTACAGCAGTCTGCTCCATCGGTCGGACATTGTGGTCTCAACAGCGCGGCACGAATTCTTCGGTATTGCCATGCTGGAGGCCATCTATTGTGGATGTCATCCACTCCTGCCAAACCGGCTGACGTATCCAGAGCTTATCCCGGAAAACCTGCATAGCCCACTTCTCCACGCACCCGTCCTGTACGATGACGAGGAAGAGCTATTCGATCTTCTCAAGCGTCTGTTGACAAAACAAGACCAGCCCCTCCCGAAAAGTGTCCTCCAGGATATTCCGGCACACCTTGCCTGGGATAAGCACGTAGCGCGTTTTGACGAATTGTTGGAATCAGTCGCTTTTGAGAATGAAGACGAGTAGAGAGAATAGATTTCAAAAGTGGTTTGCCATGCCATCACATGCACAGCAGCCCTACAACGAGGACTCACTCTCTGCACGAGTTTGAGCAAACGCCTCGCTGGGCTTCCACTCCGGGCGGAGCGATGATGTAGCCAGCATATTGCCCAGGCGAAACGCAATGCGGGACTGCTGCACAAGCCCACTGAATGGCATGCCCTCGCTTAGCTCGTCGGCGGGCTGGTGGTAGCGATTCGAGCGGTACTCCGTCTCGATCTGCTCCGCGTAATCGTCCGGCTGACCTACAAAACGGCTTCCTGTGCGGATGAAAACGGCTGGTACACCACCTCTTGCGAACGCGAGTTGATCGCTGCGGAAAAAGCCGCCAGCATTTGGATTGGGGTCCATCGAAACCGTCATCCCTTCTGCCTCGGCGGATCGGCGCAGAAGTTCGAGCATGTCGCTTCGCTCGGCACCAATACCAACGATATCCTCCGTCGCGCCGTACAAGTTGCCGGAATCCACATTGATGTTGGCGATCGTACGAGCGAGAGGCACAACAGGGTAGAGGGCGTAGTGATTCGAGCCCAATAGCCCCGATTCCTCCGCCGAAAGCGTGGCGAAATAGACGGAGCGCGCAGGCGCATCTCCGGCCATGAACGCTTTAGCTATCGTCAGCATCATGGAGACTCCGGAAGCATTGTCAATCGCCCCGTTATAAATGCCATCCTGCCCGGCGG
>JAHEJB010000087.1 GCA_024639085.1 Rubricoccaceae bacterium | reverse complement strand
TTTGTGCTGATCGCGGTTACAGTCGTGGCAGTCGGGTTTTCGGTTGTTTTCTAGCTCGGGTCCACCTTCCTAGCAACAACAATGGCACTCCCGCTCTTCGGCTTCACTCAGGACAGGCTCCGGCGGGAGCCCATTCCGCAAATCAGCGAAGTGCAACACAGCCTAACGGTCCGTGTCCGTGCATAACAGCCTTCAGCAAACTGACCGGAATGGATCACCGCCCACACGGGGAAGACCCAAGGTGATTAATGGGCCCACCAATAACATTAGTTATTCGCCAACACGATCAATTGATCACCGTCACCGAACGTGAGCACATCTGTGCCTTTTGGATTCAAATGGACGCCGTATTGCAGGTCCTCGTCAAATGATTCGGAAGCTCTGCGGAAACCAACTGCCGTTTCGTTGCGACGACGCACCGCCTCTACTACCGTGTAGAACGACATCGGCTGTTCCAATACCACATAGTCTGAAACTGGACGGAGGTACAACTCAGCTCCCTCAGGAGAGAACAGTTCTGCGAATACGTCCGCCAGACCACGATTCTCAGAGATCTGCGCTACCATCAAACTGATGAGCTTATCGCTCACTACAAAATCGTCCGCGCGGGTAACCTCGGCGAGAGCCTGGTTCCGAACATCGTTCATTTCGCTGACGATATTGAATGTGTAGTCGTTCTTCTCAGCGATGTCGCGGAGATGAAGAAGGGCAACAAGCGCGTGCGTATCCGCCGCCTGCGGCTCGGCCTCGGATCTGCTCAGAACGATGATGTGGTCGAACTCTCCTACCTCCAGGCTCTCGAGGAAGTCCCTGTTGGATGGATCGCCGACACGATGGCTCACGTCAACATTCGACACGGCGCCACATTGCGCCTCCAGTTTTGATCGAGCGCCGGTCTGGGTCGTGGCAACGATTATCGTGGATCCAGGAGCGAAGTAGCCATCCAGGGTGCAGATGATGCGAGGCGCACGGGGACTCCAACCAAGAATCAGCACCTGTTCGGGAGTGCTATTGTGTTCTACGGGAGCAGACAGAAGCGACTCATCAACGTCCCAGGCGGCGGCAGACAATCTCTCGTCGCCATCAGATCGCGAGATCTGTGTGTCGTCTTCTGCAAGCAGAATCAGCTTATCATCTCCGCCAATGATGTGATCATGTGCAGGATTTAGGTCGGCTCCGTTTGGACCATGAATTCCAACAAGCGCTGCGTGTGGATACGCGAAAAGAGCCTCGGCATAGGTTCGGCCGATGAGTGGTTCGGAGGGTGCGTAGTAGAATTCGTTGCCCTCGAATGTGAGCAACTCCTGCACGACGACGGAAAGCCCCTTTTGCCTCGCAACCTGTGCAATGATGCGCGAAATGACATCATGGATGAGGACGGACTCCACGTCAGGATCGCCGACCATGTGGGCGACGGTCTTCCAGGAGGCCTCGTTGAGTTCTGCCACGATATGGAAGCTTCCTTTCGATTCTTCTCGTTCCGGATGGTTTGAGAGCGCCAATATCATCTTGACGACCTGAGCATCCGGTTCGTCAGTCTCAGGAGACGGGATTACGATGGCCTTGGTATGCAGAGGATTAACGATGTCGAGATCTCCGAGGACAATGGGGTCACCCGTGCGGCAAACAACACGTGTTCTGGGGCGATTCTCCAGCGCCTCGCGAATACTCTCTTCCATCTCAGTCCGGTCAACGTCGGCCAATACTGCGATACACGCATCGGACTTGCTCTCGTTTGCCAACACCAGTTCTCTGACAACCGCGGGTGTTTTGGACGACCACCCCAAAACGACCGTGTGATTTGTTTCTGCAACGAATGAGCGACCACGCTGGAGTTCGTCGAGCTTGCCTTCGATCCCACTCGTGAGTACGCCAATCAACGTGCTGGCGATGAACAGCCCGCCGATCATGAGTACGAGCATAGCAAAGATGAAGGGCCAGGAGCCTGCGTCGGATCCGATAGCCTCCGCACCGACCGCCTGCATGAAGCTGTCCCAGATTAGCGCAGGCGTGCTCACCGAACCGTCGTCGCCAACCGGCGCAATGCCGGTAACGATGACGACAACAACTATAGCCGCCACGAGCGCAATGGTTGCGACGGCAAGCCACGCAATGAGCGCGGGCGTACCCGCCGACATTGTATTGTCGAACCAATACTTGAGGCGTTCGGAGCGAGTGAAGGGACGCATTGTGAGGTGAGGATCGGAGGGATGCGCAAACAAGCCAACAGGCTGCATACGGCGCAAGTCCCTGATACAGAACGATGAGCGTTCGACCGAGCATCGGCTGCTGCTCCTTCTTTGCTTCACGGATCCGAGAGCAAGCAGAGCCGTAGCTTTACGGCTGCATCCCTGAAAAGCAATTATACATGGCTGGCTATCCATTCGACGCCATTGAGCCCCGCTGGCAGCAATACTGGAAGGAGAACAAGACCTTCCGTACCCCCGATCTGCACGACGCCGACTTCGACATGTCGAAGCCGAAATGCTACGTGCTCGATATGTTTCCCTACCCCAGCGGTTCGGGGCTCCACGTCGGCCATCCGGAGGGCTATACGGCCACGGACATCGTAGCTCGCTACAAGCGCATGAAGGGGTTCAACGTGCTTCATCCGATGGGATGGGACGCGTTCGGTTTGCCAGCGGAGCAATACGCCATTGAAACCGGAACACATCCCGCGGAAACCACGGCAAAGAACATCGATCGATTCCGTGAGCAGCTTCAGGGTCTGGGTTTCTCTTACGATTGGGATCGCGAGGTGAATACGACCGATCCGAACTACTACAAATGGACGCAGTGGATCTTTCTGAAGCTCTACGAGCGCGACTTGGCCTACGAGGCTGAGGTTGCCGTGAACTGGTGTCCGGCTCTCGGCACGGTACTCGCCAACGAGGAGGTGATTGACGGGAAGAGTGAACGAGGTGATCACCCGGTTGTCCAGAAGCCTATGCGGCAGTGGATGTTGAAGATCACAGAGTACGCCGACGAATTGCTGGAAGGTCTTGAGGACCTCGACTGGTCGGATTCGCTTAAGGAGATGCAGCGGAACTGGATTGGCAAAAGCGTTGGGGCTGAGGTCGATTTTCGTGTGATGGGGCACGCGGAAAGTTCAATTCACGTGTTCACCACCCGGCCGGATACGCTCTTTGGTGCGACGTTCATGGTGCTGGCTCCCGAGCATCCGCTGGTCAAGTCGATTACGACAGACGAGCAGCGAAATGAAGTTGAGGCCTACGTTGAGCGGGCGAATCGGAAGTCGGAGCGGGAGCGGATGGAGCAGCGGAAGAAGACAGGAGTTTTCACCGGCGCCCACGCCCAGAACCCCGTGAATGGCAAATACATACCGATCTGGGTGGCCGATTATGTGCTCGCGACCTATGGAACGGGAGCGATCATGGCCGTTCCAGGGCAAGATGACCGCGACTGGGAGTTCGCGGAGAAATATGGGTTGCCGATCGTTCGAACGGTGAAGCCGCCCGACGATTTTGTAGGCTATGCGTACCTCGGTGACGGACCCGCCATTAACTCCGATGCGACGAATCGAGAGATTCCCGGCATTGCCGATCATGGGATTTCGCTCGATGGTCTACGCGTCAAGGAAGCGAAAGAGAAGATCATTGCGTGGCTGGAGGACAACGGGGTTGGACGTTCGCAGACGAATTACAAACTCCGCGACTGGCTCTTCAGTCGCCAGCGGTATTGGGGAGAGCCGTTCCCCATAGTTCACGTCGATGGAAAGCCGCAGCCTGTTGATGAGCTTCCAGTAACCTTGCCAACAATGGCCACGTTTCAGCCGAGTGGGACAGGCGATAGTCCCCTCTCCACGGTCAAAGAGTGGGTAGAAACGACGGTGGATGGTAAACCTGCGCTCCGCGAAACGAACACGATGCCACAATGGGCGGGTTCGTGTTGGTACTACCTACGCTACATCGATTCTAGCAACCCCGATCAACTCGTCGATCCTGAAAAGGAGAAGTACTGGATGCCGGTCGATCTCTATGTGGGCGGGGCCGAGCATGCCGTGCTGCATCTCCTGTATGCGCGTTTCTGGCACAAAGTGTTGTATGACGAGGGCCTCGTTTCCACGAAAGAGCCTTTCCAGAAACTCGTCAATCAGGGAATGATTCTGGGTGAAATGGAGTACACAGCCTGGAAGGACAAAGCCGGGAAGTTCGTCTCATCAAACGAAGTCGACGATCCAGGGTCGTTTACAGATAGAAAGGTTGACGATGCTGAAGTTGAAAAGCGCGGCGACAACTTTGTCTTGAAGTCCGACTCCTCGATTCGTGTGGATGCTCGTGCCCACAAGATGAGCAAGAGTCGCGGAAACGTCGTCAACCCCGACGATGTGGTTGCCGAATACGGCGCGGACTCGCTACGGCTCTACGAGATGTTTATGGGGCCGCTGGAGCAGGTGAAGCCGTGGAGTACGCGCTCGGTGGAGGGGGTCCATCGCTTTCTGTCGCGCGCCTATCGTTTGATTGTGGACGAGGAATCAGGGGAGTTGGCGTCCGCGATAGTCAATGAGGAAGCAACGGCGGAGCAACTTCGAACGCTGCATGCCACCATCAAGAAGGTTGGGGAGGACATTGAGGAGCTGCGCTTCAATACGGCTATTTCCACGATGATGGAGTTTGTGAACGCGGCTTATAAATGGGATGCTGTTCCTAAGTCCGTCATTGAGCCGTTCGTGCAGCTCCTGGCTCCGTTCGCGCCACACATCGCCGAGGAACTCTGGCAGATTCTTGGGAATGGCGAGTCGCTGGCGTATTCGCCTTGGCCTGAGCATGACGAATCGCTGCTGGTCTCAGACACGAAGGAAATTGCCGTGCAGGTGAACGGCAAGATGCGAGGGACTGCAACAGTAGCCGCCGATGCGTCCAAAGATGACATTCTTCAAGCGGCAAAGGCCATCGAGAACGTTCAGCGCCACATCGACGGCAAGACCATCCGCAAGGAGATTGTCGTACCAGGCCGGTTGGTCAATATCGTTGTGGGCTAGGCGATGCCAGGCAAGCGCCCTCTTCCTCGTCGGATAAAAGTTGCTCTGCTGCGTTCAGGTGTTGGAAGAGTAGGAGCCCCAACAAGCGGGTTGCTTCTAAAAACCGCCTACATGGCAAGGCTCGCCAAGTGGACGCATGGTCACCGCGATGTCTCGTTCAACGCAGACGCGGACGAATCTGAATTCCGTTACAACAAACGTGAACGACTCTTCCAGTTTGTGTGTGATGCAGAGGGCCTTGATGGGCCGATTGACTACCTGGAATTTGGCGTGGCGAAAGGGAAGTCGTTTTTCTGGTGGCTGAGTCAGAATCAGCATCCTAAATCCAATTTCACCGGTTTTGACACGTTTACGGGATTGCCCGAAGACTTCGGTCCAGTCAAGGCTGGGACATTTGATACGAAAGGAAGCGTCCCCGAGACAGACGATCCGCGCGCCCATTTTGTAGCCGGCTACTTTCAAAAGACGTTGGGTCCTTTCCTCAAAGAGCCCGGGCTAACTGAGCGAAGTTCGGAGCGCCGTCTCGTCGTCCACCTCGACGCGGATCTCTATTCCTCGACTCTGTTCGTCCTCACGCGCCTCGCTCCGATGTTGCAGCCTAACGACATTCTATTGTTTGATGAGTTTGGCGTTCCTATGCATGAGTTCAAAGCCTTCACCGAGTTCGTGCAGGCCTATCAAATTGGCTACGAAGTGCTTGGCCAAGCCAACGACTATTTGCAAGTTGCCGTTAAGTTGACGCATGTTTGAACCACTCGACGTCCTAGCCCTCGCCGCGCATCCAGATGACGTGGAGCTCTGTGCGGGTGGAACGATGTGCCTTCTCGCGAAGCAGGGTTACAGGACTGGTGTCGTTGATTTTACACGAGGTGAACTGGGTACACGAGGTACCCCCGAACAGCGCCTTCGGGAAGCAGAGCAGGCCTCTGAGATCATGGGGCTCGTTGCGCGTGAAAACCTGGGAATTCCAGACGGGGATATTCCCAACACGAAAGAAAACCAGCGCGCGTTGATCCAGCGAATCCGGTGGTATAGACCAAACATCCTCCTTATCAATTCGCCGGACGATCGTCATCCCGACCATCCAAACGCGGCCCGACTTTCTACAGAGTCGTTGTTCTACAGCGGTCTCGCGATGGTCGAAACAACCGACGAAAACGGACAACCTCAAGAACCCTGGCGGCCCAACCATGTGCTCCATTACATGCAGTCCATTGAGTTCACGCCGACTTTTGTTGTGGATGTGAGTGAGGTCTGGGAGCAGCGCATTCAGGCCCTTATGGCTTTCAAGAGCCAATTCCACAACCCGGACTACAAAACCGATGAGCCTGAGACGTTCATCTCAAACAAAGGCTTCCTGAACTGGGTAGAGGCTCGTGCGCGTGTCTACGGGTACCGCATCGGCGCGGAGTACGGCGAGCCATTTCTTTACAAGCACGGACCGATCGGCGTCACCGACCTCGTCCAGATGTTGAGCCGCGAACGCGCCTTCCGTTAGTTCTCGAAAGCGTAAGCAAACAGTTCGTCCGCCGTCTTGAAAGGCTCGCCATTCGGAACAGCCATCGCGTTTACGTGCTGGAGGGCGGTTTCGGCACGACCGGGCACAATGGTCTTCAGGTGAGCCTTAAGGATGGCATAGACATTGCGCGCTACATCCGTGCTTGCACTCGGAATCAGCGCAATGAGCCCGTTTCTACCCGTATGCATCGTTCCTGACTGGCCGATGCCGATACGTACACCTTCGGCGATAGCAGGGAATATGTCCACGAAAGGATCGTTTTCCGGAAGGCGCAAAGCCATCACCAGAAATGATTCACTGGCCCGTCGCGAATACGCGTCGGCGAGCGCTTCCCGAAAGTCTAAGGTTGGGTCGTCAGCAGCGATAGGTGCAAACAACTCGGGATAAGCGGCATGCTGAATATCCGACGCCGTCTGTTGCAGAGTTGGCTTGGGCGTTGGCGCGCCTGTTGATAGATTCGTTGGCCCAGCAGAATCGACGTAGTAGCCATCGCTGATGTCCAGCTTAGTCCGACCGGTAAGAAAGGTATCCAGCTCGTCGGGAGAGAACGGAGCATCCGAATGTGAAACAGGTCTGATCTCTGCCCACGCCGTGTCTCCGGAGGATTGAGGTGGAGCGATCGGAATTATCGGTACCGATTCCTCAACCGCTGCTGCGAAATCAGGAGTCTCAACGGGTTCATTCGAACCATCTCCTCCGTTGTTTGGCGTGGGGAAGGACAGCTCGAAAGGGGGAAGCGATAGAGTATTCTGTGATTCGACTTCCCGCTTTGGAGTTGATACTTCTTTGGGTGGCGCAGCTGAAGATTCGATGGTTACTTCGGTGAAGGGAGAGACCGACGGAGCCTCCGGGAGAGAAACGTGCGCCGTACCTGGCAGCAATTCGAAATGGGCCTCGTCGTACGCATCTGTGGTGGTGTGCACAGTTCCGGCAACCTCTCCTTCGAGAAAGCGAAGCAGGCTTTTAGAGGCCTCGTTGGCTGGCTCGCCGAGCCCTAAGATGACCGTTGACTTGATGCCGGCAGCATCCTGAATAAACTGTCGAAAGGCATCGGCGAAGGCATCGAACACGCGGTACTGGACGAAAGAGGAGAAGTCGTCCATCACTACGCGACCAGCATTATGCTTTCTTGCGAGCTCGATGAGGTCTTTGAGAGATTTGGTCAAGCCCTCGTCGCCAAGCGCAGCAAGTTCTCTTCCGGGCGGTGACTTCAACAATCTTACCTGCTGCGATTGAGAAACCGATGGGAGGTCCATTCCAATCTGGGCCGCCTGTTCAATGAGCGCTTCCTGTGGTCGGGCAGAGATCAACAGGCAATGTTCTCCAGTTTGTATTGCCGCCCGCACGGTTGTCATAATGTGGCGTGGGCGACCGGCTTGTGCATGTCCAACCAGGAGGTATGTGCCTCCTTTCGTGAGTCCACCCCAATTTGTCTCAACAGAAGGAAGACCCGAGGGGGAGAGAGGGAAGGTGGGTGACATCAGGGGAAGGGTATCGTGCAGGGAGCATAAGTCGATTTGACAAAGGGTGTGCCAGGAGCTTTCGACAGACGATTAGTTTTGCTGAAGGGGGCCTTTTTGTATGCAGCAAGGACAACCAGGTTTACAAATCGGGGAAGAAAAGCTTAGTAAAGAACGAATGGACTGCTCCCGTATCGCATTGCGACAGCCCAAAGAAGGATCACAGAGCGGCACGCTGTTCATTCCTGAATAAGCTCTCTACAAGTTTGTTACCGTTGCCCTGCTTGCGTTTCATGATTCCCTTTATCGTTTTGCCAAAAACTGCACCCCTCGCGATTAAAGAGTCCGCATGAGCGGCGGCATTCAATGCTGTTGCTTCAGGAAGAGGACCAAATCTTTCAACGTTCAACGACCGTTGCCCTTTATCGCCTGGCCTTAGGCTTATGCTATCCTGGTAATCTGGGTGCAACTCTCCACGATAAGTACCTGCCCGAAATGCTTCTAAAGCAGATCTAACTTTTTGCTGACCTAACCCTAATGCGTCAGCGTATGACCTCAAGATGGTTCGAACGTATTCAGCTTTGAATGATGGATCTCCAATGACCAGTCCATCCTCAAAGCGTTTGATGATGGCTGTGGCAAGGCGGATTCTCTTCTGGATGTCTTCAACTGTCAAGCCGGAGGCCTCCCGAACGGCTCGGAAATCGGCTTCGAGCGAGTAAATGGGCTGGGAATCGAAAGCATCAAGGTTCGCTGGAAATGAAAGATCAGGCTCAATCCTAGCCCGTATCGATCCTGTCACCTCGCCTTGAATGAAGTGCACCAGTCGTTCCGAGAATTCGTTTGTCGGCTCTTCAAGACTGAGGATAAACGTCGTTTCGATATCAGCGGCATCGCGGACAAATTTTCTGAACACAGTTGTTAACTCATCGAACACGCGAAACTGGAGGAATGCGGAGACGTCATCCACCACAACCTGCCTTGCATTCTGAGTCTCTCCAAGCTGAATCAAGTCACTAAATGCCTGGGATAGACGCACGTCGCCGAACGCAGCCAGTTCATCTCGCGTTGGGGACTTGAGTAAGCCGAGCAAATTTGTGTTTACCGCGCTTTGCAGGTCGAACGCGTTCTTTGAGGCCAGCTCCGTCAATAGAGTTTGGGACTTGGAAGAGATTAAGAGGCAATGTTCGCCCGCTTCAACAGCTTCCTGAACGACGCGCATGAACTGTTGGGGATGCCCGGAATCCCGTACAAGCAGGTACGAACCGCCTTTGTTGAATCTGATTCTGCGAGGCTCGGCAGCAGAAAACGTGGAGTTGGGAAAGGAGGCTGGCGATGACATCCGGCGTGGAGAGAATTAGCCTTGAAAGGAATCGCCGCCGGAAAACCAAAAGACGTGCCATGAGCGTTGGAATCCTATTTACGTCTGTGTGGTTGCCGCAATTCGCATGACTCAAGGCCAATTGGATGAACATTGCTGGCATGAATAGTCTTAATAACGCTCGGTCGTGACCGCCGCTCTTCTTCGCAACACAGAGTGGTTGCCTGACAGAACTGTACGCAGTACACTTCCGAACCCGACCCTCTCACTCGATGGACGCCGATCTTCGTTCTATTCAACAAGCCCGCGACTTGCTCCGGGTGGCCTCCGACGCGCAGCACGCGCTGAAGGCTGCTGGGCAGGCAGAAGTCGATCGCATCGTTGCAGCTATGGTTGCGGCGGGTGCATTCGCGGCTGAGCGTTTGGGTAGGCTGGCCTATGAAGAAACAGGTTTTGGTCGGCCCGAGAGTAAGACTCAGAAAAACCTATTCGCGACCCGAACGTTGGCCGAGCGGATGGAAGGAATGAAGACCGTCGGCATTGTCAACAGAAACGACGAGGACGCCATCTGGGAGGTGGCGACACCGATGGGCGTTGTGGCTGCGCTTATCCCGAGTACAAATCCAACGTCAACAGCAATGTACAAGGCTATTATTTCGGCCAAGGCACGCTGTGGCGTCGTGATGAGTCCGCATCCGCGAGCTAGAGCATGCACAGCGGAGGCACTTCACGTGGTGGCTGAAGCCGCGTACCGAGCTGGAGCGCCCGTAGGATTGTTCGGATGCATGTCGGAAGTCACTCTGGCGGGAACGGACGCGTTGCTTGAAGACCCCAACACGGACGTAATCCTAGCCACGGGTGGCGGCGGCATGGTGAAGGCGGCGTACTCAAAAGGCAAGCCTGCTTACGGCGTCGGTAGCGGAAACGTGCCTGCCTATGTTGATCGTTCGGCAGACGTGAGCAAGGCCGCAGCCGACATCCTCACGGGCACATCGTTCGACTGGGGCACGCTTTGTTCGACGGAGCGCTCCGTCGTGAGCGACGTGGCTATCAAGCGGAAGCTTCTCGAAGCCTTGGTGCAGAACGGCGCGCACATTTGCTCGTCCGAGGAAGCCGCGAAACTGCGCAAGATTATTAAGGTTGGCCCTGGACTCAACATCGATATTGTAGGCCAGAGTCCCCATAGAATTGCTCAAATGGCTGGGTTTCGTGTTTCGCAGGATGCGAAAGCATTGGTTGCCGAAGTGTCGGAGGTAGGTAAGGGTGAACCACTTTCGATGGAAACGCTTTCTCCAATCCTATCTTTTTACGCGGCCGATGGATGGGAAGAAGGCTGTGCTCGTTGTATCGAAATACTGGAGTTCGGCGGCATCGGGCACACGCTCGCCATTCACTGCGGGAGCCAGCGTGTGATTGAGCAGTTTGCGCTCCGCAAGCCATCAATGCGCATCGTCGTCAACACGGTGGCGGCGCTCGGATCCGTTGGGATGACGACAAATCTCTTCCCCGCCATGACGCTGGGCCCTGGCACGATTGGCGGATCAATTACGAGCGACAACATCTCTCCGTTGCATCTTCTAAACATCAAGCGCGTCGCGTTTGAAACAAATCCGCTGAACAAACCTCAGCAGGCGAACGCCGCGTCTGCAGTGGATCTGGCGCTCGCTCCTTCGTCCGGCGACGGAAGCTGGATGGAGGAAATCGAGGCCCGACTCCGCGACAGGGCCGGGTCTGCGCCAGTGGTCAACGCAAGCATGCCCGACGCTTCGACAGAGGCAGCGGAACCGTCTCCAGAGGTTGAAGGAGTTGCCCGAGCGGTTCATCCACTTTCGGATAGCGAAATTGAGTCACTCGTCCGCAGATTCAGGAAGTAGGGAACCGCCCGAAAGGCCATGAGCGGGTACCGAACCGACTCCCCAATCCATGCGTTGGAGAGGGCCTAACTCACCCCGTCTATCGTGGAAATCAACCGTGACACGCTGGAACTGGATATTCCTGGCTTCGATGGCCTCGAGGGCGTAGAACGCGTCGATGCCATCGTTGAGCATGTGAATGAGATGCGAGGGCGCGACCCGGCGCGGCAGTTCGAGTTGATTGACTACGCGCGGAGTCTTGCGAAGGACATTGGCCACGAGGCAGGTCTTGCACACGCAACTGGGATTCGAGGGCGCGTTGCCTATCTGGTTTCGCGCCATCACGACGCCATTCCCGATCTCCTGTTTGCCATCAACTACTTCGATGAGGCGAACGATCGCGATACAGCTGCGATGCACCGAGGCGTGCTGGCCGCGCTCTATTCCAGCCAAGGCAATTACGAAGAAGCGATCTCGCTGGCTCACGAGAATCTGGCTTCCGCACGAAAAGCTGGAGACTCTGAAGGCGTGGGCTGGGTTCTGAATGGATTGAGTGCAGCGTATCTGGAGCTGGGCCAGCCTGAACTGGCGCTCAAGCGCGCCATGGAAGCGTTGGATACATTCGTAGAACACGGACACCCTGTAGGGCAGGGGAGATCTCATAGCTCGGTTGGGACCGTTCTGCGGACAATGGGCCGGTTTGACGAAGCACGGGGGCACCATGAAATCAGCCTCAAACTTTTCCAGGAAGATCAGGACCGGCTCGGCGAGAGCAGGGCACTTCACGACCTCGGGCTCATTTCGTTTGCCAAGGAGGAATACGACCTGGCCCTGGAGTTCCACAAGACCGCGCTGGACATCCGTCGTCAAATCGACAACCGACAGGCTGCGTGTACGTC
>JAHEJB010000086.1 GCA_024639085.1 Rubricoccaceae bacterium | reverse complement strand
AGTTGACGACGATAGCTGCGAGATCGACCTGTGTGAAATCCGTGACTGCCTCGGCAAACGCCTGCCCACTGTTAGTGGAAACGAGTTTCTCGTAGCGCAGGCGGCTTTTGAGATGCTTTCGACTGATGAGATCCTGTAACAATTCGGGCTCGTGCTGATTCAGCGATGCATCCTCATCACGTTCAACCGTTTTCCAGAACTGTGGAAAACGCGCAGCAATTTCCATTGGCAGCAATCCCGAGAAGATGGCATTTCGGGAGTAGGGAGTTGCTGTTGGCAGCAATCCGTAATGCCAGTTCGTTTCAACATCAAACAGCGGGAGGAGGAGTCTTTCGAATGCCAGCCACTGGTCGTAGCGCATGCAATCGATAAGAAAAAAGAGCACGGGCTTCTCCTTTTCCAGTTCGGGAATCACCCATGTTGGGAGAATTTCGTGGCTGAGCGCCGGTCGAGCTGTCTCGATTGGCTTCTTGCCCGCCCGTATCGCCTCAATCCAACCGGGGTATGCCGCTTCGATGTATTTCCCAAATGCCACGTTGGCTTCCCGGTACTGATCATCGAGAATCTGTCGGATGCCTTCTTCGGCACCTTCCAGTTCAAGGTCATAGCGTGTTAGTTCCTGGTAGACTTCGATCCATTCCTCCGCCGACAAGCCCGCGCCGATCTGTTCAGAAAGCCTTCCGAATGCTTGCAGATAGTTCTGCGAGGACTTCTGAGCACGAATCTCCGTCCCTTCCAACAACCTCTTGCACGTCAGCAAGATTTGCTTGGGATTAACCGGCTTGATGAGGTAGTCCGATATTTGCCCACCGATGGCATCCTCCATCAGGTGCTCCTCCTCGCTCTTCGTGATCATCACTACCGGAGTTTCTGGACGCACAGCCTTGATCTCTGCCAACGCATCTAGACCGCCCAATCCCGGCATTTGCTCATCCAGAAAAACCACATCGTAGCGGGTATCCTTTATGTGCGCAACCGCGTCGGCACCGTTGGTTACGCTCGTGACGTCGTAGCCCTTGGCTTGAAGAAACAGGACGTGGGGCTTCAGAAGATCAATCTCGTCGTCGGCCCAGAGGATGTTCGGCATAGATGAACTCATTTGGAAGGGGGAACGTGAACGGAAGTCTAGGGTGGAGGATCCGGTTTAGGACAGTGTCTTCACTAAATCATCCTGTCTTCTCCACCAGCCATCACACGAACGCGCGATGCGGGCGCGTTAGCCTTTGGTTCGCCGTATTCTCCTGCGTTTTATTCCTCACAGCCCATGTTCATGCGCCTCGGACGTACCGGCCTCTGCGCCATCGTCGCCTTTTCGTTTGTCTCTTTAGCCACTGCGCAGGATGCCGATGCCCCGCCAACTGTCTGGTACAATCTCGATTATGAGCAGGACGGCGTTTACGGAATGAGTGTGGATCGGGCCTATGATGCGCTTACTGGCGTTGAGCCTTCTCGTCAGATTATCGTTGCCGTAATCGACAGCGGCGTCGACATCAGTCACGAGGACCTGCAAGGACAGATTTGGACCAACGATGACGCGCCAGGGAATGGCGTCGATGATGATGCCAACGGCTACGTGGATGACACGCATGGCTGGAATTTCATTGGCGGAGCGGATGGCCGAAACGTAGAATTCGATTCGTTCGAGATTGCACGAGAGATTTCAACCCTGCGTTCACGTGTGGCCGAAAGTGGGACCTCGTCTCTTTCTGCAGAAGACACGGCCCGACTTAGTGCGCTGGAGGCAGAACTTGCCGAAAATCGTGCCGAGTACGAAGGCGTCCTCGGCACGCTGAAAGGCATACAGGTGGCGGTGAATTCTTCGGATCGGATAATCAAGACTCATTTCGGACGCGAAAGCTATGAGGCCTCAAATCTCGAATCCATTCAATCCACCGATGGCGAAGTCATCCGGGCGCGCGACATGCTACTCTTTCTGGACGCAAACGGTCTCTCGGTGGCGGATCTGAATGGCCAAGTTGATTACGTAGAAGGTAGGTTGGAGTACGGCTACAACCCCGATTTTGACCCTCGCTCAATTGTCGGCGACAATTACGAGGACACATCGGAGCGGTTCTACGGGAACACAGACGTCACCGGACCAGATGCCAGCCACGGTACATCCGTCTCGGGCGTCATTGCGGCGGTTCGAGGCAATGGCATCGGGATTGACGGCGTTGCCTCAAACGTGCTGATTATGCCTATTCGAACCGTTCCCAACGGTGATGAGCGCGACAAGGATGTGGCCAATGCTATCCGCTATGCGGTCGACAACGGGGCGCACATCATCAACATGAGTTTCGGAAAAGGCTATTCTCCGTACAAAGGAGCGGTTGATGACGCCGTGCGCTACGCTGAAGAGCAGGGAGTGCTGCTAGTGCACGCCTCCGGCAACGACGGAGTTGATATTACCGTGGAGTCCAACTTTCCGAATCGTATGTTTGGGAACGATGAGGAAGCGAGTAACTGGTTGGAGATTGGCGCGTCGCGGTGGGACGCCGAACTCGTCGCGTCATTCAGCAACTATGGGAAGACGCGGGTTGATGTCTTCGCTCCGGGCGCATCGATTTACAGCCTCAACCTCAACAACGGGTATGGCAGTCACGATGGGACGAGCCTCGCCGCTCCGCTGGTTTCGGGCGTCGCCGCACTTCTGATGACCTACTTCCCAAACCTGGAGGCATCCGATGTGCGGCAGATTCTGGTTGACTCGGCCGTCAAGTACGAACAACAGGTGCCTCGCCCTGGTTCTGAAGGCGAAATGGTTGCGTTCAGAGAGCTTTCCGTTATAGGCGGTATCATAAACGCTTACGAGGCTGTCCTAATGGCTCAACGAATGGGCAACTAGTTAGAATGCAGGGCAATCAGTTCTGCACGTCATTGCTCGGCTCTACATCTTATTTTTCCTCACCACATTCTTCCTTTCAAATGAAGCGCATCTCCTTTCTGTTCGTCATTTGTATGGCGTTTGCTTTCTCGGCGTGCAGCTCAAACGGCGACAATAGCCCGCTTCTTGGAGGCACATACACCGGCTCCTACACGAGCACCAATGGCTATCAAGGGACGATCTCCCTTATGCTTCCCGGCAATGTTATCAATGAATCGGGATTCGCCTGGTCTGCTTCGGGAACGGTAGATGTTGACGGCAGTGATTCGCCCGTCTCGTTGAATGGCACGGGCGAGTACGTTTATCCCGACATCGCGTTTACTGTTGAGGGTGCCGGAGCTTTCCCAGACCGAAGGCTGACCGGTACCGTGGGCTCAAACGGGAACGCGATTTCCGCCTCAGACGGCGTTGAAAGTCTCAGCGTCAATAAGTAATCGTGGATTAGTGGCTTTCGGGCCTGATATCCCTGGCTCTTAATTGGAGTGTGGTTCGCCCATTCCACGTGTTCTCTTCAACTGTAAAAGCGAGCTCGGCGGGATGTTGATTGCGCGCAAGCCGATCAGCAATCTTTATTTGATCGCCCAGCCCGAATCCTATGACGGAATAAGCGGGGCTCCCCTTACGCTGAGCCACCTGAACCTTGAGGTGTCGATTATCCGCACCGACTGCGGAAGGCTGCCCAACGATTTTCAGATCACGTGCCCAAAAAGTTGGCCGAGGGTTGTCCGGGCCATAAGGCCCAAACTGTTCTAGAACTCGCCAGAACCGACTGTCGATCGCGGAAAGGTCCAACTCGGCATCCAGCTCGATCTCGGGCGTCAACAGATCTGGGTCTGTTGTTTCGGCTAAAACGCTCTCCAGTCGGTCGCGAAGCAACGGAATGTTTTCAAGCGGCAGTGCAAGTCCTGCTGCAAAGTCGTGGCCGCCAAACCGAGTTAGGAGATCGGAGCACGAGGCCAGCGCGTTGTAAATCGAAAGACCCTTGATAGATCGAGCAGATCCCTTTGCCTCTCCGTTCGCGTCCGTTGTAAGCAACACGGCCGGCCGATGGAAGTGCTCGGCTATGCGGCTAGCGGTAATACCGATCACGCCAGGATGCCAGTCGCTGTTATGTAGAACCAGCACCATGGGGTCACCAGACATGGTTTCCCCGGCCATGAGCATGGCCTGATCACGCGTCGACATGTCCAATTCGCGGCGTTCCATATTGAGCGCTTCAATTTCGTCTGCCAACCGGCTCGCCTCTTGAGGATCATCCGTCGTGAGCAAATCAACTGCCAGCGACGCGTCCGCGAGCCGACCCGCAGCGTTGATGCGTGGCCCAAGGCTAAAAACGATCTTGGATGACGTACACGCGTCGAGCTCAATTTTCGCGCGCTCTGCAAGCGCAACCAGTCCAATGCGTGGTGAGGTGCACATTTGGGCAAGCCCTGCCCGCATAAGCACACGATTCTCATCGTGCATGGGAACGATATCACTCGCCGTTGACACGGCTACGAGGTCCAGATACTGCCAGGCATCCTCTCTGGGCAGACCGAGCTTTTCCAGAGTCGCCTGAACCAATTTGAATCCAACGCCGCAACCGGAGAGCCCATCAAACGGATACGCACAATCAGGCCGCTTTGGATCGAGAACGGCAACGGCATCTGGTAGGGATTCGCCCGCCGTGTGATGATCACAAATCACTAAATCCAGCCCTTGCTCTCGGGCATACGTCGCTTCTTCTATCGCGGTAATCCCGCAGTCCAGTGCCACGATCAGACTGGCGTCTTGCTCCACGGCGACGTCAATTCCGGCCTTCGAAAGCCCATAGCCATGTACAAATCGATTGGGGATGAAGTACGTAGCGTCCACCTCCAACGACCGCAGGAATAGCGTAATCAGCGCAGCAGACGTAGTTCCATCCACGTCATAGTCTCCGTATACCAGAACGCTCTCCCCCGTTTCCACGGCCTGTACCAGCCGCTCTGCTGCCTTTTCCATGTCCTTCATCAGGAATGGATCGTGAAGTCGCTCCAAGCCTCCCCTGAAGTATTGTTCAGCGGAGTCGAAAGTATGGATACCTCGGAGGACGAGCGAGCGAGCGAGGGGCTCTGGCAGGCCGTTTAACTCTGCACCGAGCTGTTGTACGACGGCATCATCGTCAATCGGGCGAAGCGTCCAGCGACTCCTTGTCTGTGTGACTGGTTCCATGTACTGATTATCTGCAACGATCGATTTTATTCAACGCGCAATATAACCGGCCGACTATTTCGACTTGAACTTCTACCGACGTTTCTAACGAGTTCTAAACCTATCCAACAACACCTGATCCGGTTCTCCACCTAACCGACCCCCCTCAAATCGAACGCCTCGACCAAGGTTTACCATCGCCCCTGCATCAATCACAAATTCAGCACCGGCTCCTCCGAGAATGCCACCTTCCACGATTACTTCGGAGTCTGGGCCAACAATCAATTGCGCACCATCTTCTAGCCGAAGGCCCCGGCGGAACGTGATCTGCACAGCGCCTAGTGACGTGAAGCTGCCCGAAAAAGCATTCGATAACGTGTCAGCACCTATGTGAAGGGTCGCACCTCGTTCTACGAAGACCTCATTTTCGAAAACGAGACCGGTCGATTCTGGCCCTATCCACGAATCAACACGTATGACGGGCCAGGGATTACCTGCTGTAAGAAATGAAGGTCTCTGCCGCACATCCACGACGAAATCAAACTGCATGGTCGAATCGCGATCATCTGGAACGTAGCGGATTCGATCTAGAGCGAACCATTGCGGCTCGACGCCTTCAGTTATCAGCTCCGCGCGCCTAAATCCGCTCGAGCTGGGCCGCGTCCATGGAGTCAGTTGGTCTACCCATTCAGGGCTGTATAGATCGCCGTGGTATGTATTGGGGCCGGGGCAACCGTCGTGATCTCCCGAACACCGGCTACGTCTTTCGTAAACACCGTCTGCGGGAAGAAAACCATACCTGTATCTGCCAAACGAACCACTCGGCTCACCGTCACTCAAGGCAACCTGGAGGCCGCGAGTCGCCAATCCTTTGTAGACGTATTCAAAATCAGGATGGAGGCTGGGCACGGCTCTCACGACGTCGAAATAGCCAAGTCGCTGCCTGTTCACGATCGTCAGGGTATCCGCTGCTGCTCCTTCTCCAAGTGGGACAAAGACGGCGTCGCCCGAATTGTAGAGATCGCGTATTTCAATGGCCTCGCGATCCCCACCTCGTGGATCCAATATGACTGGATCTAGCCAACCCATCCGACGCCTCTCGTGTGCGGATAGCGTAAGTGAGGCGGGATCGTACGCGTTTGGAAGCCCGCACATGCGCGCGTAGGCACACTCCACCTTTTGGCCAGGGACGCGCTCTTCATATTGAATCATAGGAAGGTGCCCGCCCATGCCCATGATGCGATGACCGTATTCGTGTACCAACAACCCCATGCCGACGTCCGCTGTGAGGTTTTGCGATCCGGAATGTGACCAATCAACACGTATGCTATCTCTGCGAACATCACTCCAGTATTTGAGCGTATCTGGTCTGAGATCTCCATCCCGGTCAGGCATACCGGCCACGTTGTAGTACCCGGCGAGTGTTCCCCAACCCTGCCCCATATACAGACTGTCGCGGCGGATAATCATCATGATCTGATCCACCACTCCGTCTTGGTTATGATCGTAGCGTCCCAGGTCCAGCCCATCCTCAACGAGATTATCCAGCATTTCAGCAGTGAGGTATCCGAACCCGCTCTTTCTGCGCACAGACGTTCCCATGCTGTCGCGACGGCTGTAGTAGCCACGATTGGCGTGCTCGGTGATGTAGACTTCCGGCCATACATCCCCATAGAGCACATGCGGTCCAGCCGGGCCCGTCCTTGATTGCCAGTAATAGTAGGCCGAGAGTGACGAGTCCTGAAGCGAAAGCTGTTGGTTATTAATACGCGCGGGATCGGATTCCAAAAGTTTCGGCGCCCAGTCTGGCAAGCGTGTTCGGGGGATGACGTCCCCAGTTCCAAACAAATCAAGATGGGGCCATCTCTCTTCGTGGCACCACCAAGCCCCGCAATCACCATGATTGTCGTCCTGAAAACGAACCAGAACCATGAGCATGGCTACCGTGTCTTGATAGGCGATGCCCTCGAACCGAGGCGTTGGCTGGCCCGGAGGAGCTTGAATCGTCTCAGTGTTTCTCTGACTCGTCGTGTCTGCAAATTGTGCAAAACTCCCAGAACGTTGGGCCACCGCTCGCTGAGCGGTACAAAGGAGCAACGTTGCAACCATCAGCGCAGGAAAAAGTCGGGTGTGAATAGTTACGGTCATATCAGCAACGGCTTTGTCCAGAACCATTCCCAAGAAGTCCAATAAAGCCGATCATTCGGCCCGATGTGCCCCCTTCCGCGCGATACGAATAGAAGCGCTTCGTGTCTGACGCTGTGCAGGCTCCATCCATTTCTATGTTCTCTCCGTTCAAACCAGCCTGCACTAGTTGGCGATGAAGCTCAGCCTTGAGATTCACATGCGGCCGTTGCCATTCTGGTTTGCGAAGGACGACGGCGGAATCAAACTGCTCGGCGACCTCTTCCCCAACTTCAAACGCTGCCGACGAAATGCAGGGACTTACATATGCCCGGATGTTTGCAGGCCGAGCACCTAGGCCTCTCATGATGCCTACTGTCACGAGAGATATTTCTTCTACAGTACCGCGCCAGCCGGAATGAAATGCCCCGAGTATTCCTGATTCGCAATCGGCTAGTAAGACCAGCGCACAGTCGGCAGAAACAACCGTTAACAACAGATCAGTCCTGTCTGTTACAAGCCCATCGGTAGCCCAGACGTGCCCCGGCCTACTCACAACGGCAACTTCGCATCCGTGGACTTGACCGGCGGATGCCAGCTCCTGAAATCCAGTCTGCTTACGGAGCCTTTCGCGGACGACATCGATTTCTTCATCCCTGCCGAAGAAGTCACGAGTCGTGAATCCGGACAAAACGCCTGATTTGCTGCCAAAAATCGTAGGCGTGATCATTTCTTGAGTTGAAGCCTGCATGCCTAGAATGTATCGCCCAATGCGGCCCAAACGGAGTCCACTGGCATATCCATTCCGGTCCAGAGCCTGAACGAAGCCGCAGCCTGACCGACTAGCATCGCAATTCCACCTATCGTCGTAGCTCCTTGGCCAGCTGCGTCACGAAGTAGCCTTGTTTCCCGAGGAGCGTAAACGAGATCGTAGACGAGTTGATTATCTGTAAACACAGAGATGTCAGTAATAGGAGTTTCATCGACTTCTGGAGCCATCCCAACCGGAGTCGTGTTGACAATCAATGTGCATGCACGCAGAGCCTCAGATGCGCTCGCCAAGGGAGTCGCTTCGAGGACGCTTTCTTCAGAGATAATCTCCAGTTCTCGGACGAGCTTCTCGGCCTGCGCCACGCGTCTCGCGACTACACTCACCTTTGGCAGCCTCAACCCTGACACTAAAGCGCAGGTCACAGCTCGCGCTGCCCCTCCCGACCCCAGAACCACAGCGTTTCCACCCTGAAAGCGGTTGGCATGCTCTTCAAGTGGCCACAGAAATCCTACGACGTCTGTGTTGCTTCCCTCAAGTCGGCCGTCCGCCTTGCGAATGATTGTATTGACTGCTCGGAGATTTCGTGCCGACGGAGTAAGATCGTCCAGCATCTCTACTACTGCTTCTTTGTGCGGGATAGTCACGTTCGCCCCGAGGACTTCACCCCGACGAAGGTTGGCTACCGCCTCAACCAAATCCTGCGGACCAACCTTCAATGCCTGATATCGCGCATTCAGCCCAAGTGCCGCAAACGCTGTGTTGTGGATGAGCGGAGAAAGCGACTGATCGACCGGGTCTCCAAGAAGGAACGCAAGGTGAGGCGGGGCCGCTCGACCTTTCATTCCCATGCTCAATGGCGGTTGCCATCACTTTGGTGGCCGCCAGAACGTGCGATTCCCCAAACCTCAGCGTATGCAGAGGAAAACTCTTCTGAGCGCATTGGCTCCAACTCACAAGCGCGATCCAAGGCACGTTCTGCGGACTCCCGCTGCCCAACCGAGGCCAATACCTGCGCACGTCGAAGGTGGACTTCACTTGCCGTAGGATCCAAACGAAGAACGTGACCATAGGCCTCCAGGGCTTCACCGACAAGCCCGGATTCAAGCCTCGTTTCCGCCAGATCAAGCCATGCGTCTGCGTTCTCGGCATCTAGCTCAACGACGTGTGCGTAGGATCGCAATGCTTCGGCAAGCCGACCCGCATTGTATTCCGCATCGGCTCTAGCATGCCAGTATTCGCCGGTCTCAGGCTGCAAGGCGATGGCTTTCGCAAATGCACCCAAGGCATCGCCATTTCGTTCCGTCGCGTCGTAGCAGCAGCCCAGGCTATACCACGCTTCCGCGTATTCCGGATCATCCTGTACAGCACGGAGCAAGTAAGAAACCGCCGTGGGATAATCCTCCATCTCCTCGTATGCGATACCAAGGTTGTAAAAAGTCGCGGCGTCTCCTGTTTCAAACTCCAAGACCTTCAAATAGCTCTCAACAGCTTCTTTCGGGCGGCCGAGATTGGCCAGCGCATTTCCTTTGTTGTACCAAGCCGATGCAAAGTCCTCCGAAATAGCCGTGGCAAACTCATACGATGCAACCGACTCCTCGTACTTCCCAAGACGATTTAGAACAATGCCCCGGTTATACCAGGCGTTCTGAGCATACGGGTCCACATCGATCTGGCGATCATAGCACGCTACAGAATCCTCAAGGCGTTCAAGCTGGTCGTATGCATAACCGAGCTCATACCAGACTTCCGGATGCTCAGGGTCCAGGATGGCACATTGATGCAACACGTCTACGGCCACCTCATACCGTCCAAGTTTCTCCAGCGCAATGCCTTTATTGAAAAGGGCGTCGGAATGCGTAGGTGATAATCCAAGAGCCGCATCGTACGCTTCCAAGGCTTCCTCAAGCCGACCCAGCGTGTCGAGTGTGATCCCGCGATTGATGATGGTTTCAGAATCCGCCGGATTAAGCCCAAGCGCCTGCTCGTAGGCATTCAGTGCCTCTTCGTGACGGTCAAGGTGATTCAGGAGGATTCCACGTCTCAGCCAAGAATCAGAGGAATACGGCTGAACATCAAGAGCCTTGTCCACTACACGGAGAGCGGCTTCTAACCTGCCCGATTCGAAATAGTACGTCGCAATATGCTCCAACGCTTCGGAGTCGAAGTAGGCGTTGCCGTCTTCTCGGAGACTACGCTCATAGGAGTCCACGAGATCGCGCAACTCGTCTTCACTTGCAGGGTCTTCGAATTCATCGAACTCGAAATCGAACATGCTCTGGTGCGCAAATAGGTTTGAGAGGACTCCTGATGCGCCGAAATGGCGTCGACAAAATCGCTCATCTGGAGGTATTATACACGGCCCGGAAATGTGATGCAACAGAGATTTGTCGCCCTCTTCCAGTGTACGCCAAGTAGATTGCTGATAGCCTCATACGTGCAAGCCTCTGGATGTTTCCCTTGAACGGTAGCAACGATTTCGTATTGCTCGCCCCTTCAACTTTGAAGGCCAAAACCGGTCTCTGGATTGACTTCTTTTCTCCTGTCGAACTGCGAATTGCACGTTGCTCATCTCTTTTGAAGGCATAGACGGAAGCGGTAAGAGCACACAGGCTCGGATGCTCAAAGAGCATCTCCGAAACAGTGGCCATGACGTTCTGCTTGTAAGAGAACCGGGAGGGGCCCCACTAGCCGAACGCATCCGGTCCATTTTGCTCTCTCACGAGGTAGAGATCTCACCTGTCGCCGAACTGCTTCTCTTCTCTGCTGCTAGAGCGCAGCTCGTTCGGGAGACCATTCAACCGGCACTAGAATCTGGCACCGTGGTCATCTGCGACAGATTCTATGATTCCACCACTGCCTATCAGGGCGCGGGCCGAAACTTCGCAAATTCCGCTTGGCTCGATGATTTTCATCGGCGCGTGACTGACGAACTCGAACCGGATCGCACCTACCTCATTGACGTCCCGGTATCGGTCGCCTCGTCAAGACGGACCGGAAGAGACGACGACGCCGACAGAATGGAGTCGGGTGGAAACGAGTTCTTCAAACGTGTTCGAGCGGCTTATCTCGATCTGGCAGATCGAGAGCCGAAGCGCATCCTGGTTTTGGATGGAACACTTTCTGAAGAGGTCCTCCGCGCAATGATCATCGCTGATTTTGATCATCAAATGAACGAGAGCTAGAAAGGCAACCTCCATCGACGGGTATCGTTCACCTTCCAGCACTAACTACTCCAATACTACCCCTCCGAATGACTCTGCCGCAGGCCCAACTCGACGAAGTACGTACGCGGTTCGCCGAATTTCTCAAGACACGTGGGCAGCGGCAAACTTCGGAACGCTTTGCAATCCTGGATGCACTGTATGCGTCGGGCGAACATCTCGATGCAGATGCGCTGTTTGCCCGCCTTAAAAAGAACGGCGTGAGCGTTAGTCGCGCGACGGTCTATAACACGCTCGATTTGCTGATAGAATGCGACCTCGTCGTCAAACATCAGTTTGGGAAGACACAAGCCCGATACGAACGATCGTTTGCTTACTGGCAGCACGACCACCTGTTGTGCATCGACTGCGGCGAAATCTTTGAGTTCTGCGATCCTCGCATTCAAAGTATTCAGGAAACTGTGGCCGAGATCTACGGCTTTGAAATCGCCCAGCACGCACTGAATATGTACGGCCACTGCCGCCGCGAAAACTGCGACAACAAACCACAAACCGCCGAAGCCTGATGGCTGTACCTCTGTATCAAGTCGATGCATTTACCGACGCTCCGTTCTCGGGCAATCCAGCAGCAGTTTGCCTTCTCAACGAAGCTGCCAGCCCAGTGTGGATGCAGAACGTCGCAGCCGAAATGAACCTTGCTGAGACAGCGTTCCTTTATGAAGAGAACGGCGGTTACAACCTTCGCTGGTTCACACCTACTATTGAGGTTGAGTTGTGTGGTCATGCAACCCTCGCATCCGCGCATGTGCTCTACGAGTCAGGCGCACTTGCGAAGAGCGAAATGGCGCGCTTCCAATCAGCGAGCGGCATACTAACCGTGCGCGGCAACGAGGATTACTCACTCACAATGGACTTCCCGGCGACGCCTCCTTTAGAATTCGTGGCACCAACAAATCTGGCTGATGTGTTGGGGTTCGAGCCTGTATGGGTGGGACGCAGTCGCTTCGATGTCTTTGTAGAAGCACCTGATGAAACCAGCGTCCGCTCTTTGACTCC
>JAHEJB010000085.1 GCA_024639085.1 Rubricoccaceae bacterium | reverse complement strand
GCCGATGGGAGGGCGAGGGTCTCTCCTTTACCGGTCACAGGCGATTTCCATTCGCACGCACCGACGACTCATAACCGCCGTGCGTCGTCTTCCGCCGAGGTGGGGATTCCCTCACCTTTGCTACCTTACCATACGGCCATAAAACACAATTCATGGTAATAGAAGGTCGCACTCCCATGTGCGAAAATTCCTTACAGCGAGAGGATTGCGGGCGTCGCGCAATGAACGCGATTGGCACACGCCGACACGGTGTCCCCGCACGTACTTGTGCCATAATTCTACGCCCTCCGGTACCTTCTCAACAATTCTTCTCCCAACCCCCGCCACCATGAACCTCGGCGCATTCTCGGTAAGCCTTGCTGTTAAGGACATTCACGCCTCGAAGGCCTTTTACGAAGAACTGGGCTTTCATGACATGGGCGGCGACATCTCGCAAAACTGGCTGATCCTCAAGAACGGCGATCACATCATTGGGCTGTTTCAGGGGATGTTTGAAAAGAACATGCTGACGTTTAATCCGGGGTGGGACCAGAACGCCGGCGCACTCGACGATTTCACGGACATCCGCGAGCTACAGCGTGAACTGAAAGCATCTGGCGTGGAATTGATGACCGAAGCCGACGATACCACCTCCGGCCCGGCCCACATCATGCTGATAGACCCCGATGGAAACCCGATCCTTGTGGATCAACATGTGTAGGATAAGATCTAAGCCTCCAGCGTCCCCACATATACAACTTCCGCCGGACCTTCCAGCGTGAAGTTCTGGATTTCTTCGGCGGTGGCCGCTCCATTTGCTAGGGACAACCCCACGCGTAGCGTTCCTCCGGGCATTTCCACGGCGATGTCGTCCGCGTTTATACGGCCAGCCAGTCGTGAGGCCACCGCCGAGGCCAGTGCGCCTGTTCCGCAGGCCAGCGTCTCCCCTTCTACGCCTTTCTCAAACGTGCGGGCACGAATGTGACCGGCGTCGGCGTCCACGACCTCCACAAAATTGACATTCGCCCCAGCAGGAGCCAGTGCGGCATCCGCGCGGATCGCGGAGCCCTCTGGATCGACCGAAGCCTTGCGCACGTCATCTACGAACCGAACCGTGTGCTCGGTGCCCGTCCAGATGCCGTAGGTGGGACCATTGACCTTCGCATCCTTCAATCTGACCTCACCAAAACCTTTTGGCGGTGGCACATGGAGGCGTACGGAGCCGAGGTCATCGTCCAGCAGGTCAGCCCTAAGGCGGCCACCGTCTGTATCGAAAACCAGCGGGTTGGCGTCAATACCTCCCAATCCAGCGAACCGGGCCAAGCATCGAGCGCCGTTACCACACATCGTTCCGAGCGAGCCATCCGCATTGAAATAGCGCATCCGGAAGTGCGCGCCCTCTTCCGTGGGGTTGTTCATCGCCAGAATGCCATCCGCCCCGATGCCTGTCCGACGTGGGCAATAGCGCACAGCCAGCCCGGAAAGCTCCTCATCCGCTAGATGAAAAAAGCGATTGTCAATGACGATGAAATCGTTCCCGGCGCCGTTCATCTTGGTAAACGGAACGATGAGGGCCTTCGGATTCATAAAGGGATGATGGCAAGCGGCGGGTGGAAAGGCGAGATTACACACGAAAGTTCCCGCCGGCAGATTGCAGGCTTCATCTATCCAACCACCTTTTGGTCGAGAAAACTGTTTCCATTGAGGGCGTAGAGCCGCTACTGCTCTTCGGTTTCAACGACAAATACCTTCGGCGCATCGAGTCGGCTTTTGCGGATACGCGCATTGTGGCGCGCGGCAACCAACTGATGCTGAAAGGCAGCGAAGAGGATGTGGATCGCGTCGAACGCATCATCGGCGAGCTGCAACTGCTCCTCAACCGCAACGGCAACCTCACCGAAAACGACGTAGAAACGGTCCTTGACTTGGCCACGGTGGGCTCTGGACTGCCGCGAGCCGACACCGCCGATACGATTCTATTCACGCCCGGCGGGGGCACAATTAAGGCCAAGACGCCCAATCAGGTGAAGTTGGTTGACGAAGCGCGGCAGCAGGACATCGTTTTTGCCGTGGGTCCGGCTGGAACCGGCAAAACGTGGACGGCCGTGGCGTTGGCGGTCTCTGCGTTGAAGAGTCGGCAAGTCAAACGGATCGTGCTCTGTCGTCCGGCTGTGGAGGCGGGCGAAAACCTGGGCTTCCTCCCGGGCGACTTCCGCGACAAGGTGGATCCGTACCTCCGTCCGCTATACGACGCGCTTGACGAGATGATTTCAGGCGAGAAGTTGCGAGGCTACATGGAGCGCAACATCGTGGAAATCGTGCCCCTCGCGTACATGCGTGGCCGGACGCTAAGCAGCGCGTTCGTCATCCTGGACGAAGCCCAGAACGCCACGGCAGGCCAGATGAAGATGTTTTTGACGCGCCTCGGTGCGGGCAGCCGGGCGATCATCACCGGCGACGTAACGCAAACGGACCTCCCCAAACGCTCGCTGAGCGGACTCGTTCAGGCCCGCGAAATCCTCGAAGGTGTAGATGGTATCTCGTTCGTTGATTTTGACAAAGGCGACGTGGTACGCCATCGCCTCGTGATGGACATTATTGAGGCGTACGAACATGCGAACGGAGATTGAGAGATATCCTAGCTGATTTCAGAAACAACCGCCCCCTTTCTAAGGGGGCTCCCCGCTTAGCGGGGTGGGGGTTTGGGCCACGTTGGCCAATTACTCCACAAGCAGACCAGACGTGATTTCCGGCCTTGCCGTGACAAACCCTCCGACCTCGCTTCACACGGCCACCTCTCTTACGAAGGGAGGGGTTTTCGTTCAGCTTTAGTGTGCACTACGGCGATTTTCAAATCCACGCCCTTCACGAAGGTCGCTTCACTGTAGGTAGCGACAAGGACTTTGTGCCTCATTCGGAAGGCGAGACCTTCCCAAAAGCCACGCTGTTCATCTCCGTTACGCCATTTCTGGTTATCACACCCTCGGATGTACTTCTATTGGATACGGGGCTCGGCGAGTGGGCTCGGGGACGGGGCGTTGAATATCTAACCGAAGGTCTCCAGCGCCACGGCGTTGCCCGCGAGGACGTAACGAAGGTCCTCTTCTCACACCTCCACTTCGATCATGCTGGAGGCGGCGTGTACTCCGTCGATGGAGTGTGGCGACCAACCTTTCCCAACGCGGAGTACATCGTCCAGAAAGGCGAGTTGGACGCACCGTACGGCGAGGAAAGTGACAAAGCCCGCGATGTCGTGGCTGATGTGATCGAAGACGCTGGCCAGCTTCATCTCGTTGAAGGCTCTGGATTTCTGACCGACGAAATAGAGTACGTCCACACAGGCGGCCACACACGCGACCATCAGGCTTTCCGGCTGCACACGGGCGGACTGATCGCTGTCTTTGGAGGCGACGTACTCCCTGCACCCAACCAGATCAACCTGCGATTCCACGCGAAGTACGATTACAACGCAAAGCGAAGCCAGAACGAGCGCACGCGTCTAACCCAGGAAGCTGCCGAGGAAGGCCAGCTGCTACTCTTCTTCCACTCTACGACTTCACCTGCTGCGTTTGTTGAGGAGGGTCCGAAGGGCGGCTTTCGGATCGAGAGCGTGGACGTTTAGCTCTGCAGGAAGAACACGGCCATCGCCATCCCGAGCACGAGCAGGAATGCGGCAATGATGGCAGTTACCAACACACCGCGAATATTTTTGGCCGGAATCACCAGGCTTCTGGGCAACTGCTCCACGATCTCCTTCGACTCCTTCAACCCCAATCCCGTTTCATCTCGATGGACCTTGATGGCCTGAATCAGAAGCCCCTGCGAAGCGAGGTCTCGAACAAGGTCTGAAACCTTCTTGTCTTGCTGTTCAGCAGGTACGTCTTCACGTGCATCGCTTTCCAAGAACTGGTCGACGGCTTGCTCCGCATCCCACAAGCCGACACCGGTACGCTCCATTAGCAACTCGATCGCCGCAATCCTTTCACCCGCCTGGGCCAGTTCCTTGACCTCCTCTGACGCATTGGCGATCGCTTCGTCCAGAGAAACCGGGTCGAATGCGGGATCAGCATCCAGCTTGTCAACCGCTTCCTTCGCGGTCTTCAGATCCACACCCGTCTCTTCCCGCAGCAGCTTGATTGCCTCAATCTTGCGACCGTCACGAATGAGTTTTGCTATGTGTTCAGGAAGCGACTGCATGGGCGCCAATCTACGCGTCTGCTCAGACAATCGACTCCAGCACCGCCACGAATTCTGCCAGCATCATGGCTGTCGCGCCCCAAACTTCGTGGCCGTCGACCGCGAAAAATGGGGCCTCGTATAGTCCACCGCTTGTTTTTCTGGTTGAGGACTGTCGTGTAGCTGGGTCGAGCAGATGGCTTAGCGGGACTTCAAGCAGTGCCGCCACCTCTGCTTCCTGAATCTTGAACGGCGGTACGTAATCGACCGATGCAACGACAGGAAACACGGAAAATCCACTGGGCGGGATGTGAATCGGCGACAGGCGTCCGAGGATAGTCGGATCCTTTACAGGTATGCCAACCTCTTCCCACCCCTCTCGCAACGCCGTTTCCTCAGCCGTCTCATTCCCGTCTTGACTTCCTCCTGGAAGAGATATTTGCCCACTGTGGTCGCGAAGTCCAGGCTGGCGTTGCGTTAGAACCAGAGCACTTTCGCGGCTGCCCTGATAGGGGTAGAGGAGCACCAGTGTAGATGCCTCGCGCGCCTTCTTCCCTTCCACCGAAATCATCTCTGGTTTCATCCGCGCGGGATAGGGCGCCATCGTTCGGTGCGCTTCAGCGCCTGGGAGAGAACCGTTGAGGGCTGCCGGAAGCAACTGAATGAGTCCGTCGTGGTTGAGCAACATCAGCGTCGAGGGAATTCTACGCCATCAATACTCGCTCGCGCACCACAGTAATAGCGTCGACAGATGTTGTCTTCATCGACAAGTCGAATCGTGTCGCTATCGGCGACGATTCTCAAATTGCACGTTGCGGTTTCGCCTCCAAACTCAATCTCTTCAGGCGGTGCTACGATTCCATCTGGAGTTCGGATACCCTCGCCTTGCATTTCGCAAAGGTGAAAATTGGTTTGGACGAGTCCGAAGTAGAATCTCGCGGAATCCCCTTCTTCGACGATGGAGAGCGTATCACGGACTTCGCCCTCTTCCCAGTCTTTCTCGCCTAAAAACGTGATGGTATGAATCGATGTGTATTCGCCTGTCAGATTGATCTGTGCAGGTCCGCCTTGCTGCGGCGGCTGAGGAACACTTCCTGTACACGCCGACAAAAGTCCACACAGGGCAACTAGGGCAAACGGCTTCATAGTCCTTTCGCTGCTTCGCCCCTTGCCACCATCCGCGATCCCGACTGAACGCGCGGCTGAACCAGCAACTCCCCCACGTTCACGGACTCGGGAGCTTGGACGCAGTACATAATGGCATCGGCTACATCCTCAGCGCTGAGGGCATGAGTGTCGGCGTAGACGGTATCAGCACGCTCGGCATCGCCTTCGAAGCGAACGAGTGAGAATTCTGTTTCCGTGAGTCCAGGCGAGACGGCAGAGACCCGGATAGGCGTGCCGTGGAGGTCTTGCTTCAGGCCCTGCGTCAATGCCAGAACGGCGTGTTTGGTTGCGCAGTATATCGTTCCGCCGGGATAGACATCGTGCCCCGCCGTCGAGCCAATGTTAATGACGTGACCTCTCCCCCTCTCCAGCATCCCCGGCACAACAGCGCGAGCCACGTAGAGGACGCCCTTAATGTTCACGTCCACCATCGTGTCGATCTCGGCGACGGAGTTCTCGTACGACGGAACCATGTTCAACGCGAGACCGGCGTTGTTCAGGAGAACATCAATGGCTTGCCAATCTTTCGGGAGCCCCTTGATGACCGTTTCCACCTCAGCTGCCTTCGTCACATCCATTTTGACTGCAAAGGCTGTTGCTGGGCCATGCTGCTGGTTCAACTCGGACTCGAGCGCCCGAAGTCTGTCTTCCGAACGCGCCGTTAGGACGACTCGGAATCCTTCGGAGGCAAAGCATCTTGCTGCGGCAGATCCGATTCCAGCAGAGGCGCCTGTGATAAAAACGATTTGAGACATGCGTTGAATCCCGTAGGGGCGAATTGCAATTCGGCCCTACCCTGTGTAATCGTAAAAACCGCGTCCCGCTTTGCGCCCTAGCCTGCCAGCCGCCACCATCTTGCGCAGGAGCGGCGAGGGACGATACTTCGAGTCGCCTAGTTCGCGGTGAAGAACTTCCATAATCGCGAGGCACACATCGAGGCCGATAAAGTCGGCCAGAGTGAGCGGACCCATCGGGTGCGCCATCCCCAGGCACATCACATCGTCGATAGCCTGCGGCTCGGCAACGCCTTCCATCACGCAGGTGATCGCCTCATTGATCATCGGCATGAGGACTCGGTTCGAGACGAAGCCGGGGAAATCGTTTACCTCAACCGGAGTCTTGCCCAGGCCTTCCGAAAGATCGCGGATCTTGGCAAACGTCTCGTCGCTGGTTTCGAGGCCGCGGACGATTTCGACAAGCTTCATCACAGGCACAGGGTTGAAGAAGTGCATCCCGATGACATGATCTGGCCTGCTCGTTCCTCCCGCAATCTGTGTAATTGAAATCGAGGATGTGTTCGTCGCCAAAATGGCAGCCTCAGGCGCATCTTCGTCAATCGATTTAAATATCTGCGCCTTGACTTCCGGGTTCTCGGTCGCTGCCTCGATGACCAGTGCCGCCTCACGGACCCCGTCGGAAATACTCGTTCCGAGTGTGATTCGTCCGAGCGTTTCTTCCTGCTCGGTAGCAGTCAGAAGCTCCTTGGCAACCTGCCTGCCCAGGTTTTTATCGATGGTTGCAAAAGCTGCGTCCAAGCGGTCCTGATCGAGATCGACAAGGGTTACGTCGTGTCCGTGCTGCGCAAAGACGTGGGCGATGCCGTTGCCCATGGTGCCCGCGCCGATGATGGAAACGTTCATCTGAATAGAGGATGGAAGAAGGAAAATTGAAGATGGCTACCGAAGGATGTGCAGGACTGTTGGACCTTATTCGACCCATTTCCCATTTGCCATCCTCCATTCAACATCGTCTACCGTTCAACGATGATCGCCGTCGCTTCGCCACCGCCGATGCAAATGGCGGCAAGACCGCGCTTGGCGTCGCGTTGCTTCATGGCGAAAAGAAGCGTGGTGAGAATTCGAGCACCAGAAGCGCCGATCGGATGGCCTATGGCAACCGAGCCACCGTTGACATTCAGTCTTTCAGTTGGGATTCCGAGTGCATCTTGTGCTGCCAGACTTACAACCGCGAATGCCTCATTGACTTCGAAGAGATCGATGTCGTCGAGCGTGAGGCCAGCCTTGTCCAGAACTTTTTCGATCGCTCCGATGGGAGCAGTGGTGAACTCAACCGGCTTTTGGGAATGCTGCGACGTTGCCACGATTTTTGCCAGCGGCGTCTTGCCGTTCTCTGCTGCCCACTCTTCCGAAGCAATGACCATAGCAGCAGCTCCATCGTTGATCGTTGAGGCGTTGGCAGCCGTCACGGTGCCTTCCTTCGTAAAGACGGCCCGAAGCTGCGGGATCTTGTCAAAGTTGGTGTTGAATGGCTCTTCGTCCTTTTCGACAATCGTGTCACCCTTACGTCCCTGGATGGTGACTGGAACGATTTCGTCTGCGAAGCGGCCTGATTCAACAGACTCTTGCGAGCGCGTATAGCTGAGGATTGCAAACTCGTCCTGACGCTCGCGCGGAACGTTGCACGTGTCGCCACAGAGGTCCGCAGCCACACCCATCGCATTCCCGTCGTAGGCGTCGCGGAGACCATCGTGGAAAAGAGCGTCGATCAGTTCGCCATTCCCATAGCCATAGCCGTAGCGGCCCTTGGCCAGTAGAAACGGTGCCATCGACATGTTCTCCATCCCGCCTGCTACCACAACGTCGTTATCGCCTGCTCGGATAGACTGATCCGCAAGTAGCACGGTTTTCATCCCCGACCCGCACACCTTGTTGATTGTCATGCACGGCACGGAATCCGGGACGCCTGCCTGAATCGCAGCTTGCCGAGCCGGAGCCTGCCCGACGCCTGCGGCTACCACACAACCCATCAGGACTTCGCCTACGTCGCTGGCATCAACGCCAGCACGCTCGACTGCGCCTTGGATTGCTGTCGCGCCCAACTGCGGGGCGGGGACTTTTGAGAGAGATCCACCAAACGAGCCAACCGGCGTACGTGCAGCGGAGAGAATGACAGAGGCCATGTAATTGTCCTTGCGGAATAATTAAGGATTGCTTTGCCCAAAGCTACCCGGAACAGTCTTGTGACTGGTTTAGGCGGAATGAAAAACAACTTGCCTGTCCGTGGAGATCAGTCCTCTAACGTCGTCCCAACGATGTACGCCCACTGGTCCACCATTCGTCCCAGTGCTCGCCTGCGTTTGTCACGCCACGCATGTTCGGCTCGGAAACCGGAGCCCCATCGAGGTCCATCACTTCTGTAGGGTTGTTATGCTGATCCACCAATACAACCCGCGGACGGTGTTCGCTAGCCTCTTCAGTGGTCATATCGGCGTACGTCATCACGATGACCTGGTCTCCGGGGGCACACAGACGGGCAGCCGGGCCGTTCAAACAAACAATGCGAGAACCAGGCTCAGCTGGGATGGTGTACGTTTCCAAACGCGCGCCGTTGTTTACGTTTACGATCTGCACCTTCTCGTAGGCGAGGATCTTGGACGCCTCCAGTAACTCCGCGTCGATGGTGACAGAGCCTTCGTAGTACAGATCAGCTTCCGTTACCGTGAGGCGGTGGAGCTTCCCTTTGAACATCGTAATCGTCATGGGGCGATTTCGAACGTGGTGTTGTCGATGAGGCGGGTTTCGCCAAAGAATACGGCAAGGGCGGCCAGGAACCGACCAGAGTGAAGTGCAGTCACTGGTTGCAACGTCTCGGCATCAACGACTTCGGCATATTGAAGACGAGCAAGCGACGCAGACGCTACGATTTCCCGCATCGCGTCAACGAGAACGGCTACCGTGCGTTCCCCGCCCCCGGCCAATCCAGCTGCATGCTGAAGAGCCTGCGAAAGAACACGCGCCTGCCTACGCTCTTCTGGATTGAGGTAACGGTTGCGCGACGACATCGCGAGCCCATTGGCCTCACGAACGATTGGGTGGCCGAAAATGTCGATGCCGAATCCTTGTTCAATAGTCATCCGCCGGATGATGGCGAGCTGCTGCGCGTCCTTTTGGCCAAAGATGGCGAGATTTGGCCTACACGCTAGAAAGAGCTTGCTCACGACAGATGTGACGCCTTCAAAATGTCCTTCACGGAATGCACCGCATAGGTACCGGTCAAGATCCCGAACGTTAACCGAGGTGTAAGGAGGAAGCCCGAACGGATACATCTCTTCTGCTGAGGGAGCGAAGATGACATCGACGCCTCCAGCATCCTCCAACGCATTCATATCCGCTTCCAAGGTGCGGGGGTATTCCTCGAAGTCCTCGCCGGGTGCAAACTGCGTGGGGTTCACGAAAATGGATACCGTCACGTGATCTGCCTGCTTCTTCGCCTCCCGGACGAGCTCGAGATGCCCTTCATGTAGTGCGCCCATCGTAGGCACCAGCGCAAGCCGCTGCCCTCCAGCCCTCACCGCATCAGCGGTGGACTGCATCTCGGCAATAGTTTGGATGATTTGCACGCGGTCATTTTCAATGCGAGAGGGCGGGAATATCGCAAATACAGGGTTCACGTGAGTATTCCCCCATCGGCGTCGTGCTACCTAGGAAATTGCGTGGATCTGGGTCTAGATAGCATCCGTCCGTTCGCTGACGGGTAAACTTGATCTCCTGTTACTGATTTAATCCCTATGTCAGATTTCCGCATCGAAACCGACTCTCTCGGCGAAGTCCGAGTCCCCGCCGAGGCTCTTTACGGAGCACAAACACAGCGCGCAAAAGAGAACTTCCCCATCTCCGATTTACGCTTCTCGCGCCGCTTTATTGAGGCTCTCGGAACGATCAAAGCCGCTGCTGCAAAAACCAATCATGAGCTCGGCTTGTTGGAGGAAGACAAGGCCGACGCTATCCAGAATGCAGCCAAGTCAGTTCGTCAGGGTGAGTTGGACGACCAGTTCGTGCTGGACATCTTCCAGACGGGTTCGGGCACGTCGACCAACATGAACGCGAACGAGGTGATTGCGCACGTCGCTTCTGAGTCGCTCGGATCGAAGGTCCACCCCAACGACGACGTGAACATGGGACAGTCGTCGAACGATGTCATTCCCACCGCCATGCATGTGTCGGCGCGCGTGGCTATGGAAAGTGTTTTGATTCCTTCGCTGGAGAAACTGGCAAAGAGTTTTGAAGCCAAGGCAACGGATTTCGATGATGTCATCAAGAGCGGCCGGACGCACCTGATGGATGCGACGCCGGTCCGACTTGGGCAGGAGTTCAGCGGATACGCTGCGCAGGTCCGAAAAGGAATGGATCGCGTTCGCGCTGCCAGCAATGAATTGGCTGAACTCGCTCTCGGAGGTACAGCAGTCGGCACGGGCATCAACCGCCCGGAAGAGTTTCCGGCAAAGGCCATTGCTCACATATCTGAAATCGCGGGTATTGATTTCCACGAAGCCGAGAACCACATTGAGGCCCAGGCAGCAAAAGACGGATACGTGGCTACAGCGGGCGCTCTAAACACACTCGCTGTTAGCCTGATGAAAATTGCAAACGACATCCGGCACCTTGGTTCTGGACCAACGAGTGGGCTCGGCGAAATCAAACTGCCTGCCGTTCAACCGGGGTCATCCATTATGCCCGGCAAGGTAAATCCCGTTCTCAGCGAGGCCCTCATGATGGTCTGCGCGCGCGTGATGGGCAATACTATCACGATTACCATCGGTGGCCAGCATGGCAATTTCGAACTCAACGTGATGATGCCGGTCATGGCGCACGCCATGCTCGAAAGCATTTCCATTTTGGCTGGTGCCTGCGACGCGTTTAGAACCCGATGCCTGGACGGCATTCAAGCAGATCGTGAGCGTTGCCGTGAGCTACTCGAACTCAATCCGTCCATCGCAACCGCGCTCAATGCCGAAATCGGATACGACATGGCTTCGAAGGTTGCAAAGAAATCGGCGGCAGAAGGCCGCTCCGTTCGTGATGTCCTTCTTGAAATGGACCTCGTCCCGGCGGAACGCATCGACGGAGTGCTGGACGTTCGTTCGATGACCGAGCCAGGGATTCCGGGGGTCTAATCATCGGCCCTTCTGAAACTTTTTCACGGCCGCACACGAAAGCCACATCATCCCTCGTTGTTGAGGGTGCTATCTCCAAGCAAACCCCGCGATGGTGGTCTCGGGTCGTGCGGAGCTCTCTTGCGGGGGCTCCGCACGTTTTTTATCTGGTTCGCCCGTTTGAAAAAGCTTCGTTCAAATTCACCTCTGAGTGACCTACGCGGTACGAAACACGGCTAGGTCATCGTTGATCGCATCGAACAGTGCAACCCGTCGCCACGTTGTGCGTGACATTGCAAACAACTCTTCTCCAACTCAACCAACATTTTGCAATGAGTACTGGAATCAAACGCAAACTGTCTATCGCTGCCCTGCTGACTGTTGCATTCCTTGCTGGCATCTTCTTTATCACGTCGGCTGCCAATCTTATCAATCCGGGCGGCTTGAGTGGACAAAACGCTGTGGCTGCTTCTGATGCAATCGCCACCGCTGAGGACCTCGGCGATGCCTTCAGTGAGGTTTCGGAAGCTGTAAATCCGGCAGTCGTTCAGATTCGGTCGACGCGTTTGATCTCACAGAACAGTCAGAACGGGCCTTCTCAGAATCCCTTTGGTGGGACGCCATTCGAGGATTTCTTCCAGCAGCCGGGACCCGGCAATGGGCAGCCATTTGAGCAGAACGGACTCGGCTCCGGCGCATTCATCCGGTCGGATGGCTACATCATCACGAACAATCACGTGATCGAAAACGCCGACGAACTGGAAGTGGCGATGTTCGATGGCCGTGTGCTTCGTGCTGACGTCGTCGGTGCTGATCCGTTTAGCGATCTAGCTGTGCTCCGCGTTGAAGGTGACAACTTCCCCTTCCTTTCTTACGGCAGCGTGGATGACCTGCGGGTTGGTCAGTGGGTGCTCGCGTTCGGGAGCCCGCTATCGATGGACCTGAGCAATACAGTTACCGCTGGAATCATCTCCGCGTTTGGACGCCGTCAGGGCGCGGGAATTTCCGACTATCTGCAGACGGATGCGGCTGTGAATCCAGGCAATTCCGGCGGACCACTCGTCAATCTTCAAGGCGAGATCATCGGCATAAACACGGCGATTGCAACCCGCACAGGCGG
>JAHEJB010000209.1 GCA_024639085.1 Rubricoccaceae bacterium | reverse complement strand
CCGTCTGACCTATGCCTGCAGCGGCTGGCTGTCACCAGTACCGACTGCGTAGAGGAGCGTGACCCGCGCCAGAACGCGACCAACACATTCTACAAAACTTGGGAGGTTGACTTCGAGGCCCGATTAGAGGAGCGGACATCCAATCCCCGTGGTAGTTACTTTGCTTCGGGGTCGGCTTCCATTACACCAAAAAGCAATCCACCCGGCTCGGCACATGCGGCAAACCATCCGATTCCTGGAATCGGCATCTTCGGTTCGATGACTTTGCCACCAGCCTCTTCGACGCGCGCGACACAGTCGTCCACGCTAGGCACGGGAATTGTCACTTGGGTTAGCGGCCTTCCTTCGGCCGTTGGCGTGTCAGCGATCGCGCCGATACCACCGTCAATCCCAGGCTCGTTCTCCGCTCCTGCCTGAATTCGGTAGTAGTCGTAGGGCATCCCAGGAAACCTCTCGAGTCGCCAATCGAATACGTGCTCGAAGAACGACTTTGCTTGGTCGAGGTCATTAACGGTGAAATCGAAATACGTGGGTTTCATGTATTCAACCTACCACGCACGTTAGAACCGGCAATTGCGTTTTCCACGTAGTCGCAAACTTCCGCATTGGGTCCAGGCTATGTATTCACTCTGGCGCTGCCGCGTTTTTCCTCATACTGAGGTAGGTCATCATGCAACACGGTCCAGTTCGCAGCTGAACTTACGAATATGTGTGCGCTCGGTACTACGGGCACATCACCGTCCATGGCGCCCAGCGCTATTTCAACTTCCTCTTCCGCCGCTCTTGGACTAGAAAAAGCCAAGCTAGAGCCGCAGTGCCTACAGAAAGTTCGGGTTGTAGCGTTCTCTGCCGTATACCGTTTAAGTTCATCCGCACCCTCAAGCCAACGAAAATTTGAACGATGCACGCCTGCGATTGTTGCATACGAAGCACCATGAAATTTGCGGCACATGGAGCAGTGGCAATGGGCCGCCTGCGGAAGAAATTCGTCAATCTCGAATTTGACAGTTCCACACAGGCAACTACCGCGATACGGATCAGTCATGGTATTTCCCTCGGTGCCACATGCTTGGTAATTGACAACCAAATCTGTCTTATAACTACACTAAGATTATGCGCAATATCAATGTCTGCTTTCGGTCAGTAGCCGACGTTCTACCCCAGACTAGGTGAACTTCTGCTCACGGCCAGAAGCGGCTGTATCTTCGGAGTATGGAGATTCTCTAAGGTGTTAACCATACGCCTACAGACGGCAAGCGCGCCGAGATGCCAAAGGACGACTCGTGTAAGTTGGCTTGATCGAGCAAGTGCAATAATCAGCCCACCGCTGGTCTCACGGTGGGCTGATTGCCGTGGCTCATCATATGCCTCAGTCGATATCGAGTTCAGTCCAGGTCACTACAATCGTCTGGTCGATCGTGCCATCCAGATCAATATCGATCTCAAGCTGCACATTGATGTTATCGAGTACCGTAACGAGAACACTGGAGCTACTGTCACTGATGAACAATTGACCTGCGGATGGATTATCGTCAGCCATGATCACGAAGTCCTGCAAGGTCTCGAAGGCGACGGCACCCTCCAGCGATTCGCTGGCAAAGTTGCCTCTGGCATTGACTACTTGCGTTAAGGCATTCAGATCGAGGGTTTCAGTGAGCACGTAGTCGGAGAGTGTTTTGTCGAGAAACATCGACACCGTTACCGACAGGGAGAGGGAGGCGGTTGCAATGGAAAGGTCAACCACCACGTTGTCCTCGCTGCTCAAGTCAAGGTCGAGACCACCGTTGATGATTGCACCACCTGCACTGTCGGTAACGAACACACCGTCGAAACCAATGGTCAACGCCAGGCCCCAGGGCGCGATCTGATTGAAAGGGTCACCTGTAACAACTAGGTTTGTGAGCGACACTGGCCCATCGAACGTCGTTTCGGTATCTGCCAGGAAGCACTCTGCGAATACGACATCGAACGTGTCTCCGGTGGATATGACGAGGTTGTTGTCCGCGTCATCCCACGTAACCGATGCCTCGCCGGTATCGCAAGCGATGACGTTTGTGGAGACGTCCATGATCACCGCGCTCTGAGCGAGGACCGGAGGCGCACTGGCTACAACAGGAAGCCCAACGATGTCCAGGATATCGATGACCTCAACCGTCGACGTAACCGCCTCCAGAACGGCTACGGTGATCTCTTGAGCGTTGCCGTCTGTAATCGGCAATCCTGCCGAAGCATTAACAATGTTGACGGTCGCCGATGAATTCACGCCGAGGGTTGCTCCGGAGACATTGCTCAATGTCAGGGTAAACGTCTCTGCCACTTCCGCCGTATTGTCATCAGTAATGGGGATACTGATTGTCTGGTTGCCAGAAACGCCATCAGCGAAGGTTAATGTGCCGCTCGTCGCCGGATAGTCCGTACCGGCTACAGCGGTTCCGTCCGAAGTGGCATAGTCGACGCTCGCAACACCTGAGCTTCCTCCACTACGGGTGACCATTATGTTGATGACCGCCCCCTCGGTGACGTCGAAAGAGGTGCTGCCAAGCTGTATGGTTCCCGGGGGATTGCTTCCGCCCCCACCGCTGCTCCCACCGCACGCGGTAAGGACAAGCAATAACAAAGTCGTCAAGGTTCTTCTCATGGGCCCACCTCCGCCACATTGGAGTTCGCACTTCAAATCGGCAGCCCGGCGATCTTGGGGTCTTTCGTCGCGTCGCAGAAGGCGTGGCGGAGGAAGCGAGGACCCGTGGCTTTGCGTCACCAGCTTTCGCTGGATTTGCCTTTATCGCAGTTCCTATCCTCCGCTGTCAGAGGACTTTGTCAATTCTGGAAAATACTCAACGATGTCCGCTTTTGCGTCGGCAACGGACGTGAGAATGTGTTGAAGTAAACAGGCCGACGAAGGTCAGCAAAGGGTCATTACCAGCCGCTGAGTGTATCACCAGGCCAGCGGCTGCTTGCGGCCAGAAGCAGCCGCTCATTCGCTATAGTAGGAGCGAATTCCTATCAGTCAGAACTGTCTGTCCATGGGTTGTAGCTGCCAAAGCTCCAGAGATGACCTTCCGGATCCCAACATGAGTAGTTTTTTCCGCCGTAATCTTCTGCTTTAAGCGGCATAGCAATAATGGCGCCAGCTGCCGATGCACGTTTGTAGTGATTTTCGATATCTACGACGATGATGTATGGACTTTGGAAAACTGGACCTGTGAGTGAACCCGGTGGTTGTTGCAGGCGTCCGAATTCGTCATCAACGCTAGATCCGAGCATGATCATTCCGTTACCCAGTGTCAGTTGCGCATGCGCGATATTGT
>JAHEJB010000084.1 GCA_024639085.1 Rubricoccaceae bacterium | reverse complement strand
TCAGCGCGTAATCCTCCGAATTGACGCCGACAGCGTAGATGTGCGTGGACTGACTTTCCGCAACACAGGCATCACCTTCGTTGAGGATCGGGCCGCCCTCCATGCTGAGGACGTCGGAGGTTGTACAATCGAGAATAACCGCTTCGAGAACGCATTCTTTGGCATCTACCTAGCCAAAGTCACAGATTGCGCGATTACAGGCAACATCCTCGTTGGGGCAGATGAGCGTGAGTCTCGGTCCGGCAATGGCATCCATTTATGGTACAGCAACCACATAACCGTTACAGGTAACGATGTCCGCCGCCATCGCGACGGCATCTACTTTGAATTCGTCGAAGACAGCGTTGTACAGGACAACATCAGCGAGAACAACCAGCGGTACGGCCTCCATTTCATGTTCTCCGACCGCTGCAATTATTTGCGCAACACGTTCCGTGCAAACGGGGCGGGTGTCGCGGTGATGTACAGCGAGCACGTAGAGATGGTTGAAAACACATTCGAGGACAACTGGGGACCTAGTGCCTTCGGACTGCTCCTGAAGGAGATCGACGACGCCGAGATTGTCGGCAATAAATTTATCCGCAATACGGTTGGCCTTTTTGCCGAGGGCACAGACCGCGTCCGAATCGCCGACAATGATTATGTAGGAAACGGCTGGGCAATCAGGGTTCTGGCCAGTGCTTCAGGAAATCGTTTTACAGGAAACAATTTTATCGGCAACTCTTTCGATGTAGGAACCAACAGCCGTCGTAGTTCAAGCACGTTTTCCGGCAACTATTGGGATGATTACCGTGGCTACGACCTCGACCGCAACGGTATTGGGGATGTACCGTTTCGCCCAGTTCGACTATTTGCTTTGATGGTTGAGGATCATGAGCCCGCACTTCTCCTCCTGCGAAGCCTATTTGTCGATTTGCTCGATCTTGCCGAACGAGTTGCCCCATCTATAACTCCTGATACCTTTGCAGACTCCGGCCCATCGATGCGACGCATTCAACGATGACGGCCTCCGCGATCAATATTGTTTCTGCCCAGCCAGTGCCAACTCCGGCAACTCGCCCTCATTCTATTGCGCCGATCCTAACGGCCTCTGGCATTTCCAAACGATTTGGAAAGCTGGAAGTCTTGCGGGATGTCGATATCACACTTCGCCGTGGTTGCGTAACGGCGGTAGTCGGACCAAATGGCTCCGGGAAAACTACGCTGATTAAGAGTCTCCTGGGGTTGGTCCGACCGGATAAAGGACACATCACCTTCGACGGTTCAGACGTAGGTCCAGAAGATGTAGCGTATCGAGCCAGGATTGGCTATATGCCGCAGTCTGCGCGATTCCCGGAGCATCTTACCGGCCGCGAAGTACTCGCTATGCTGCGCGACATTCGACAGGCTTCTCAAGATTCGATTGACAACTCGTTGATTGACTTATTCGCGCTAGAGCCGGAATTGGACAAACCACTACATACGCTATCGGGTGGGACACGTCAGAAGCTCAACGCTGCCTCGGCGTTTCTTTTTCGACCGGACCTGATTGTCCTGGATGAGCCCACGGCAGGACTGGATCCCGTGGCCTCTGGCGTTCTCAAAGACAAAGTGGATGCAGCAATGGCCGAAGATGTCGCTGGATTGCTTACGTCGCACATCGTTAGCGAACTCGAGGCCCTAGCGGACGATATCGTATTCCTGATGGAGGGCCGCGTCTGCTTTGCCGGTTCCGTTTCGGAGTTGAAGGACAGGGCTGGCCAAAATCGACTCGACCGGGCTATTGCTCACCTGATGACAAACCCTCATTCATGAGCACGCTAACGACAGGTCCAGCATTTCGCCTGCTCAACTACGAGCTACGTGATGTAGTCCGAAGCAAGTGGGCCATTGGCTACGCCATTTTCTTCCTGTTGATCACAGATGCGTTTTTTCGCTTTTCGGGCGGCGGCGAACAGGTTGTGCTGAGCCTGATCAACGTCGTACTGATCTTGATTCCACTAGTGAGTCTGGTATTCGGCGTCGGCTATCTATACAACGCGAGGGAGTTTACGGAGCTCATGCTGGCCCAGCCCGTTCGCCGTCGCGATCTGTTTCTGGCGCTGTACGGCGGTCTCGTCTTGCCGCTAGCTCTCGGGTTCGTTCTCGGAGTGACGCTGCCTTTCGCTTGGCACGGTGCCGCGGCAGTGCATGCGATGCCGCTAGTCAAGCTGCTGATTGCTGGCGTGCTTCTCACCGCGTCGTTTTTGGCCATCGCCATCTTGCTAGCCGTCCGCTTCGATGACCGAGTCAAAGGCCTTGGTGCTGCCCTCTTCATCTGGCTCTTCCTGGCTGTGGTTTACGATGGTATTGTGCTGCTCATAGCCTACACATTCAGCACGTATCCGCTCGAAACGCCGATGCTCCTACTCACGGCGCTCAACCCGATCTCGTTGGCCCGCGTCCTTCTTCTGCTTAGTGTTGATGTCGCAGCTTTGCTCGGCTACACTGGGGCCGCGTTTGAAAAGTTTTTCGGAAATGGGATCGGATCAGTTCTGGCTCTTTCCGCGCTCCTACTTTGGGCACTTATTCCTCTCTTTCTGGCGTATCGACGGTTCGTCCGGAAAGATTTCTGATCATCATCCACGACACCAACACGTTCTCAAACATGACAACCACACCACTGAAATTCGCGACGCTGCTAATTGCCGCTTTCTTTTTCGCCGCATGCGGCGGCGGCGATGAACCGGCAACCACAACACCTGAACCAACGACCGAGCAGCCAGCACCTGCTCCTGAACCCAACGTCTCCTTTGCCGGGCCAACGTTTGAGATGGCGATGACGCCCATCGGCAACGAGATGCAATTCGAGCAAAAGGAGTTCACAGTGTCCGCCGGACAGACGGTCCACATCACCTTCAATAACACAGCCGATAACCCTGCGATGAGCCACAACGTTGTTGTCCTTCAGATGGGAGCCGACGCGAATGCCGTAGGCCAGGCGTCCATGCGTGCCGTTGATACGGATTACATCCCGGCCACCAATCTGGATGACATCATAGCCCATACCCCGATGTCTGCGCCGGGTGAAACCGTTGAGGTCACCTTTACGGCCCCGAGCACACCAGGCGACTACACGTACATCTGCACCTTCCCTGGCCACTACATGACCATGACCGGAATCATGCACGTTGAAGGGTGACGACATGGACGACGCAGGCCGCCGGACTCTCGGTGGGCCTGCGCCCTTGTTATTGTGGATTAACTATGCCTACGCAACCGACTGAACTCGGGGCGCAATCGCTCCGTAATCTGCCAAAGGCACCGCCTCAAAGCATCGTAAGCAAGATGCTCCTGAAGACGCCTTCTGGCTCGGTAACGCACTTCTCGTTTGCTGAAGGCGAGTATCTGGACGAACACGAAACGCGATTCGAAGCACTTCTCATTGTGCAAGAAGGCTCGGCGCAGATTGGCGTTGGTAACGAAGCGTATCAACTTTCGAAAGGCGATTACATCCACCTGCCGGCAAACATCCCGCACAGCGTACACCCAACGGGCGACATGAAGATGCTTCTGATCATGCTAGGTGCGACGGATACAACGAACCGGGACAAGTAGATCTTCCCAGTCAACTGGCTATGTCAAGCGTAACTCATGCAAAACCGGATGTTCAATCCTCTGCAGACATAGAGGTGATCGTCCGCAACTTCTACGGAGACATCGCTGAAGACCCCAACCTGGGCCGCTTCTTCGCCGATGTAGACTGGGACGCTCACCTCCCGAAGATGATATCATTCTGGTCGTCCATCCTGTTTCACACTGGCGAATATCACGGACGACCTTTTGATCCTCATGCGCGCTTGCAGGGGCTTGAGGCTGCTAACTTCGATCAGTGGTTGGCGCGGTTCTCCACTTCTGTCGACAGGCATTTTGAGGGAGAGGCAGCAGACCGAATGAAACACAAGGCCGAACAAATAGCTACTGTGTTTCAAGTCAAACTGGGCCTTTGGGGCATAGTAGATCGCGATGTTACCCCATAAACGGTGTACCTAGTCTTGGCGTTAAAGATCACCCTTTAAAGGTTCGGAGTACTTCAGGGATACCCCTACATCAACCCCGAATTCCACTTCTACATTCTTTTCTAAATCACTTAGCTCCACTGATTGCCGGAATCTGGGAATTGTAGTATCGTCGACAGTCTTGCCTTCCCCATTGCTGATGTCCCCCGCCACAACGGATGTCCCGACCCGAATTGAAGGGGCGGTACGGGCAACTCCACCGCCGATCATTCGAAAGCCAACGGAGCGCTGGGTCTATGCCTATCACGCGACACTCGGGATCACGTGGGTTATAGTCGCCGGTTTTCATCTGCTCTGGGGGCTGGATTATTACGTGCTCCCGATGCACGAGCGCGCCTACAGTCCGGACCATGACCTCTTCAAACCAACGGGGCTGGTAGGAAACAGAACAGCCATCGCGGGCACGCTGATGATCGCATTTGGAGTCTTCAGTTACATGCTGAGGAAGCGCTGGAAGCGTCTGCAAGGTCTCGGGAAGCTACGCCACTGGCTCTCGTTCCACATTTTCTTGTGCACGCTCGGCCCGTTTCTGGTGATGCTGCACACCTCGTTCAAAGTGGGAGGGCTGGTGTCCATAGCCTTTTGGAGTATGGTGCTCGTCGTGCTGAGTGGCGTTGTTGGGCGGTACGTCTACGTCCGTATTCCGAAGTCGCTGAATGGCCAGTTTTACACAATGCGTGAGATTGAGACTTCTCAGGAAGCGTTGGTCGGCGAATTGAAAGCCTCTCTCCCCGCCGCATCCGCTTCCCTGATTGACGCGGAGCTGGCCTTGCCCGCAGAATCGGCCGGGCTGTTTAAGTCGCTTTTTCTCGCAGCCCGCTTTGATCTGGCCGGGCGCAAGCAGGCAAGGCATTTGCGAGGCGTTCTCGCCGCGGCCGGAGTCGATCCTGCTGCGCAGCATCGGCTCGCTGATCTCGGCAAACAGTACCGGCGTCTAACCCAGCAACGCGTCCTGCTCGAACCTTTCGGAAGGCTGTTCCGCTACTGGCACACGTTCCACCTTCCGCTAGCAATCGTGATGGCCCTCATCCTTCTGGTCCATATTGGCGTGGCTATTGCATTCGGATATGCATGGACCTCCTGACTCAGCCTTCCTAGCTCGTAAGAAATGAAGCCCTCACCTCTCATCGTAACGCTCGTTATCGGAGGCGCATTCCTGATTCTGGTTGCAATCGTCTTCTTCTCACGGTCGGATGACCAACCGCAACAGATCACGTCGGACGTGATTGAGGATGTTCAGCCGTCGGCTGATAATGTTGATCCAACCTACCACGCGCGCCTGATGGCATTAAAGGCGGAAGTTGACGCCGCCCCCTCCGACACCTCGAAACTGATTGAACTGGCGCGTCTTTATCAGGATGGACATCAAATGGTGGAAGCTGCTGCGGCGTATGAACGACTCTTGACCATAGCCCCAGAACACAGACAGGCCCATCTAGACGTTGCACTCTGTTACTCCGAATTGGGGCAATGGCAGGATGCGGAGGGAGCCATGACGCGAATGCTGGCGCAGTTCCCAAGCGACCCTTCCGCATTGTACAATCTGGGAGCCATCCACGCGAACCAAGGCCAATACGATGAAGCGCAGGAGGTCTGGCTGCTAGTTCAAGCCCAAACCGATGACGCCCACCTTGCCGCCCAAGCCTCCGCATCTCTGGAGCAACTGGTGGTGCTTCGTTCAGCGCCCGCGTCGAATCAGACTAATCCAGCCGGACAACCTGATAACGCCTCAACGCCGCTTCCATCAGAACATCCGCCGATTCCATTAGATGATAACGGCTACCAACCCGTGATCGCAGGACAGTGAAACGCGTGGGGCACCATAGAGCCCATTGGCTGCGTGCAGGCCTGCTGCTGATGGTGGTGCTCACTGCGCAAAACGTGCGCGCGCAACTCATATCGCCTGGAGATCTGACGGCTGTTCATGCTTCGCTCGAGGGAATTCGCAATTGCACGAATTGCCACGAGATTGGCCAGAGAGGCATCTCGCCCTCTAAATGCCTGAGTTGTCATACGCCGCTACGCACGCGCATAAATCGTGGAACCGGACTACATGCGAACCTCAGTCGACAGTGCGGAACATGCCACAAGGATCACTTTGGTCGGCAATTCGACCCTGTTCGGCTGGCGACAGGCTCATTCAACCATAACGACACGGGCTTCCGCCTCATCGGGCGACACCGAAACCTTACATGCCGAAGCTGCCACAATGCATCAACCATCACAGACCCCGCTGTTCGTCAGTTCAAGGGACGCGCAGGAAGACTTGGGCAAACGTTCCTCGGCCTTCCCGATGAATGCGCCCAATGCCACGATGACGATGATCCGCACGGCAGCGCGTTTCAAGGTCAGGAGTGCGATGCCTGCCATTCGCCAGCATCGTGGAGCGATGTGTCCGACTTCGATCACGCAGTTACCGGATTTGCGCTAACTGGGCAACATGCTCGTGCGACCTGTGCCAGTTGCCACGGAGACGCCAGCCAGGGTGCTGCCCGTTTTGCCAATACGTCTTCCTCGTGCGCGTCGTGCCACAGTCGTGAGAGCCCTCACAGCCAACGGCTCAATTCAAGGAACTGCGGGTCATGCCACAACACGAACACTTGGTCCGGGGTGCAGAACTTCGATCACGGAGCGACAGGATTTGCACTAATCGGGCAGCATGCGCGCACTTCGTGCGCGAGTTGCCACGGCTCCGCCAGCCAGGGTGCTGCACGATTTCGCGGCACCAGCGATTCGTGCGCCTCCTGCCATGACGATGAAGACCCACACGGGACCCAATTCGGCGATCAGAGCTGTGGTTCTTGCCATACGCCGCAAACGTGGAATTCCGCACCCAATTTCAACCACGATCGGACAGAGTTCCCTCTTACAGGCTCTCATGAGCAGATTGAATGTGTGAGTTGCCACCCCGGCTCCGGTCCAGATCAGCAATTTTCGGGAACCGAGTTTGCAACGTGCGAAACATGCCACGAGGACGAACACGGCGGCGATTTCGGTACGGATTGTGCAACCTGCCATACCACGCAATCCTGGCAGCGCATGAGCCAAACATTTGACGCATCTCGCTTCAATCACGAAGCGCATACGGGCTATGCGCTTGTCGGCGCACACCTGCAACTTGATTGTTCGACGTGTCACGTCCAACCCGCGCGGAGCGACGATGAGATTCGAATTACGTTATTGAGTGGAGGCGCGGACGTCTCTTTCCCTGCCGTCCAGGCTGATGACTGCCAGAGTTGCCATCAGGATTACCACGATGGCCAACTGGTTGCTGTGGAAGGCGGCCCTGTTTGCGACAACTGCCACGGCCAGGATGGCTGGACGCCCACGTCGTTCGACTTCGCTCGCCACGCCGAAACTGATTTTCCGCTTTCGGGAGGACACCTTGTAACTCCCTGCACCGCGTGCCATACGTCAGCTGAAAACACCGCACCCGTATTCGATGTTAATCAGGCGTGCGAATCGTGCCATGCAGAGCTGAACCCTCACGAAGACGAATTTGCTGATCCGTTAGGTGTTACCCGTTGCGGGGAGTGCCATAACACCATGGACTGGGACCTCGCCACCTTCGATCACAGTCAAACCGGATTCCCATTGTTGGGCGCTCACTTGGCGTTGGATTGTGGCAGTTGCCATACCACGGAGATTCGGCCCGATGGACGCGAGGTGCGCCGGTTCCAGGGGCTGGAGAACACCTGCATGTCCTGCCACACCGAAGACGATCCGCACCGCGGGCAATTTGAGGGTGAGAGTTGCGATTCGTGCCACGACGCGGAAGCGTTTACCATTTCAGGCTTTGACCACAATAGCCGGACGAGATTCATTCTAGAAGGAGCGCACGTAAATGTGGCATGTGGGGCCTGTCATACTTCTGAAATCGACGATCTGGGCGATACATTCATTAGATTCAAGCCTCTCGGCATGGCATGTGTCGATTGTCACCAGGAATGATGAAACACAGAGTGCACCTGGGTGGCGGGACGGTTAGGGCCGCAATGCTCTTCGCTTTGGTATGCGCTGTCGCAATTCCGGTCGATGCGACCGGTAAGCGTCTGTTTCCTAAGGCCACAGTCGAGTTGTCGAAGCCAGCGCCAAGTCCTGCAATTGTCTTCCCCTTGCTGGGTGGAGAGAAGGTTCGATCTAACAAGTTTGATATCGGCTTGCTGGCTAATCCGCATGGCGACATAGACATCGCCTGCGAGGCTTGCCATACCGCTGAAGGTTGGACGCCACTCCGTGATCCGCTCGACTTCAACCACACGGAAGACACGCGCTTCGCGATGACGGGGCGGCACGGCCAGGCCGAATGCCGGTCGTGCCATCATGACCTCCGGTTCGATCGACCTGACCTGGAACCCGACGCTTGTTCCTCCTGCCACCTCGATGTCCATCAGGGGCAGCTTGGAAGCGACTGTCAGGATTGTCATACCACGCAGGACTTCCATCTCGTTGAAGGGCTGGAGATCCATGCGGCCACGACCTTCCCGCTAACGGGCTCGCACCTCCAGATCTCATGCGAGTCGTGCCATACGGATGAATTCGATGGAGCGTTCGCTCCGCTCGATCCGACGTGTTTCTCGTGCCACGAAGCCGATTACAACGCTACAGCGCAAAGCGCCGTGGATCACGTTGCGGCAGGTTTTCCCGAATCCTGTGACGCGTGCCACAACACCCTGGCTTTCTCTGGCGCGACCGCTTTCAACCACGCCTCTATATCCGGCGGCTTCGGTCTGGAAGGAGCCCACATGTCACTTGACTGCTCGGCTTGCCACAATCCAGGAGACCTGGAGCCGATCTTTGATCCGGCGGATCAGAACGACTGCTTTACGTGTCACGAAGACGATTACAACGCAACAGGCACAACGAGCGTGCTGGATCATGCTGCCGCCAATCTGCCGACGGATTGCCTTCAGTGCCACACGGTAGATACCTGGGTAGGTGCCGTAATTGATCACGTAGCAGTCTCTGGAGGCTTCAACCTCATTGGAGCCCACTTGAACTTGGACTGCGCGTCTTGCCACAGCAACCCAGATTTCTCCGTGCCCGGGGACCCCGCCTCGCAGAGCGACTGCGTTGCGTGTCACGAAGATGACCACCAAGATGCGCATCCCGAATTTCCGACAACCTGCCTTGACTGCCACGGAATAGATTCGTGGGATGCGGGCAGCTTTGACCACAGCGTAACCGGTTTTGCGCTGGTTGGCGCTCACATCAGTCTAGATTGCTCGGCCTGCCACACAGGGCCGGACAATACGCCGATCTGGATTCCAGAAAACCAGGACGATTGTTTTACATGCCACGAAGACGATCATCAGAATGAACACCCGGAGCTTCCCACTAACTGCCTCGACTGCCACACGGTGGATACGTGGGAGGATGCTCAATTCAATCACGAAGCGACGGGATTTCCACTCGTGGGAGTCCACTTGCCTCTTGATTGTTCGTCCTGCCACGTTTTGCCTGGCTTTGAGTTGATCTGGGACCCTTCCGGGTCGAACGACTGCTTCACTTGCCACGAAGACGATGCAAACCAGGCCCACCCTGGCTTTCCAACGACCTGCATTGATTGTCATGCAAGCGATTCTTGGGAAGGTGGAACGTTTGATCACGTCGCGCAAACTGGATTCCCACTTCTCGGAGCGCACACGGCACTTGATTGTTCATCCTGTCACATGCTGCCAGGCCTCGAACTGATTTGGGAACCTTCCAGCGCTGATGACTGCCTAACATGTCACGAAGAGGACGGAAACCAAGCGCATACTGGTTTCCCAACAACTTGCATCGATTGCCACACGGTCGATTCATGGGCAGGAGCGGCGTTCGACCATGGCACTCAGACGGGCTTCCCGCTCTTCGGCGCACATATCCCTCTGGATTGCTCTTCGTGCCACCTGCTGCCCGGCTTTGAACTGATTTGGGACCCGTCTGGCCCCGACGATTGCTTTACGTGTCACGAGGATGATGCCAACCAGGCTCACCCTGGTTTCCCTGCAACTTGTCTTGATTGTCACACAACGGATTCGTGGGAAGACAATTTTGACCATGACCCGATCTTCCCCATCTATTCCGGACGACATCAAGGAGTATGGGTGGCGTGCCAGGACTGCCATACGAATCCAAGTGATTTCATGGTCTTCTCGTGCATCGACTGTCACGAACACAATCAACCGGACACGGACGATCGACACGACAACGTACCCGGCTATGTTTACGAAAGCAACGCGTGCTACTCGTGCCACCCGGATGGCGAAAGAGACTTCAATTTTTCTGACTGATGCGCCGTTCTCTGATCCTGCTCGTAGCACTAGTTAGCTTCCCGACGATGGCGCAGGAGGTGATCTCGGTTGAAACTGTTGTGACGTTCATCGCGGGGCAGACAGTGTATGTGTCGTCAGGAACGGACAATGGCCTAGTCGCCAGAGATACGCTAGAGGTTCATCGCGTTGGCGTGCGACTCGGCGACATGGTTGTGGTCAGCGCTACGGCCGACCGGGCCGTGCTAGGGTTTTCGGATGCGCCTTTCTCCGTCACGATAGGCGATCGTCTGACGCTGACGATGACGGTGGCAGAACCTGACCCAATCGAGTTGCCACCTACTCCAATAGAAACAGATCGACCGTCCATCCTTACCCTGGGCGAAGATGATGCGCCCCAGCGAAATTACTCCGCTCCGCGCGTATCAGGACGTATTCAGATTGGGGTGAACAGCCTGATGTCGAGCACGTCAACGGGTACGGGCCCAGGCGTAAGCAGAACATATGCGACGCCTTTCGCACTCCTTCGAACTCAGATCGACAATCTGCCTGGTGGCTTGAGTCTGAATACGCGCGCGCGAGCCGCTTACCGCTACGCGGACCCGACACCGTTCAGCGAAGAAGTGGATCTTCGTGTTTACGACCTGAGCCTGGAGAAGAGCTTCGATGAAATCCCACTCGAGGTTACCGCTGGTCGGTTTTACAATTCATATGATCGCTTCAGTGGCTACTGGGACGGGCTGAAACTCCACGTTGGCGGCAGAGAGAGAGGATTTGGCGTTGCCGCCGGTTTTCAACCGGATCGAAGTAACGAGGCCCCGACGACAGATTTCGCTAAGTACACGGTGTTCGGACATGCAGCCTTCGAACGTGAAGACCTCCGTTTCGATGGAACGATTCTCGGCGGACAGATCATCCCGCAATCGGACAATTTGCAGACGCGAACGTTCGCTGGCATCGAGCAACGGATCTTCGCCGGCAACTTTCGCGCTTCGGCTGAGGCATTGGCCGACCAGGATCCCGAAACCGGAGACTGGCTTCTCTCACGCCTCGGCGGGCGCGTTACAGTAACTGCTTCTCGTGGTGTCAGGCTCCGCGCCTCAGCCATCAGCAGACGCCCATATCTTTTGTATGGCGACAATCAAAGCCTCCTGTCGCGAAGCACACGGGTTGGCGGTGGAGTGACGGTTTCGCTTCGAGAAGGCCCCTTGCCCGGCGTTTCGGTTCGGGCTGATGTTGCCAACGCAATGACGGAAGGGCGACCAAACACGCTGACAGTTGGCGGAGGAATAAGCATTCCTCGCATTCCATCGACGGGCGTTGGGCTCTCTGTGAACGGAACCATGTGGCAGAATGAGAATCTTGGCGAAACCCAGCGTGGTATTTACGGGGGAGCCGGCATCACAAAGAGCTTCGGATCTACGTACGGCCGTATTGGATATCGCTATCAGCAATCGCCCTTGCTCGGTACCGACGCACTCGTCACGCATGGTCTGGATGCGATGCTTCAGGTCCCACTTAGATCTGGCCTGGCCCTGACGCTTCAGGCGAGCGCCTCATTTGGCGACAGGATATCGAGCACGCGCCTTTATTCGGCGATCTGGTATCGGTTCTGATGGATACGTTGATTATCTGGGGCGTCGGGCTCCTTCTTGCGGCGATCACCATCGTACCGTTTCTGCTGAAGCGGAAACGGATGGAGGAAAATGCACTCGTAGCAAAGAAACAGGCTAGAACGTACGGGCTTAACGAACCAGTCTCTATTCATCCCGTTGTCGATCCCGGCTTGTGTTCTGGCTGTGCTGCGTGCGTTTCTGTTTGCCCGGAAGGTGATGTGCTCGCGATGATTGGTGGACAGGCGGAAGCCATTGCTCCGGCTCGCTGCGTGGGCCACGGGATGTGTGAACGGGCCTGCCCCACCGATGCCATTTCCCTTGTGTTTGGCACCGCCGTGCGTGGCGTAGAGCTCCCACGCGTTCAGGAGAACTACGAAACGAACGTGCCCGACATCTACATCGTGGGTGAGTTAGGCGGGATGGGACTCGTTCGCAATGCTTTCGAGCAGGCCCGGCAGTGCATAGAGGG
>JAHEJB010000083.1:4525-12412 GCA_024639085.1 Rubricoccaceae bacterium | reverse complement strand
ATCCAACACGATTGGAAGCCACGCCACTTACCAGTTGAAAACATCCGCCACCATACGCTTTGGACTACCGGAGTCCACACAGGTCAGCCTGACTGTTTACGACATAGCGGGTCGCAAAGTGCGTGTACTGTTGAACGGCACCTACGAAGCTGGGACGTACGAGGTTGTCTACAACACACGCGGCCTGCCCGTCAATTCCTACATCTACCAACTCGTAACGCAGCGTGGCAGCATTGCCAGAAGAATGTGTTAGGGAAGTGAGAATCGTTGCTCTGCAGCAAGTAGGCGTTCTTGAGAACTCGGAACAGGTACTTTTGAATGGCGACCAGATGGCACGGCGACTTCAAAACTATCCGGTGTTGGAGGCACAATCCCCTTAACAAAAAAGCCCCCGAGCCAACGGGCTCAGGGGCTAGCCTGGGCGGTTCGGACGGGACTCGAACCCGCGACCTCCGGCGTGACAGGCCGGCGTTCTAACCAACTGAACTACCGAACCAGGCAGACATGCAATCTACGGAAGTGAGCAGGCCCAGATGTACGTCGATGCCGCACTCACCCTTTTTTCAATCACACGAAAATCAATCGGTGGCTGGGGGCGGACTCGAACCGCCGACACATGGATTTTCAGTCCATTGCTCTACCACCTGAGCTACCCAGCCGGGCTCCGCAATTCACGGAAGGCCGCCAATATACGGGCCGCGATTGCCCCGCCCGAACCTTTTGGAGCCGGAAACTTCGTGAAGAGGCTCAGGCTTCGAGCGCGAACACGTCTCTCTTCAGCTCCGTGAAATCGATCGGCTTGGTCAGGTAGCCTTCGGCGCCGTGGCTGAACGCTTCCTCCTGCATTGTGGCGTCGTCGTACGCCGTCACCATCATCACCCGCAGTTCTGGGTAGTCCGACTTTATTTCACGAAGGAGTTCAAGGCCCGTCATCCCCGGCATGTTGATGTCCGAGAGAACCAGCACCACATCTGCTGCCTCTGTTTTCAGTGCATCGAGAGCCTCCTGGCCAGATTGAGCGAAGGTTAGCTGCACAAGCCCTTTCCGCGTTTCTCTACGGAATCGCTGCGAAAAGAGTAGCTGTACGTCCGGCTCGTCGTCAACAACGAGAGCTTTTAGTGGCTCTGACATGGGGAAGAGTTGCGTGAGGACCGGAAGGTACGGGATAGCCGCGAACCTTCGTGCGGGTCAAGCCGCCAAAAGTTGTACCCAGCCGACTCGATCAGTCCGCGCCTTCAATCGATTCAACGATTTTGGGAAGAACGATCGTGAAGCTTGTCCCCTGCTCTGGCTCGCTGCTTGCGGTGATTTCGCCGTGGTGACTGTGAATGATATCGTGGGCAAGTGAGAGACCCAGCCCCGTTCCGTCGCCGGTCGGTTTGGTGGTGAAAAAAGGCTCGAACAAATGAACGCGAACGTCCTCTGGAATGCCAGGCCCGTTGTCTTCCACTACGATCTGAAAGTTCTGGCCCAGATCGCCAGTTCGTAGTGTGATCGTTGGAACGTAGTCGGCTTCAGGCGAAGCATAGGTGTGAATAGCGTAAACAGCGTTTTCCAACAGATTGAGAACGACTCGACCAATAGCCTGCCGAACAATGGACACGTCCCCGATTCGCTCGTCATAGTCGCGCTCGATGTTCACCGGTACGCCGTCTCCCCCGCCGCTGTGGACGATCAGATCAATCGTTTCGTCCAGTAGCGTGTGTAGGCTGGTAGGTTCGGGATCGCCGCTGGTACCCCTTGCATGGAGCAGCATGCTTTTCACGATTCCATCGGCGCGCTTGCCGTGTTCCGCGATCTTCGCCGCGTTCAGAGCGAGGTCGCCGAGGATTGGGTTCAGTTCGTCCAGAACGTCGCCGACGGATCGGTCTGACGATGACGCCAGTTCCGTTCGCAGTTCTTCCGTCAGCTCTTCCGAGAGCTGCGCAAAGTTGTTGACGAAGTTGAGCGGGTTCTTGATTTCGTGGGCAACGCCTGCCGTCACGCGACCAAGCGATGCCAGTTTTTCCGCCTGAACAAGCCGTGTCTGGGCGGTTCGTAGTTGCCCTAACGTGGCTTCCAGCTGGTCGTTCTTCGATTCAAGGGCCGTCGTTTGCTGCTCCAGCTCTCCCGTACGCTCGGCAACCAAACCCTCCAACTCGCGGTTTCGTTCGGCAATCAACCGGATGCGACGTTTGTAAACAAAGACGGCGATAGCGACGGTGGAAACCAAGGCAAATATCCTGAACCACCATGTTTGCCACCAAGGTGGACGTATCTGCATCTGCACGCTTGCGGAGACTTCGCTCCAAACTCCATCGCTGTTGGCGGCCTGGATGTAGAACGTATATCGCCCTGGTCGAAGATTGGCGTAGGTAGCCGTTCGTTGAGTGCCTAGGTCTCGCCATTCGGACGAGTCACCTGAGCTTTCATCCAGACGGACCCGGTAGCGATTTCTGTCAGGCCGGGCGAAATGCAGCCCTACAAAATCGAAAGCGACGTCATTCTGATCGTGGGAAAGTACGATTTGCTCTGCTCGCATGATGGCTTCGGGGGCTACGAGCTGAGGACGCCCGTCGACACGATAACCTGTCAGCACCACTTTGGGTGTGTATGGGCTATCCCTGAAACCAGTTGGCGAGAAGATGTTGAACCCGTTGACACCGCCCAGGGCTATTTCGCCGCGTGGCGTCCTGTAGGACGCGCCCACATTAAACTGCCGCGACTGTACGCCCGAGTCCACGTCGTAAATCCGAACCTCATCAGGAAGAATTGGATTGAAGCAAACGAGGCCACGGTTTGTGGCAATCCACAGGAAGCCGTCATCATCGGGTTGGATGCCATATATCGTATTTCCCGGAAGCGCACTGTTACGCCGCGTGAAGCGGGTGAACTTCCCCGTTCCGAGGTCAAGCCGATTCAGCCCACCTGCCAGCGTACCAACCCAAACAGCGTTCGAATCCGCTGGAAGTGTCGTGATGGCCGTCACATGGCGATGGCTCAGAGCTGATGGACTCCGAGCGTTCGCCTCGTACTTCGCAATTGCCCCTGTCTCCAGATCAACACTATTCAAACCGTTTTCTGTGCCGACCCACAGCGTGTTTGGTCGTGCTTCTGACGTGTAAAGTCCGACTATCTCATCGCTACTGAACTCGGAGGTATTGTCGGAATCGCCGTGGACGTGTGTGATCTGGCCCGACGTCACATCCATCCGTTCGAGGCCGTGACCTGCGCCTATCCAGAGTTGGTTGCGAGCATGGTCTGCGTAGAGAGCCCGGATTGATCCCTCGCCGGTTTGGTTTTCTGACCCACTCTCGTACAGGTACCGCTGAAAGGTGCCCGTTGACCGACGGAATAGGTTCAATCCGTTCCGTGTTCCAACCCACATCGAATCACTTCCCCAAGCTACCAGCGCTGTGACATAGTCGTCGCTTAGTGAATTGGAGGACCCTGAGCGATGACGAAAGTGCCGAAAAATTCCGTTGAACCGGTCGAAGCGTTCCAGGCCTTCTGCCGTCCCAACCCAGATCGTTTCTTTGCCCTCCTCCAAAAAAGAAGTGACGATGGGCGATGACAATCCAGATGGCACGCCATCGATCGGAAAGAAATGCGGGATGGGCTTTGTTATCTGGTCGAACAGACTCAGCCCACCCAGATCCGTTCCTACCCAAAGAACATGTGCGTGATCTTCTACAATGGCACGAACGGTTCCCGAACCGAGCGTCGTAGCAATGTTGGGGTCATGAGCAAAGCGAGCGAACGTTTTGAAATCGTAGCGATGCAGAGAGGCACTTTGAGCCCCATCCGGATTTGCTGTTCCAACCCAGAGTAAACCATCTCTAGTCTGTGCAATGGCGGTGATGTATCCCGACGTGAGTTCAACGCCAGTCGGCCCAGGCTCGTGGTGCTGCACTTCACCAGAAATAGGATTGTAGCAGTCGAGCCCCTGCCCCCAGAACCCGATCCAGAGCTGTCCGTCCGCATCCAAAAGGAGCTCCCGAACATCGTTACCGGCCAGGCTATTTGGGTCATTCGGATCGTGTTGAAGCAACGAGAACGAGTTGTTCGACTGGTCCCAGCGGTACAACCCGGCTGCTGTACCAACCCACATGACTCCGTCCTGTCCTATCGCCAGGGCGTAGACTGGAACCGCCTCGTCGCCTTCAGCAGAAAGCGGATAGCGATCAATCTGCCCGGAGTGGGGGTCCAGGATGCTCACGCCACCAACGGAAGGATCATCCGGGTCGGCGTGGCCTATCCACATCCTGCCGGCCGCATCTTCCTGCAAAGCGGAAACCCGATTCGATAACAGCGAGGCCTCATCACGACGCTCGCTGCGGTACGCCGTGAACGCGACCATTTCGGGATCGTAACGATTGAGTCCATCGGCGGTGCCTACCCACAGCGTTCCATTGGATGTCTCGAGCAGCGACGTGATTCGGTTGTCAGAGATGGATGTCGGATCCGTCGGGTCGAACTGGAAGACCGCGAATTCGTAGCCATCGTAGCGATTCAATCCATCCGGCGTGCCTATCCAGAGGAACCCCATGCTGTCCTGCAATGCCGCCGACACTTCGTTCTGGGTCAGGCCCTCGTCCACCGAAATATGTTCGAAGCGCACTAGGTCTTGCGCTGAAGCCCCCAGCGCACTCAAACAGAGCATGGTCACACACAGAAGAGTGCGAAGCTGTACGCCTGAACGATGCATGGACAGAGAAATGTGGTGGCCCTAAATGGCTGGAGAGTATACGGATCAGTCCATGGCCCTCGAAACGTGGAAACCGCGCAAAAGATCGTTCGAACGAACACAAAACGTGGTCGTCAGCGTACGACTGCTTTGACCCCACCTTTTATGCACGTCGGCCGACTTCACCTACTAACAGACACGAGCCTGCAACAACGCTACAGCCATGCGCAGTTGGCCCGATTTGCCAGCGATGGAGGTGCAGATGCGGTCCAATTTAGACAGAAACAGGGATCTGTTCGGGACAAGCTGGCCATGCTTATGAAAGCTGCAGCCGTGTGCCGCGACTCGGTGGTCCAGTTCATTGTGGATGACCATCTGGACTTGGCGTTGGCGGTCGGCGCCGATGGCGTTCACCTCGGGCATGAGGATCTGCCTATCGAAATGGCCCGCACGATCGTCGATCTCCACGACGGGCCTACTCAATTGATCGGGGCAACCTGCACAAACGTTGAACAGGCACACGAGGCTGTCCGCGAAGGCGCAGATTACATTGGATTCGGCCCCGTCTTCCCCACGTCATCCAAAAAGGACCCTGCCCCCGTGAAGGGCCTCGATGGCCTTGCTGAAGTATGCCGCTCAGCGCCAATCCCTGTCATCGCGATTGGCGGAATCACTGTGGAGCGGGTCCAATCCGTACTGGAGGCAGGTGCCTATGGCGTAGCTGTGATGAGCGCGGTCACCATGGCTGATAACCCAGAAAAGGCCACGCGGAAATTTAGAAATGAAATAGACAGCGTGTTGGCAGCCTAGTTGAGGTTCGCGGCGAAGAAGGCAACAACCCTGCTCCAGGCGTCCTCAGCAGCTTCCTCATTGTAGCGCCCACCAGATGGATTGGCGAAGGCGTGATCTGCATTCGGATAGATCGTGATGTCTGCATCCTTTCCAAGCTCATCAAGCACAGTCGCGAACTCCAGGACTTGCTCCTCCGGGATGCCTGCATCATCTTGCCCAAACAACCCTAGAATTGGCATCTGAAGTGGTTCGAGGTGCTCAGGGTCTGTGTCGAGTTGGCCGTAATAGATTACCGCCGCATCCAGTTCTTCTGGCAGCGCAATGGCAGTTCTTAGTGACCAGCCTCCGCCGAAGCACCATCCAATCGAACCGACCTTTAGTGCGTCGTGCTCTCCCGTGAGGTAGGCGTACGCCTGGGTGACGTTCTGAGTCAATGCGGCCTGATTTTCCATAGCCTCACCCATGAATCGGGAGGCTTCCTCGGGCGTCGTGGCAACTTGGCCATTGTATAAATCGACGGCGAGTGCTGTGTATCCAAGGGCGGCAATCTTTTCCGCCATCGCGCGAATGTTATCGTTCAAACCCCACCACTCCTGAATGACGATGACGCCAGGTAGCGGTCCCTCCACGTTATCAGGACGAACAAGGTAGCCCGTAACCTCGGTGCCATTCACCGTAGCGTACACGACATCCTCTCCGGTTACATCCAGCGTGTCTGTTCCCGCTGTTGCTGCAGAAGAAATCGGCGTGTCATCCGCGTGTTCCTGGTTCATTCGGTCAGCGTACTCGCCGTTGGCATCAGGCGTTTGGCAGGCAGACATAACCAGGAGTGTTGCAAGGAGGCCGAAAAGGATGCGCATGATTGGTTACCAACTGTTGGGCGGAAGCGTGAGGTACTGGAACCACGTAGCTTCCCTTTTTTGTTTCCAGAGCGTGAACACAACTTTATTGCCCTACTCAGCAGAACTCAGGCGGAAGGCCATCCATCTGCCTGCGCTGGCCATGCCAATTGGCCTCTTGCTTCTCGGACGGCCTGCAGCTCTGTGGATTTTGATTCCGCTCGCGATTTTTTGCGTGTTGGCTGATATTGCCCGACAGAGGCTTGCTTGGGTCAATCGGATCGTGAGGAACACGTTCCAGTCGCTCATGCGGCCAACGGAGCTTCCTGCTTTGGGCGACCGTTTAGTCCTAAATGGCGCCACGTGGATGTGCGTGTCGGCTGCATTGTGCGCGGTGCTATTCCCCGAACCCATCGCAGCGGCAGCCCTGATCATGCTGATAATTGGCGACGCAGCCGCCGCCATTGTCGGGCGGCGTTTCGGTAACCATCGACTACCGAACTCAGACAAGTCTTGGGAGGGCTCCGTCGCTTTTCTTCTGACTGCCTTCTTAGCGACGCTTCCATTGACGGCAACGGTTTGGCTAAACTCACTTGGCTATGCGCCACTAATATTTTTCCAACTCGGAATTGGCGTCGTGGCTGCGACCATTCTTGAAGCCCTCACCATTCCAATCAACGACAATCTTCGCGTGCCTCTCGTTGCCGGACTTGCGATGATGCTCGTCTAACTCACTCCAATTCCATGGACGTCCTCGCCGCCGGCGCCCTCCTCGTTGCTGAACCTCCCATGGCTGACCCGAACTTTAAGCGGTCAGTAATCCTGTTGTGTGAGCACACGGATGAGGGTTCTTTCGGACTGGTTCTGAACAAGCCGTCGCCAATGCAGCTTTCGGAGGTATCCGGGTTAAAATTGCCGGAAGGCTTGCAACTTGGCGTCGGCGGACCTGTGCAGCCCGACACGCTGCATTTCCTGCATCCTTTTGGGGAAGAGATTGAGGGAGCACTAAAGGTCGCAGAAGACATCTGGTGGGGTGGCGACCTTGAGTCGCTGCTGGAGGGCGTCGAATCCCAGCGCCTCGACGCGCGGCAGGCCCGGTTTTTCCTGGGCTACTCCGGATGGGGTGCAGAACAGTTGCGGGACGAGATTGACGAAGGCGGCTGGATCGTCCTCTCTGCGACGGATTCGCTGGTTTTTGCTGAGGGCGACGATGAACTGTGGCGGGAGATCCTCCGCAGGCTCGGCGGCGAGTACGCCCTGCTGTCCACGTTTCCAGATAACCCTAGAATGAACTGAGACGCTTGACTACGGCCTGCAATTGCTCGACGGCGAAATCGATGTCGGTCGCGATCGTTTCCTTCCCCAGCGAAAACCGCACGGTCGCAGCAGCAGTCTCAGGTTCCACGCCCATAGCCAACAACACATGACTCGGTTCGATGGCGCCGCTCGTGCAGGCGCTTCCGCTACTGACGAAGACGCCGGCCACATCGAGACCGAGAAGTAGCATCTCGCCGTCGACGGTTCGACCGTTGACTGGCGGAAATGAGACGTTCAATATGTGCGGCGCGACTGGGGCAGGATTCGGATGGA
>JAHEJB010000083.1:0-4425 GCA_024639085.1 Rubricoccaceae bacterium | reverse complement strand
CCTCTCCCTCCGCTGCTAATGCTTCCGCCGTCCTTAGAACAGCCTCGTGTTCTACCGCTGATGTGATCAGGCCTTTCCTCTCCGAGGCACGAAGGGCTCCACGAATCGCAGCATTGTCCGACTCCGTTCCGCCGCTCGTAAAGATGACTTCGGCAGGTTCGCAGTTTAGGACCGTCGCCACGCGATCTCGCGCATCTTCCAAAGCCACCTTTACTTTCCGCCCCAAAGCATGCACCGACGACGCATTGCCAAAGTGCTCCGTGAGGTACGGACGCATCGCCTCCAATACCTCAGGGGCGAGCGGCGTTGTGGCGGCGTTGTCCAGGTAAACGGTGCGCAAGACAGGCGTTGTTTGTTTATCCAGCGGTACACCGAAGCTACCAGCAGGAATCCGGAAACCTGCGCTCGCCAGTCCGTGCCCTGAAGTCTAACTTCGGATCCCTTCCGTACATCTCATTTCATGGACAAACTTGTAATCAAAGGCGGCAATCCGCTCAGGGGTCGGCTGCACGTCGGCGGCTCCAAGAACACGGCGCTGCCCCTCATGGCGGCGGCGCTTCTCGGCGACGGCGTATCGACGATCCACAATATGCCCGTCTTGCAGGACGTGTACACGTTTGCGAATGTGTTGCGTGTAACCGGCGCACGGGTCGAGTTCAGACCAGACTTTGACGCAAACACGCCCGATACGTTGGTCGTGGATGCTTCGAGCATCAACCACTTTGAGGCGCCCTACGACCTTGTCAAGCAAATGCGGGCGTCGTTTTACATGCTCGGGGCGCTCCTTGGTCGTTGCGGACAGGCGCGCGTATCGCTTCCCGGCGGGTGTGCCTGGGGGCCTCGTCCCGTGGATCTCCACCTGAAAGGGATGGAAGCTCTCGGCGCAAATATTGAAATGGACCAGGGTTACGTGGTTGCTGAAGCCCCCGAGGGCGGTTTGCACGGGGCCCACATCCGGTTTGAGCCGTCTTCCGTTGGCGCGACGATCAATGTAATGTTGGCGGCTTCCACGGCGAACGGAACAACGGTTCTTGATAACGCCGCCGCCGAACCTGACGTAGTAGTATTTGGCGAGATGCTTCAGGCGATGGGCGCGAAGGTGAGCGGACTTGGAACAACGACCATTACCATCGAAGGCGTGGACAAGCTGAGTCCTGTAGAGTTCAACAACTGCCCGGACCGTATCGAACTGGGCACGTACATGATTGCTGCAGCCATCGCGACGCCAGCGGGAGAAGAGCTCGTCATCACAGGCGCAGAGCCCGACCACCTTGGCGACGATTTTTTGAATGCCTTTCGGAAGACGGGCGTCCCGTTTGAAATTGACGGAGATACCGTTACGGTTACGGGCGTGGAAACCATCCAGCCCGTTTCAATCACTACGTCTCCGTACCCAGGCTTCCCGACCGACCTCCAGGCGCAGTGGAGCGTGATGATGACTCAGGCCAACGGCGCGTCGAGCATCACGGAAACGGTCTATTCAGACCGTTTTAAGCACATTCCGGAGCTAAACCGCATGGGTGCCGCCTGCCGCGTGGACGACCATGTTGTAATGGTTCAGGGCAAGAATGGAACGGCTCTCCAGGGCACGAACGTGATGAGCACGGACCTTCGCGCAAGTGTCTCGCTCGTTCTCGCGGGACTCATTGCCGAAGGCGAAACCCACGTCCTCCGTGTCTACCACCTCGACCGTGGATACGAAAACCTCGAAGGCAAGCTGGCTGGGGCAGGGATTGATGTGAGACGGGAAGAGTATCAGGAGTGAATGGCGGATCCCGCATCGCCAGGTATTCCCAACGCGACTGTAAGTCCTTTTCAAATATCGATATTCACAACACTTCACCTTTGCCACACACCATGAAGCAATACCCCTCACCTCCCGCCATGCAGATCGACCCGGACAAGTTGTACCGGGCCACAATCTCAACCAATCAGGGCGATATCGTCCTTGATCTCTTTCCGTCCCAGGCGCCGAAAACCGTCAACAACTTTGTGTTTCTGGCACAGGACGGCTATTACGATGGCCTCCTCTTCCACCGCGTGATCGACAACTTTATGGTCCAGGGCGGCTGCCCACAAGGCACTGGCACGGGCGGACCGGGCTACAAGTTTGAGGACGAGTTCACAGGCAACACCCTCCGCCACGAACGCGGCGTCATATCCATGGCGAACGCGGGACCGAATACGAACGGCAGCCAGTTCTTCATCACACACGGCCCTCAGCCCCACCTCGACAACCGCCACACGGTCTTCGGCAAAGTCGTCGAAGGCATGGAGGTGGTTGATTCCATCGAAGGCGGTGATAGGATGGAATCAGTTACCGTTGTCGCACTTTAGGTTCCAATTCCGTGCTAAACAGAACGAGGCCGACTCCTACTATGGAGCCGGCCTCGTTACATGAACAGCGCTGTTTAGAAAATGAAATACAGCAACAGCGGCAGGCCATAGAACAACCCGACTAGGTACACAATTGCGTACATACGGTTCTTGTAGGCCAGGTCACCAACGAATTCAGACAGACGAATCGGGATCTCACGGAGGAACGGAATCGGGAAGATCAGAACGATCCCAACGATGTTGAACATCACGTGTACAAACGCTATCGTGAGTCCGGATTTGGCGGCCTCTATCTCCTCTGGTCCAGCGCCTGCGGAAAAGGCCAGGGCAGCGAGAAGCGCTGTAATCGTTGTTCCGACGTTAGCGCCCAACGTATAGGGGAAGATCTGCCGAACCGTAACGATACCGGCCCCAACGAGTGGGATAACCAGCGAGGTGGTAACTGACGACGATTGAACAAGAATCGTCAGCAGTACGCCTGCAAGCATGGCCAGTATGGGTTTGCCAAATATGTAGCGGTGCATAAAGCCTTCCGCCCGCCCAAGAATCAAAGCCTTGAGAATCACTACCAAGTATCGTAACGCCAGGAACAACATCGCTAACCCGACAAGCAAGACTACAACCCCATTCTCAAAAAGCAGCTCCTTGATCATGCCGGAGACGGGCTTGGTGATTGCCTTCAAGGGGCTTAGTAACTCCGTACCCCCAACACCAGCCATCCCGCTTGTTAGTGCCGCGGCAGGCTTCGAGAGGATGCCAAAAAGCAGTTCCAGCGGAAGCAGAACGATCACTGCCATCCAGTTAAAGAAGTCATGGACAGTAGCTCCGGCCATCGCGCGACGGAATTCTTCGGGCCGTGTGATGTGCCCCATCGACACGATAGTGTTCGTTACCGTCGTTCCGATATTGGCTCCCATGATAACGGGGATCGCCGAGGGGACATTCAGCAAACCGGATGCTACAAGCCCAACCGTAAGTGTGGTTACCGTGGAAGACGACTGAACGAGTGTCGTAGCCAGAATCCCCGTAAAAAGCGCGATAAGCGGGTTGCTCGTCGTCGCCAGCAGGTTTTCGGCGAAGTCAGCGCCCATCAACTTGAACCCCCCGCCCATCAGCTCAAGGCTAACAAAGAAGACGAACAGGACGCCGAGAAGGGCGAGGATCCGCAGGATGAGCGCCATAGGCGATTGAGCCTTTTGCGCTGGTGGCGGTGTCAACATGAAATCGTGTGGCTAAAAGTCTAGAAGGCCGTGGACTTATTCGTCGTCGCCAAAAGTGGGCGAGCGGCGAATCTGGTCGAACGGCATGGCTACCGACGAGATGATGTTGGAGAGGTGGGAAGACACACGACCGATCATCCGTGCACAAATCGCCAGAACGACCGCATGGTTGACCGACAGGTCGTCGGACGATGCCACTGCTTTCAGGTAGCTCTTGAATTCGGACTTGAGCGAATCATGTTCAACCATCACAACACGTGCAGCATCGGCGTCAGCATCAACAAACGCTGTCTGTGCCTGAGGGAACATGGCCTGCACACGATCCCGAATAACTCGAAGCGCTTCCACATGTGGGCCCATTCGCGGCGAATCGGCCAGCTCGCTCGCTCGCCATATGGCCTTGGCGAGGTCGCCTGCACGCTCGCCGTCCTGCACCACGGAAAGGATAAGTAGGCTTAGCGTGAGTTCGTCGCGTGGATCAATGGCCATGTGCTCCAACACGGCACGGCGGACCTTTTGCTCGAGCAAGTTGATTTCTTCGTCTTTGGCCCGAATGTCAAACGAGATTGGCTCGTTCTCCAACAGCTCGGCGGTTGCCGCTGCGAACATCTCACCCGCCATAGAGAGCATCTTGCCCATATCGGTAATGCTCTGGTCTACGAGCGGTGGACGGTCGCCAGTAAGGAAATTGAAAAGTTTCATGGTTTTGTGGTCTTTTGGCACAATCGTGCCTTGATCGGGTGTGAGGGTTAGAACTTGACGTGGACGGTGAAGCGACCGAGTAGCTCGGTGTCAACGCCCTCCACTTTGGAGATTACGACGTTCGGCATGAGTTCTACGTGGGGGTCTGGCCGATAAACGAAGGCCG
>JAHEJB010000009.1 GCA_024639085.1 Rubricoccaceae bacterium | reverse complement strand
CTTAAGGGCTATGCAGCTCTCCCTCTGCGCCTGATCCTTGGCGGATCAATGGCAGCACACGGTATTACGAAGTTCACCGGAGGAATCGAAAACACCTCTAGCTTTTTCGAAACACTTGGCATTCCCGCCCCCGGACTCATGGGACCACTTGTAGCCGCCATTGAAACGGCAGGTGGACTAGCATTAGTCGCGGGTGCGTTTGTGCCAATCGTCAGCGTAATCCTTATCGCCGTTATGCTCGGCGCCATGTTCTCGTTCCATTGGGCGAACGGCTTCTTCTTTATGAACCAGCCGCCGGGCATCGAAGTCAACCTGCTGTACATCGCCGGATTTCTGGCCCTGATGATTACGGGCGCAGGGTCGTTGTCCGTCGATGAAATGCGCAATGGAAAAGCATCCGAGGCGTCTGGGTAACCACCACGGCGTGGATTCCTGCGCTCAGCCTGACTACTCGGCTTGGGGCGATCCTGACTTGTCAGGATCGCCCTTTTGTTTATTCAGCTTCACGAGGAGCCAGACCCAGAACTTCGACGCCCTGCTCGAAGACGATATCTACAGGAATGCCAGCGTCGTTTACCGCATCGAGGCTGCCCTGCAGTTCATCGCTCATTACGCCGTACTGACCTACAAAGGCCTGGACCAGGTCATAGTCGCCGTCGCCCTGTAGCGTGAGGATGCGATTGGATAGGCCGTCCACAGCCTCCGCCATCTTCTCTGGAACGACACGCCAGCGACCGTCCTCGGTAGCCTCAATTGCGCCTATCTCACGGAAGAAATTGAACCGGATCAGGTTTGCCCGGCCGTGCGCGCTTGATGCGCCAAAACGGATGGAGCGGAAGATGGAGGCCACGAAGGTCACGTAATGGTCCATGATGTCGCCTTCCCATTCGCCGCGTTCAATCAGGCTCTGGATCATGTACAATCCGAGGACATCCGCTTTGCCCTCCTCTAACGCGGAAGCCTGATCCCGAAGAGCCTCACGCACGGTTCCATTGTCCGTAATCGTGTTTTTGATGCCCAAACCGTGCGCCACTTCGTGGAACATCGTGTTGCCGAAGAAGGCGTCGAACGTAATGTGTCGCTGCTGATCTTCGGCGATCAGCGTCTCTGCGATTGGAATCAGAATGCGGTCGAACTTGGCCCGCATCACGTTTTTGAGTTGCAACCGTCGTGAGCCTTTTTGGAGCTGAACCTCTTCGTCGTTCGGGAGATTGATAGCAATGGTTTTTGATCCCGCGTTGGAATCGCCCGCGTAGTAAACCGCGTCGTAGGCGCCTAGATCTGCGTCGGTCCCCGGCGATTCGGCTTTGTATGCAGCGTCCACGGGTAATCCTTCCTGGAGGGAAGGTAGAAGTCGAGCGAACCGTTGAAGTCGTCCGCTCCATTCCAGATCTTTGATGAGGACGTATGCCTCATGCGCAGCCTTGTAGCCTGTTAATGCATCTTCGTAGGTCTCAATCGGGCCGATGACGATGTCAATCGGGTTATCCCGCATGTCCATCCACGCCAGGTCGCTTGGCTGATAATCGTCCGTCTCGAGCGCCTCTGCCCGGAGCACGAGGTAGTTCTTAAGCAGAGAATCCTGCGCGAACTCCGACGCCTGCCGGAGGTAACTCGCCGCGCGCTGATGTTGCTCGCTAAATGCTTGGTGGTAGGGAATTCCGCGCAATCGTCCATTCTCTCGGCGGACCAGCGTGTACAAACTTGTCAGGTTCTGGTCGGGGTAGGCGTCCGCGGCCTGAAGAAGTGCCTCGGTCGTGAGGTCATGCGGATACAGGTTGGCGCCAGCGGGCTTCTCGCCAAACCCTTCGAGGAACGGCGCATTCCCATCCAGCCGGTCCCATGGACCATAATTTATGTGCACATACCGCCTCGCGGCCTCTGTTGGAAGCGTCGCCAGCAGCGAATCCAGATCGCCGTAGGCTTGATAGCGGAATACTTCGTCCATCGCTTTGGCTGCTTCAATAAGCAGCGGGATCATCTGCTGTGTGGAATCCGACAGCCCTGACAAATCGGCTTCTAGCCGGACCGTCGTGTACTGGGCCAGCTTGTCCAGAAGAAGGGAGTCCTCCGGTGTGGTCAGACCATCGGTTGTTGCGGTGGGGGAGAGCGGCGGTAGCTCGTTCCTCGGTTCTATCCGGCAAGCGCTCGTCAACATTGACAAACAGAGCAATCCCTGCGCTACAAAGCGAATCATCTGTGGGAAGGGGTTTGTTGGGAAAGGTCGAAAGATAGCGCGGGTGGGAGTGTGGTGGACCCGTTGGCACACGGGCCAAGCCATCCTCCTGCCTCCGATGCGACAAGGCGTAAATTTCAGCGTGTTCTTCGAATAAACGAAGGTTGGGGGACAGGGCAGCAAAACCCCCCTCTGCACTGTACGAAGGGCACTGCGGGCTTGCATCGTCCTGTCGCCATCGCTGATCTTGCTTCTCTCAGCCGCCTTACTGCGTAAACGACTACACAACCATGCCGACGACCACAAAGGAACATGACGAACGCGTTGCGAAACTGACATTCGCCTCCGTCTATCCGCACTACGTCACGAAGGTTGAGAAAAAGGGTCGAACCGTGGAAGAACTCCACCAGGTCATTTCCTGGCTGACCGGCTTCGACGAGGCCCGTCTACAGCGCCTGATCGAACAGAAGGCAACGTTTGAACAGTTCTTTGCTGAGGCCACCATCAACCCAAGCGCACATATGATCACGGGCGTGATCTGTGGCTATCGAATCGAAGACATCGAGACGCCGTTGACGAGACAGGCCAGATACCTGGACAAACTGGTGGACGAGCTGGCCAGAGGGCGCAAGATGGAAAAGATCTTGCGTTCTCCGTAATTCTTAATCGATAGCCCTGGCTACGGAACCTCGTCAATCTCCCCGGATTTCTCCTTCATCCGTCAGAATGATGAAGTCATCGTCTGACGGCTCGGGCGGTGTGTTGATGTCTTCTGAAGGAATCATCGTGACAACCAGCATGGGGACCGCGGCCAGTTCGGGCATGAGATGTTCTGGGATGCCGAGCCAGTTTGCACTGTGAAACGAACCGTTCACGTGCAGAAGCAGGGTGGGAGGAGTCCCCAGATTCCGCTTGATCCAGAACGCCATCGTGGCGTCACGGAGATTTTGGGCAACCAGCATATCCTCCACGCTTGGCATCCCCGGCATCCCACCGTGAGCTCCCATTTCCTCCATTTCTGCTTTGAACTTGGCTTCATAGGTCGAAGATGGAGGGGCAATCAGATGGCTGATTCCCGTGATCGGCAGATCGTGTGGCAGGGTGAGCCACGAACTCATCAAGCTATCGAGCGCTGTTAATCCACGTCGACGAGCCAGGCTTACATAGCGGGCGGGCGCATTCGTGCCGACGACATCCACGCCATACTCCTTTGCAAACTCGACGAGAGGCCTATAGTCCGTTTCGTAGTTGCCCCACGGTCGCGCCGCTTTCAGAAAATCAATCTCGCGAATATGTCCCGAGAGGTATTCATTCAGCACGGGCTGGACGTCACTTTCAAACATTTCCATCCCCAGCACAACTCGTCTGGTTTCTCGGTATTCGTGCTGCGCCGCCTGCAGCAAAGACAGCTGCAGCGCGTGAGCCGTTGGATCGTCGTGGCGTTCGCCAAGGAAAACGACATAGACGCCTCCCATTCGCGCAACGATATCGTCCAATTGCGCCACTTGACCTTCTCCCGTGTAAACTCGGAAATGCCCGGTTGGGTCGAAACTGGTTGAATCCGCTTCCTGCGCCATCGCGGATCCCGCAAAGGCCAGAACACATGCGATAAGTAGGAGCCGCTTCATCCGTCCTTTTTGCTTTTTCCCTTCTTGCTATTGTCCTTTTTCGGTGTCGGCGGCGGATTGTGCAGGCTCTCTTCGTAGGCCTCTTCCAGCAGCATGGCGAGGATTTCCGGTTCTCCTTCCTTAACAAGCATTTTCACGACCGGCAGGAACCGGGCGATGCGCTCGCGTTCGAGGTTGGAGAGTTCGCGGTATTCGTCTTCGAGAAGATTGATGAGGCGCTCACCTACGCGCGCGGACGCTTCTTCGTCCGTCGGGACGTCTCTCCATTCCATGTCGATCTCGTATTTGCGTTCGATTTCCTTCAGATCCTTCCTGTCTGAGGCGGTTACAAAACTGATGGCCACGCCGCTCTTTCCGGCCCTGGCCGTTCGCCCGGCGCGGTGAATGTAGTACTCCTTGTCCTGCGGAACGTCGTACTGAAAAACGTGACTTAGATCCGACACGTCGATGCCACGCGCAGCCACATCGGTTGCCACGAGGATGCGGAGGTTGCCTTTGCGAAGGCGACCCATCACTTTCTCGCGTGCCTTTTGCGAAAGGTCAGATGAGATGCCTGCGGCGTCGATCCCGTAGTTCGATAGGAACGTGGCGAGATACTCAACCTCCCGCTTCGTATTAGTAAAGACAATCGCGGACTCCGGATTCTCCATCTCGATTAGCTTTACGAGCGTCCGATCCTTCGCCATCGGATCCACGAGGTAGGCCCTGTGGCTCATAATGTCCACGTGGATGGTGCCGCCGGAGAGCGTTAAGAAGCCGGGTTCCTTGAGGAATTCGCGCCCGATGCGTTGCACGGCATAGGGCATCGTAGCCGAGAACATGCAGCCGCCGCGTTTGTCCGGGAGATACCGCTTGAGCTTCTTCATGTCCGGGTAGAAGCCCATCGAAAGCATCTCGTCCGCTTCGTCGAGGATGAGCGTGCGGAGTTTGTCGAGCTTCAATGCCCCACGCTGGAGATGGTCTAGGATGCGGCCCGGCGTGCCGACCACGAGCTGTGCGCCCGCCTTGAAGGCGTCGATCTGCGGACCGTAGGCTGTTCCGCCATAGACCGCGATCGTACGAATACGATGCTCTTGCGGCAATCCGCTGTTCATTCGGTCGAACTCACCGAGGATCTGTTTGGCGAGCTCACGGGTTGGGCAAAGTACCAGCGCTTGCGTGCCTTTCTCGCCCGCATCAAGGCTCTCCAGTAACGGCAGCATGAAGGCGCCCGTCTTCCCACTTCCCGTCCGAGACTGGACAATGAGGTCTTGCCCGGCCAGCATGTACGGGATGGCTGTGGCCTGAACGGGCATGAGACCCGGCCAACCCATGGCCTTCAATCCGGCTTTGAGGTTCTCGGGCAGCGCATCAGCCGTTGTTTCCGGAAGCTCCGGATCAGGTGCCGGAAACGGCTGGTAGGCGGGGAGGTCTCTCTTCTGCTCTTTCTGTCCCTGAGCAGTGAGGTCGATAACGGAGGAGTAGGACACGTGCGTTGATAAATCGATAGACCCTCAAGCTAACCGTTTACCGATACTGATAGTCTCGTATGATGTGGGTTTCAGCAGGAGTTCTCCGTCAGAACTGAATCCGGAGAGAAGCACCTGGGACTAGTTCATCGTTCGGCCCGGCCAGCAAGCGGGGGACCACATAATATCCGAGGGCAGCGCCAATGGGCGGTCCGATTAGAAAGACCATCACCCCCGAAAAGGATATGTTGAATAGGGCATCGTCCGACGATTCGTCGACGAGAATGATCAAGTAACCTGGTAGTGCACCGACCACGCCACCAGCCAACGCTCCGAAAAGGGTTCCTTCGGCCCTCACAAGCCGACCCGCAGCGTACGCGCCAGCAGCAGTTATGATAGGGTAGCTAACGAGGGTAAAAGTTGCTGAATCGACGCTGGACGCCAGTAGCCCCCCACTGACCGCGCCAAACGCAGCTCCCAGAAGTACCGCCCCACCTTGAAGCGTGGAGATGCTCGTACCGGCCTGAGTTCCTGCGGTCGGCCAGGAATCTGCCTCGGCAACGAGTTGGGCGTCCGCGGCACCGGCAGCCAGGCAGAGAAGAAAGACGAGGTGGCGCATCAAGAGGGGATGGACAGGGTTCCGACGTACGATTACCGGCAACGCTCTTCCGTTACATCGCCATGCCGCCATCCACATGCAGTGTGTGGCCCGTGATGTATGTCGCGGCGTCGGAAGCAAGGAAGGCCACGGCGGCGGCAATGTCTTCCGGATTGCCGAGTCGCTTCAGTGGGATAGTGGATGACATTGCTTCCTTCACGTCGTCGCTGAGGTCGGATGTCATGTCCGTAGCGATGTAGCCGGGTGCTACCACATTGGCGCGAACGCCGCGCCCGCCGAGTTCACGGGCAAGGCTCTTCGTGAAACCAATCATCCCCGCTTTTGACGCTGCATAGTTCGCCTGCCCAGCGTTGCCCGTTACACCGACCACGGAGGAAATGTTAATGATGGTCCCACCACGCTGCTTCATCATCGGGCGATAGGCCGCCTTGCAAAAGTTGAACACACTCTTGAGATTCGTGTCGAGCACGGCATCCCAGTCCTCTTCGCTCATACGGATCATCAGCGTGTCGCGCGTAATGCCTGCGTTGTTGACGAGCACATCAATCGAACCCCACGTACCCATAACGGCTTGAACGGTCTCATCTGCGTGAGCGGCGTCAGCGGCGTCACCCTGAATAGCAAAACATTCGCAGCCTTTGGCTTCCAATTCAGTTTTGAGAGCGTCAGCCGTTTCGGAGGAGGAGCGATAGGTAAACGCCACCTTCGCCCCGGCGTCTGCCAGTGCTTCCACGATGGCGCGGCCGATTCCACGCGTTCCGCCTGTTACAAGGGCCGTTTTTCCTGAGAGATCGAGAGTCATGGTATTAGGGTTCTGTCGCGACGCGTTGCAATTCGTCCCTACAATAGGTTTTCCATTTCTTCCGTCGTTCCCGCCTGTGCGGTTTCGACGTCCCGGCCAAGCGTCCGCTTGACGAGACCGGAAAGCACGTTGCCTGTCCCAACTTCTATAAACCGGCTAGCGCCGTCGGCGTGAATCTTCTCGAGCGACTGCGCCCAACGTACGGGAGAGGTCAACTGGTCTAAAAGACGTTGCCGAATTTCGACGGGGTCGGATGTAGCGTTGGCTGTCACATTGAGGTAGACAGGGCACCGAGGCGCGTTTATCTCAAGAGACTCAAGCGCTTCGCCTAGTCCTTCTACCGCGTACGCCATCAACGGCGAATGAAAGGCACCGCTCACGGGAAGAGGTAGAACGCGTTTTGCCCCTGCGTAGCTTGCAGCTTGGCCCGCACGCTCTACTGCATCGCGATCTCCTGAAATCACGATCTGACCAGGCGAATTGTAATTGGCCGGCACGACTACGTCGTCTTTTTCTGAAACATCGGCACAGACCTTGTCCAGTACGTCATCGTCAAGCCCAAGAACAGCAGCCATTGCGCCGGGACGAATCTCTCCGGCCTGCGCCATCAATTCGCCGCGACGACGCACGGCTCGAAGTCCATCTGCAAACGAAAGCGCTCCGCATGCTGCCAAAGCGCTGTACTCCCCCAGACTGTGACCCGCCGCCATGTCGGGAAGGAAACCTTTCCCCGCAAGAACGGACATCGCCGCGAGGCTATGGACATAGAGGGCAGGCTGTGTGATTTCAGTCTGTTTTAACTGCTCAGCTGCATCGTCGCCATCCGAGAACACGATGTCCGACAACGAAAACCCGAGCACTTCGTTGGCTTCCTCAAAAAGGCCACGCGCCGAAGGAAAGTATTCGAAAAGGTCCGCGCCCATGCCGGGCTTCTGAGATCCTTGTCCGGGGAAAAGAAAAGCGGTTTTCATTGAGTCAAATCGCTTGTGCTTCTACTTCGTGCTCGGCTTGCGTACGCGCCACGGCTGCGCCATCGTACGCCCACTTCACGTACGTAGCGCCCCAGGTGAAACCACCGCCGAAAGCTGCGAGAACGATGTTATCGTCGCGTTTTAGCTTGGCTTCCCAATCGTGCAAGCAAAGCGGAATCGTTCCCGAGGTCGTGTTACCGTACCGTTGAATGTTGAGCATGACCTTCTCGCTACTGATTCCCATTCGGCGAGCCGTTGCGTCGATAATGCGAAGGTTGGCCTGATGGGGGACGAGGTACTTCACATCGTCCGCAGTCAGATCATTGCGCTCCATGATGTTGGCCGCCGCGTCCGCCATTCCAACCACAGCATGCTTGAATACCTGTCGGCCCTCCTGTCGGGCAAAATGCCAGCGGTTTTCGACGGTTTCATGCGTGGCAGGGTGAAGGCTGCCGCCTGCTTTCATGTTGAGGAAGTCGCCACCGGAGCCATCTATCTGCTCTACCGAATCCAGGATTCCAACGCCGTCGGTTGTTGGTTCGAGGAGTACGGCACCGGCACCATCGCCAAAGAGGACACAGATCGTCCGGTCAGTGTAGTCGATGATGCGACTCATCGTGTCTGCGCCAATGACGAGCACTTTCTTGTGCTTTCCAGACTCGATGAAACGTGCGCCTGCGTTCAAGGCGTATAAAAACCCACTGCACGCCGCCGAAAGATCAAATCCCCAGGCCTTTGACGCGCCGATCTCATTCTGTACAAGGCATGCGGTCGCCGGAAACATCATGTCCGGCGTTACGGTGGCAACGATGATGCACTCGATTTCGTCCGCGCCGATGCCGCGCTTGTCAAGCAGCTCCCTGGCGGCCTCGGACGCCATGAACGCTGTTGCTTTATTCGGGTCGCGTAGAATGCGTCGCTCGCTAATACCCGTTCGCGACTTAATCCACTCGTCATTCGTGTCCACCATCTTCTCGAGATCGGCGTTCGTGAGCCGGTCTTTCGGGAGATAGTGCCCGATGGCGGTGATGGCGGCGGTTGGATTCATGCGATACCGTAGGGGCAAGCGTTGTGTAACCGAGGTGCTTGGGAAACTAGCTGAAACGTACGACTACTCGGCCAATGCTGCTGCGATGCTGCCTGCCAGGTTCTGTTCTACCACTTCGCAGGCGCGATACATCATCTGCTCAACTGCGCGGGCAGTAGAGCCACCGTGGCCAACGAGCACATTTCCATCCACACCTAGCAACGGGACGGCGCCGAAGTTTTCATAGTTGAAGGGAGCTAGCGCTCCTTTCAGAACTCGGCCAACGATCTGAGCCTGAGCTTCATCAAGGCCCTGTTTGCCTATTTCGTTGCGAATCATCTTGGGAAGTACGGTCGCGAAACTCTCGCCAAGTTTGAGAAGGGCGTTTCCTACAAAGCCATCGCAGACCGCCACGTCTGTTTTATGATTGAAGAGGTCGCGTCCTTCGACATTGCCGACGAAGTTGAGATCCTCAGCCGACTCAAGAAGATTGTAGGCTTCCTTCACGACCTCTGTTCCTTTTCCGCGCTCCTCACCAACGTTGACAAGTGCCACGGATGGATTATCGACGCCAAAAACACGCTCGGCGAAAATGCACCCCATGTGGGCAAACTGGAGCAGGTGCTCAGGCTTGACATCCACATTGGCACCGACATCAACGACGATGGCCGTTCCGGTTGGCGTCGGAAAGTAGCCAGGCAAACTTGGCCGATGAACGCCGGGGAGTCGCCCACAGATGAAGAGTGCGCCTGCCATCACGGCTCCCGTATTGCCTGCGGAAACGAACGCATCCGCATGGCTCTGCTTCACCGCTCCGAGGCCAAGATGAATAGACGAGTTCGGCTTTGTTTTCAGCGCGGCACTCGGGCTTTCGCCCATCCCAATTACTTCGGGTGCATCAACAACATCAACACCAAGCCCCGCTGTGTCGTGCTTGCCAACCTCAGCGCGAACTATTTCTTCTGGCCCAAAAAAGATGAGGTGCATCCGGCCCGGCTCTTCGCGAGCGGCCTGTATCGCGCCCTCAATTACAACGCCAGGGGCATCATCGCCCCCCATTGCGTCAACGGCCACTCGGGTTGCCATAGGCGGACGTTCCTTGGGTGAAGCTGTTTAGTCTAACTCGGCTTCAACGTTAGGCCTGAAGCCATCCGCCTGGGTGACAGACGTTGGGAAGATACTGAGCCGGTACACAAAGAACCGAGTCAGCCACCTTGCCAATAGGTTCACCTATACGTAATCCGGGCGCTCTACAACGGCACGGCCACGATAATGTCCGCACGTCGGGCACGCACGATGAAGCAGCTTCTCGCTGCCACAGTTTGAACACGCATGTGTTGTAGGTAGCGTGCGCACTTTGTACTGCGAGCGACGTGTGGCCGTGCGTGCTTTTGAGTGTCTGCGTTTGGGGTGTGCCATAACTGGGGTTGGGTTCAGTCAGTGCCTGCCGGCAATGAATCATTCAGAATTGTCGTGTCGAAGTTTCCGCAAGGCGTCCCACCGATCATCAACGGGTGTGCCATCAAGCATCTCCTGCTCTCCGAAGAAGGTTGTGATCTCCGCGTCTTCGGCTTCAGGCGCAACACGTCGAAGCGGAAGTGAGAGCATGAGCGTCTCCCGTACTGCATCGGTCAGGTCGAGTTCCGATTCCGTTTCGGGGAGGAGCTGAAGGGTGTCGTCTTCAGAGTCAGGAGAAATCTGTTCTGAAGGAAGAAAGAGCACCGAATGATCTCCACGGACTGGCTGCTGATACATGACCAGCGTTCGGTCGCATTCGAGAGTGGCAACGGCGCGAACATCAAGCGACGCCAACACGCGCCGCTCGGCAACGTCGAGTCGAAGGTCAAGAGCGATCTTGCTAAAGACATCCGGGTCGAGCCCGATGTCCTCGGCGGTCGGGCTGAACGTAAGTTCGTGAGCGCCTTCGTCGAGTGGTGAGAGGTCTACGCTGAGCATGGTGGGAGAAGCATTCCAGGCCCGTCGGATCAGTAGTGCGGAGAGGTCAAGGAACTGCCAAAAAAATCGATGCAAAACTACGTCGCGAATCGGCTCTACAGCAAGGCTTTGGAGGGTCTGCACACGATGTTGGAAATTCACGGTCCGGTCGCCTTGATCCTCTGTTACGTAGTTGTTACCATCTGAGCGTCGGCAAGGTCGTTGACCTCCGACAACGGGCTCAACGCGACGTCCAACGGTACCAAAGCGGGATGTTCACAAGGTGTGGACAAGTTGGTGCTTAGAGTTTTGGAGCGGCGCGCATTGCCTTTCTTTCGCCCTCGGTGGTGATTTGCAATTGTGCAATTTCTACCACCTTCTTAAGCCTAGTCCCTTTTAACACAAGCATTTTCTTCAGTTTTCAATGCTGTGGACAACACGTGGATAGAGAAGTCGGAATGTCGGTGCCGTTTGGGGCCAACATTCTTCCTATTCATCCAATGTTTCACGCGTGAATGTGGACAACTTGGTGAATAATCGGCGGTAATCGATTTTTCATTTTTGGGCTCAGGGCGTCTCTTCGTAGACCTCCTCGCTTCTTTTTGCCCCTGCCACCTGCCCATGACCCGCCCACCAGAAGCGGTCTGGAACGAGTGTCTCGACATCATTCGGGACAACATCAGCCGCCAGAGTTTTAGGACTTGGTTTGAACCTCTGCGAGCGGTCGCTTTAGACCAGGAAGACGATGAGTCGAAGCTAACGGTTCAGCTTCCAAGTCGCTTCTATTACGAATGGCTTGAGGAGCACTATCACGGCCTCCTCCGCAAGACGATAACGAAGGTGCTCGGGCCAAGTGGCAGGCTCTTCTACGACATCGTTATTGAAAAAGATGATTCTGAATTTGATGGTATTCGTGTAGGCGGAGGCTCTATGCAATTGCCAGCGCGCGATCCTGCTGGCGGTCAGCCAACAATGGATACATCGCGGCTTTCGGTGACGGGTTTGCCCGGCCAATTCGGATCATCGAACTACGCGCCGCCACAACGCGGCGGGCAACCAAACGGGTTTCCGATTCCGGGGTCGCTCCCATACGATGCCAATCCTCACGCTATCCCCGGGATTCAGCAGCAAGAAATACCTCTGAATCTCAACAACACGTATACGTTCGAGCGCTTTATCGAAGGTGACTGCAACCGACTCGCGAGAAGCGCCGCCTGGGCGATTGCACAGAACCCAGGGGCGACGGCCTTCAATCCCTTCCTCATTTACGGTGGTGTTGGTCTTGGGAAAACCCACCTTATTCAGGCCATCGGTAATTACGCGCTGGAGAATGGCACAGCCAGGTCGATTGCCTATGTGTCCAGCGAGCGCTTCACGAGCGACTTCGTCCGCTCCATCAAGTCGAATTCGGCCGGAGACTTCTCCCTGAAGTACCGAAACATCGACCTGCTGATCGTGGACGACGTGCAGTTCTTTGGCGGAAAGGAGAAAACGCAAGAGGAATTTTTTCACGTCTTCAATGCGTTGCAGCAGGCTGGCAAGCAAATCATCTTGTCGGCGGATCGTCCACCGAAGGACATCGCGGGAATCGAGGAGCGTTTGCTGAGTCGTTTCCAGTGTGGTCTGTCTGCGGATGTGCAGATGCCGGAGCTCGAAACCCGCATCGCCATTCTCCGGCGCCTAGCTGAAGAAACCGGCACGCAGGTTCATCCAGATGTGCTCGATTACATCGCGACGCATGTGAAGAGCAATATCCGCGAGTTGGAAGGCGCGCTAATCCGACTTCAGGCACATGCAGCCCTACACGGTGGAGAAATTGATCTGAGCATGTCCCGTGAGGTCTTGCGCGATCTGATCGTTGAGGCTGGTGTCAGTTTGACTGTCGAAGAAATCCAGCGCATTGCCTGCGACTTCCTCAAGATTCCAGAAGACCTCGTTCGTGCCCGGACTCGTAAACGCGAGGTCGTTCAGGCGAGGCAGGTGGCGATGTTTTTTTCGAAGCAACTCACCAACCACTCGCTCAAGACTATCGGACTTCACTTCGGCGGACGGGACCACTCCACGGTGATTCACGCCGTGCAAAGTGTAGAAGACCAATATGACACAGATCCCTCCTATCGCGAGATGGTCGAGGGCATTCGCAAGAAGCTGGAACTCCACACGCGATAGCATCGTGCGAACTAACGTTTAGCACATATTCTTATTGACGACTCCAAGCGTCCTTCCCTGACATGAAATTCACTGTATCGAGCGCCGAGCTGCTCAAGGCCCTTACCACTGTTGGCGGTGCCGTCCCGAACAAGAGCACGCTTCCTATCCTGGAGAGCATCCTTTTTGAGCGCGATGGCGACGACGCATTGATGCTAACAGCCACCGACCTGGAGATCTCAATCATACAAAAGCTTACCGTTGCGTTTGAAAGCAACGGGACGGATGCCAAGAGTCGGATTGCCGTTCCGGCCAAACGACTTCTCGATACGCTGCGTGCGCTCCCCGATTTGCCGATCACGTTTACATCGGATGCAGAGCACAATGTGGAGCTGACAACAGATCAGGGGCGCTACAAGATGGTGGGCCACGATGGCAGCGACTTCCCTGCGTTACCCAGCCTCGAAGAAGCGCAGACCATTGAGACGACTGCCGCAGCTATCAAGCGCGCAATTGACAAGAGTTCGTTCGCCGTCAGCAAGGATGCGCACCGCCCTGCCATGATGGGCGTTTTCTTTCAGGTCGGCACGCAGAACACACGCGCCGTTGCCACGGATGGGCATCGCCTCGTAAAGCTGCAGATGGACGGCATCAAGTCGTCGGCTCCGCTGGAATTCGTTGCCCCGGACAAAGCGATAAACCTAGCTGCGCGCGCTATGACCGAGGATGAGACCTCTTGCTCGCTTCGTGTCGGAAGCGGATATGTAGAGTTCGACTTTGGCGTGACCCGCGTCCTCGGTCGAATGATCGACGAAGCCTATCCGAACTACGAAGCCGTCATCCCGGTTGAGAACGACCGTACACTCACGATCAGTCGCGACGCCATGCTGGCTGCCGTGAAGCGCGTTGCGCTCTATTCATCGAGTATGACGCATCAGGTTCGCTTGAGTTTGCAACCGGACGAACTGACTATTTCTGCCGAAGACCTTGAGCGTGCCAGCGAAGCCCGCGAGCGCGTTCTGTGCGAGTACCAGGCCGAGCCCATGGAGATCGGCTTCAATTCGGTTTACCTCACCGAAGTGCTATCTAACGTGGACGCTGAGGACGTCGTGTTTGAATTCTCATCGCCAAACAGAGCCGGCGTCGTTACGCCGGCCAACCAGAAGGACGGTGAAGAGATGCTTATGCTCATCATGCCCGTGATGCTGAACACCTACGCTTAGGAAACAATCGATAGGTAGAGTAGCATGGGTTGCCGGAGCGCGCTCCTTGCAGTTGTAGCTGTCAGTGGCTGTGCTAGTGATCGAGAACAACAGCCACTTGGCCAAGTGGCTGATCCTGCCGACCTAACAGGCGACTGGACTACGGGTGCCTGGGACCTCTACAGTACAGCCTTCATCGATTCGACTCAAATTGTATTCGACAATCACATTGACACCCTCTATCGATACAACTGGCGACTTGACAGCAACATTCTCGTTCTGAGAGACATCCTGGGCGATGAACTACGCCCAGCCTTATTGAAGCTGACAGAAGACTCCCTTGTATTGGCTAGTATGCCGAATCACCGCGAACCACTTCGCTATTCTAGATGCGAAGATCCCGCTAGGTCGCTGCCTTCTTGCGGGACGGTTTGATGCCTTTAGCTACTGCGAGTTGAGCAGGTCAATCAGCCTGCGCGCATCCTCGGCGCCTTCTCCCTGATTGTCGACAACAACTTGTAGCGCTTGGGCAGCTTCTTCGTCATGGCCCTGGTACATCCGGATCTTGCCGAGAATGTAATTGGCGCGAGTTCGCTTCATCGTGGACTGAGCAACATTCGTGGCTATCCGCTCGGCTATTTCGGCGGCGGTATCCAGTTGTTCCCCGTCGTATGTCGGAAACAGGCCAAGCGTTGAAGAACGGGCTTGATCGAGTAGCTCCAGCGCTTCGTCCAGATCATCTGCAATAGACGGATCGGCAGTGCCGCGGAAGGTCATCTCTTCAAACGCTTCGCCCGTGTTGTGCAGGCCAACCTGCTGTGCACGATCAGACTGAAGCTGCCAGCTGAGAATTGCGAGAGCACCATAGATCGCGACAAAGGCCACACAAGCCGCCAGGGCCAACCGAACAGGACGGAGGAGTCGCATACCCTGTTGACGTGCAATCGCTTCTCGGTCTGGTGCATGTACGGCCGACTTCGCCGTCAGTCTCTCAAAACGTGCGATCGGGTCCTCAGCCGTTGCGGTAAGCCGCTGAAGAGCAGGCTCAATCTCGGTCTCCCTCTGGGCTGAATCAAGCAAAGCATGGAGCGCTTTTGACTCCTCAAAAAGCGTTTCCAGTTCAGGATTCTCGAGAATGTATTGCTCTACTTCTGCTCGTTCGGATTCGGGCAGTTCGGCGTAGAGCACGATTTTTTCTTGGATGGACAACATGAGAATTGGCGCCTGTAACCGGCGCAGTACGCTACGGGGGACTAACAGCCATCTAGACCGTTCTCACGAAAAAACGTAACCAACAGGAAATGTGAATTGACGGTGCTCATGGTTCTAGCTCCTCCGTGTGCTTTTCGGCTTCGTTAATCGTACTAAATAGACCAGGAATAATGTCTCGTGCGATCTCGCGGACTTCGGAGTCTTCGCGCAATCGAGCCAATGCCTTTGCCGTGTACGTGCGCACACTCGCTATAGGAAGACCTGTTACGTCGACAATGTGCTGGTATTCCTTGCCTTCAAGAAGTCTCATTCGGGCAACGCCAGAGAGCGACGGAGGCAGTCTGTCAATTGCCCGCTCAACGACTCGCAAGATCTTGGATCGATCTACGTCCGAAAGAAGCGGCGCGGTTTCATCTCGCAACGTTTCCTCATTCAGTTCGTCGTGAGGCCGCTCTTTCTTCCTCTCGTTTACGTAGGCATTACGGCAGACTACGTTCACCCAATTGGCAAAACGATCTGGCTCTCTAACGGTCTCCATGCCCGTTCGCACTTTGTTGAAAACAACAGAAGACAGCTTATCGAAATCGTTTGACGTCGCCCGCGTATCTCGAACCAGCTTGCCCAATACGTAGAACTGCGTGCGGCAATAGACCCAAAGCTCCAGCGTATCCAGATCCTCCATTCCACGCTCACCATGCCACCGACGAAAGATATCATTGACAGCATGTACATCACTCACACGGAAAGGCAGGCGCGAGGCCAGCGCATTTAACCGTTCCGTGTATTCGGTTTTCATGATGATGGACGCGTGCGGTGGGGTGAATTGCGAACCATGACCCTAGACGCCGAAGATAGACCTGCAACGATATACAACGGTTCGTGCGTACAAAATGCCATATTTGCGTAAGGAATCGTTGAACCAGCACGACACAACGTGCTTTGTGAAGATCGCGTCGTTGCCTGCTTCACCAGCGCTCCGTACCTTTTGAAGCTCTACCCACGCCGTTCATGGCGAGGTGCACGGCCAAGTCTTTCAGCACGTTGGGCCGCGCGTTATTGACTACGGAGACAGAGCTCTCGATTGATCGGTTCTTGCCTCCGGATCTATCCCATTCCCATGGATCACAACTCATTCAAGACGTACAGCGCAAAGGTCGGCGAAGTCGATCAAGCGTGGCACATCGTAGATGCGGAGAATCAGGTAGTCGGGCGGCTCGCGTCGCAAGTTGCTGCTGTTCTTCGCGGCAAGCATAAGCCAGCCTACACGCCTCACATCGATACCGGCGACTTTGTCGTAGTTGTCAATGCTGAGAAGGCCCGTTTCACGGGTGCCAAGGAGACAGACAAGGAATACTTCCGCCACTCGGGATACCCGGGCGGCGTAACTATTACGACTCCGAAGGATGTCCGCGAGAAGAAGCCAACGTTCATCATTGAGAACGCCGTAAAGGGCATGCTTCCAAAGAACCGGCTTGGCCGCCAAATGCTCAAAAAGCTGAAGGTTTACGCTGGCACCGAGCATCCACATGAAGCGCAGCAACCTCAACCGCTGGCACTGTAACCCAACTCTATATGGCTACCCTCACACAGTATCAGGCCGTAGGCCGCCGCAAGACCAGCGTAGCACGCGTCTATCTGCGCCCAGGCTCCGGCACGATTACCATTAACAAGAAGCCGCTCGAAACGTATCTCCCGACCGAGGTGCGCCAGAAGGCGCTTACCGGTCCGCTTGACGCTACCGAGACGCGGGACAAGTTCGACGTGATAGTGAACACAAAAGGCGGTGGCCTTACCGGACAGGCTGAAGCATGCCAGCTTGGCATTGCCCGTGCACTTCTCAAGTTCGACGAAGAGCTTCGTGGTCCTCTCCGCGATGGCGGTTACCTGACACGTGATCCACGCATGGTGGAGCGCAAGAAGCCAGGTCAGCCCAAGGCGCGCAAGAAGTTCCAGTTCTCGAAGCGTTAGATCGTTTCGCAGTATCGGGCCGCGAGCTTCGTGTTCAACGCCCTATCTCACACCTGGCTCGATGCTCAGACGTGTGTCCTGGTTCGCCGGGATTGTTTGTAGCAGTAGACGGCCAGGGCGGAATCAACAGAAACCCATACCCCTATGCCTCGCATTGCTATTGAGGAGCTCTTGCGCTCCGGTGCCCACTTCGGTCACCTAACAAGCCGTTGGAATCCAAAGATGTCGTCGTACATCTTTATGGAGCGCAACGGAATACACATCATCGACCTGAAACAGACACAGGCGTTGTTGGACGAAGCCGCTAACGCGGCCAGCCGGTTTGCTTCCCGTGGGAAGAAAATCCTCTTTGTCGGTACCAAGAAACAGGCCCAGGAAGTCGTTCGCACAGAAGCGCAGCGTGCAGGTATGCCTTACGTCACAGATCGCTGGCTTGGTGGCATGCTCACCAATTTCCAAACGATCCGGAAGAGCATCCGCCGCATGGAGACCATCCAGCGCGAAGAAACCGACGGCACGAACGCGCAGCTCAAGAAGAAGGAGCGCCTCATGCGCCGTCGCGAGCGCGAGAAGCTGGAACGTGTACTTGGCGGCATAGCAGACTTGAGTCGTTTGCCGGGTGCCCTTTTCGTCGTAGACATTCGCCGAGAGCACATCGCTGTAAGCGAAGCGCGCAAATTGAACATCCCGGTTATCGCACTGATCGACACGAATTGCGACCCCGATCTCGTCGATTTCCCGGTTCCGGCCAACGACGACGCGATGAAGTCGGTTGCTCTCTTTACGCGCGTCATCGCCGATGCGATTGGCGAAGGCTCGAAGGCTGGCGAAATCGAACGCGAAGCGGCCAAGGTGGAAGCCGAAACCCGCAAGGCCGAAGCGGCTGAAATTGCTGAAGAGCGAAAGGCCGCTGCTGCCAAGGAAAAGGCCACGGCCGCTGAGGCCGTTCCAGCTGTCGAGGCAACGCCTGAAACACCTGCTACAGAAAACGCTCCAGCTGCAGAAGCTGCAGTCGAGGAGCCTTCAACCGAAGAAGCGGCAGAGCAACCAAAAGCCTAGGCGCCGCTTCACAGAGCAAGAGGCCGATGCGCGGGGAACCTTGCTGCGTTTAAGCCTCACGTTATTGATTCCATCTCAAAACTGAGTACCGAAATGAACATCACAGCACAAGACGTTAAGCGTCTCCGCGAACAGACTGGGGTTGGCATGATGGACTGCAAGAAAGCACTCCAGGAAGCCGACGGCGACTTTGACACGGCTATCGAACTGCTCCGTACTAAGGGCCAGAAGGTTGCCGCCAAACGCGCCGACCGAGACGCCTCCGAAGGCGTTGTGGCTGTTGCAACGACAGATGACCGTAAAACTGGCGTTATCGTTGAAGTGAACTCCGAAACCGACTTCGTTGCACGCAACGATGATTTCGTGTCGTTTGCCGACCGGATGGCAGCGCTGGCGTTAGAGAAAATGCCTTCCGACCGTGCTGCATTTCTGGCTCTCGATTTTGAGGGTGGACGTACCGTGGAGCAGGCGCTTACCGACATGACTGGCAAGATTGGTGAGAAGATTGATGTCCGTCGCGTAGCCGTGGTGCAAACAACAAACGGCGGCGAAGTGATTGGCTACGTTCACCCCGGCTCCAAGCTTGGTGTGCTCGTTGAGATGGTCGGCGACGGCGACCTCCTGGCAACTGGGCGCGACGTGGCCATGCAGGCTGCTGCCATGAACCCGCTTGCTGCCACGCGCGACGAAGTTCCAGCCGAGGTTCAGGAGAAAGAATTCGAAATCGGCCGTGAGGCCGCGCGCAACGAAGGCAAACCCGAACAGATCCTGGACAAGATTGCGACCGGCAAGCTGGAGCGCTACTTCAAGGACAACGTTCTTGTTGAGCAGCCCTTTGTAAAAGATTCCTCGATGAGCGTGAAGCAAATGCTTGAAGGCGCCAACGCCGAACTGAAGCGGTTCGTGCGCTTCGCACTAGGCGACTAATGCTCGCCGCTATCAGAGTTCATTCCGTGGGGGCGTGTCGTGCGACACGCCCCCACGTTTGTTTCAACCCGTCTCAATTGTCAGGAGAAGGGGCCCCGACGTACCTTCCGTGGCTTTTCTTTCCGCCCCACCGTTTTCGAGGTAGCCGTGTCCGGCACGCTCAAATACCGCCGTATTCTGCTCAAACTCAGCGGTGAGGCGTTGCTCGGCAATAAAGAGTTTGGCATAGACCACGACATCCTGGACGCCTACGCCGTGGACATCCGCGAGGCTGTGGATGCTGGCGCAGAGATTGCGCTGGTTATAGGAGGCGGGAACATCTTTAGAGGCGTCTCTCCTCAAGGTAGCCAGATGTCATCCCGAGCTCATGCGGATTACATGGGTATGCTCGCCACCATGATCAATGGAATGGCGTTGCAGGATGCGCTTGAAGAACAGGGCCTGCACACGCGGCTCATCTCGGCCATCGATATGAACGAAATCGCAGAGCCGTTTATCAGGCGCCGTGCGATTCGCCACCTTGAAAAAGGCCGTGTAGTCATTTTTGGTGCAGGAACCGGGCATCCCTACTTTTCGACCGACACGGCCGCTGCCCTCCGCGCGGCAGAAATGGACGCCGAGCTCATTATGAAGGGCACCCGTGTAGACGGTGTCTTCACTTCCGACCCAGAGAACGACCCTACTGCTGAACGATTTGCTTCCATAGGAGGCATGGATGTGCTTTCTCGCGAACTTGGAGTCATGGACCTTACTGCCATCACGCTAGCTCGCGAAAGCAACCTTCCATTGCACGTCTTTAACATGAACAGACGCGGCAACCTGCTCCGCGTACTCCGCGGCGAACCTGTCGGAACGCTTGTCCACTGGGAGGCCGGATCCGAAGCTGTTGTGGCTTCAGAGACAACTCCAGCAACCGCATCCTGAACACCCTGAATCTCCACAAGACATGATCGCCGAAAAACTTAAAGCCCTTCTTGAGGACGCACGCCACCAGATGGATCAGTCGCTGCAACACCTGGCTACAGAACTGGGACACATCCGGGCCGGCAGAGCCAGTGCAACGATGGTGGAAGATGTTCGTGTGGATGCGTACGGCAGCATGATGCCCCTAAACCAGGTTGCCAGCATCAGCACGCCTTCCCACGATCTGATCGTCATTCAGCCGTGGGATAAAACCCAACTGGGCGCTATCGAGCGTGCCATTCAGGCGGCGAACCTCGGCATTAATCCAACCAACGACGGCGAACTTATTCGGATCGCTATTCCGCCGCTCACAGAAGAACGGCGGACTGAGCTAGCCAAGCAAGCTCACGCCAAAGGCGAAGAGGCAAAGATCTCCATCCGCAATGTCCGCCGCGACGCACGAAACAACCTTCAGAAGCTTCACAACGAGGAGCAGATGCCCGAGGACATGAAGTTTGAGGCGGAAGAGCGCCTTCAAAAGCATACCGACAACCACACGGACAAAGTGGATGAGATGCTGGAGAAGAAAGAAGCGGACATCATGGCGGTCTAGGCCCCGACAACCCGATTTTGCCAAGACTGCATTGCGGCAAGGGTCCCTATCCTTCTAGTTTTACGCCGTTCAATTTTGGAGAGGTGCCCGAGTGGCTTAAGGGGCACGCCTGGAAAGCGTGTGTGCCGGTTCCCGGTACCGAGGGTTCGAATCCCTCTCTCTCCGCAACAAGAAGACGCGCTTTGCGCGGTGAACGATATGGAGTGATCCCGAGCTTGCTCGGAAGATTGCTCCATGAGTTCACGAGGACGAAGTCCTAGTCTTCGCAGTTGCAGGACCCCACTTCGGGATGGGCGAAAGCCAATCCCTCTCTCTCCGCAACAAGAAGACGCGCTTTGCGCGGTGAACGATATGGAGTGATCCCGAGCTTGCTCGGAAGATTGCTCCATGAGTTCACGAGGACGAAGTCCTAGTCTTCGCAGCTGCAGGACCCCACTTCGGGATGGGCGAAAGCCAATCCCTCTCTGCACAAGATCAAGAACTCTGCTGATGGCTTGGCTTTCGGCAGTTGTATTCACAGCAAACACCACTGCCCTTGTTACGCAGCATGACCGGATTCGGACGCGGAACTCACCGCGCCGGCGCCACTGAAGCCACCGTAGAAGTGCGTTCCGTTAACGGTCGATTTGCAGAGGTATCTGTGCGCGGACCTCGCAGTCTGAACGCGTTCGACCCGGCCATACAAGCTCGCTGCAAAGAGCTCTTGATTCGGGGCAATGTGACCGTGAATCTCAATCTACAACGAGAAGCCGGAGGTGCCGAGTATCGCGTTGACGGAGATAAGGCCGAGGCTATTGCACGAATGATGGAGCAGCTTCGAAGTACGGCGGGCATCGACCCTTCTGACTCGCCGATCACGATTGATCACATTCTCCGATACCCTGAAGTTCTAACGTCAACCGATTTGAATCTTGAAGCAGAGCAATCGGAGGCCTGGGAAGCCGTAAAACCAGCGCTGGAAAGTGCGTTGGAAGGCTTGAACGCTATGCGCGAACAAGAGGGAAAAGCGCTGGCCAGCGATCTTCTCGAGCGTATCGATACAATCGAAGGGCATCTTGAAGTCGTTGAAGCTCGGTCACCTGTCCGCGTAACCGAAGCCCAACAGAAGCTGCGAGATCGCCTCGGCGAACTACTTTCGGATGAGCGCCTAAATCAGGATAGACTCGAAACCGAAATCGCTTTGTTAGCCGACAAACTTGACGTAACCGAGGAGTGTGTCCGACTGCATTCGCATTTGGCGCAGTTCCGCGATGCCTTGAGAGAGGAGGAGGCCGTTGGGCGGCGATTAAATTTCCTAGCGCAGGAGTTCAACCGCGAGATCAATACGATTGCGTCGAAGGCAAACGATTCTGAGATGGCACAGCGTGCCGTTCGCATGAAAGAGGAGTTGGAGAAAATTCGCGAGCAGGTCCAGAACGTTGTTTGACAGGCCGAGCCAATTGTGAAGCTCATCGTGCTCACAGCACCAAGCGGTGCAGGAAAAACAACCATCGCTCGCCGCGTGATGGAAGTCGTAGATGAGCTTCGTTTTTCGACCTCCGCTACCACAAGGCCGCGTAGGGAAGGAGAGAAGCACGGCATCGATTATTTCTTCCTGAGCAATGAAGAGTTCACGTCGAAGATCGATGCCGACGCGTTCGTTGAGTACGAGGAAGTTTACCCGGGGCTTTTTTACGGAACGCTGAAGGAGGAACTTGAGCGGCACGCGGGGAACAAAGCCGTTTTACTTGATATCGATGTCCTTGGCGCGCTAAACGTTAAGCGGCTTTATGGCGAAAGAACCTTGACACTTTTTGTCCGGCCTCCGTCCATGGAAGTGCTGGAAGAGCGTTTGATTGAACGTGGCTCAGATTCGCCGGAAAACATAGCAATTCGCCTGAAAAAAGCCGCCTTTGAACTCAGCCACGCCGAGGATTTTGACGAAATCATTGTCAATGACGACCTTGAGCAGGCTGTTTCGGAAACCATTGCACACATCCGTACGTTCCTGATCGGCTAAGGCAAAACCGGTCTTTTCTGATCCCTACTTAACGATTTCAAAATGGCGTCCAAGAACATCGAAACTCTCGACATTACGAATTTGGCCGAGATGACCGGCAACATCTACGAAACGGTCGTCATTACGTCTCGACGTGCCCGCCAACTTGCATCGCGCACTAAGGAGGATCTTGATAGCCAACTGGCCTATTACGACGATCTCGGCCTTGTCGAGCCTGCCGAAGAACTCCGGACGAACGAGGATCAGTTAAAGATCTCGCTTGAGTTCGAACGGCGTCCAAAGTCAGGCGCCCTCGCCCTTGAAGAGCTACAAAGCGACCAGGTTTACTACAGAAATGCTGGTCCGGATGGTGGTGTCGCGCTCTAATTGAGCCTGATTGAATTCTGTAGGGACGGCGCTCGCGTTGTCCCTATTTTTTTGCTGAACCTGCAGTAACTGCCATGGCCGATCTTCGACTGAACGGAAAGAAGCTCATTCTCGGCATTACCGGCAGCATTGCAGCGTACAAGGCTGCCGAGCTAATCCGGCAACTCGTGAAGGCTGGGGCCGAGGTTCAGCCGATCATGACGGAGGACGCGACGCGGTTTATTTCTCCTCTGACGATCGGTACACTGGCCAAGCGCGAGGTGTTGATTGAGGTTTTCCCCGAGAGCGAAGACGGCAGCTGGACCAAGCATGTCGACCTCGGTTTGTGGGCGGATGGCCTTATTATCGCTCCCGCGACTGCGAACACTATCGCAAAATTGGCTAGCGGCTATTGCGATTCGATGTTGACTGCGTGTGTGCTTTCCGCCCGTTGTGAGGTTCTCGTTTGCCCCGCGATGGACCACGATATGTGGAAACACCCGGCTACCCAGGCCAATCTGCATCGGCTGAAGTCGTTTGGTTACGAGATTCTGGATCCCGAACACGGAGAACTCGCCAGCGGACTGATTGGAGAGGGTCGGCTTCCAGAGCCTGAATCCATCGCAGCGTTCATCGGCGAATGGTTGGATGGTCAGGCATCTACGAACAAATCGCTGGCAGTGAAGAAGGTGTTGATCACTGCTGGGCCAACCCGAGAGGCGATAGACCCTGTTCGCTTCCTCTCGAATGGTTCGACGGGAACAATGGGATTTGCTCTCGCCAACGCGGCTAGGAAACGTGGCGCGGATGTCGTGTTGTTGGCGGGGCCGGTTGCCCTACCGACGCCATCGGGAGTCAAACGCATTGATGTTGTCAGCGCGGAGGACCTACATCGAGAAGCACTCAAACACGCCGATGCCGACTTTGTGATAGCAGCTGCCGCCGTCGCCGATTACGCTCCCGCTTCAGTCAGTGAGCAGAAAGCCAAGAAGACGGACGACGACCTCGTTCTTGAGCTAAAGCGTACGCCGGATGTCCTCGCAGCGATTGGCGAGCGCAAAACAAACGGGCAAATCCTCGTCGGGTTCGCGCTGGAAACCCAGAACGGAGAAGCGAATGCCCTTGCAAAACTGGAGCGCAAGAATCTAGACTGGATTGTGCTGAACCATGCCAACGAAGAAGGAGCGGGCTTCGGAGTGGACACGAATCGGGTAGTCGTCTTCGGATCTGATGGCGCTCGTCATGAGTTTCCCCAAATGACGAAAGTTGCTCTGGCAGGTCAACTGCTCGATCTCATCGTCGGATAGTATGAGTTCTCGGCCGACGCTCCGGTACCTTGCACTCGGCGACTCCTATACGATCGGAGAAGGCGTAGAAGAAAGCGAAAGGTGGCCGGTTCAGCTGGCAGAAGGGCTGCGAGATGAAGGCATTCCCCTCGCCAACCCAGACTTCATTGCCGTAACCGGTTGGACGACGGATGAGCTTGACGCTGGCATCGACAAAGCCGATCCGAAAGGACCATACGACTTCGCCTCACTGTTGATCGGAGTGAACAACCAATACCGCGAGCGGAGCCTTCAAGAGTACCGCCTTCAATTCCGCAACCTCCTCAATCGCGCGATTGGATTTGCTGGTGGAATGGCATCACGCGTTCTGGTGCTCTCGATTCCGGATTGGGGCGTTACTCCGTTTGCTAATGGTCGTGATCGCGCTGCCATTGCGAAAGAGATTGATGCTTTCAATGCGGCAAATAGAGAAGAATCGCAACTTGTCGGGGCTGCCTATGCTGACATCACACCACTCTCCCGAACGCAAAGGGAAATGGTAGTCGGTGATGGACTACATCCGACGGGCGAAGCCTACTCAGCCTGGACAGAGATAGCGCTTCTCTCTACCCGCGTTGCATTACGAAGATCGGAAGATCAGTCGTAATTCACAGAACCAGTCGCGAAGTGCCGTTGCGACTGAGAGGCTCACCCCTTAACATTCTGACGTGGCGCGAAGAGCGTGGTCGGTCACTCTCTCGTTCATTATTTCTACAGCCTTTACGACGTGACCGAACCCCTTGAGGAGGCCCGACGACTACTCGCTTTCCAGCGAGAGCTGGTTGGGCCGATCAGGTTCCTCAACGAGCTTCCGACACAGCCCGATGGGCGTGCCGTTCAGTCGCCATCTTCTACCTATTCCACGCAGGACGACGACATGGTATCCGCGCTTGACGACGTAGTTGAAACTGATGTGAGCTACGAAATCCAGTCGCCTTACGAGCGGATAGAAGCGCTCATTCCGGCTGATTCTCCGCTGCATGATATCTCTTCGTTGGACGAACTCGGTGAGTGGCTGGCGTCCAACATTCTGGTCCCGATTGATGAGACCAGGCTTAATCCTGTTCTAGGCGCTGGCAATCCGAATTCCGACCTCATGGTGATTGGCGAGGCGCCAGGCGCAGAAGAAGACAAACGTGGCGAGGCCTTCGTTGGCCGTGCCGGAAAGCTCCTGGACGACATCCTCGCCGCGATCGATTTGTCACGCGAAGACAATGTCTACATCGCCAACATCCTAAAAAGCCGCCCGCCTAAGAACCGGGATCCGAAACCGGAGGAAGTAACCGCGCACATCCCGATGTTGTACAAGCAGATTGTGCTGATAAAGCCGAAGATTCTACTTGCCGTTGGGAAACAAGCCGGAAATGGACTGCTTCAAAAGAACACATCGCTTTCGTCATTGCGTGGGGTTTTCCACGACTATCACGGCTTGCCGCTGATGATTACCTACCACCCGGCTGCGCTCCTGCGAAATCCGCACTGGAAGCGCCCGACGTGGGAGGATGTCCAATTGCTCCGCTCTCGCTTCGACGAGTTGACCAGCGGCTGATCACTTTTTTACATGCCCGAACACGACGAGTCTCCCCAACCGCCGATCTCTTTCGACGAAGGCCCGACTCAATCAAAATCCAAAAAGCGGCCGCCAAACGTGGTCCCCTTCCATGAACAAGCGGGGCGGGTTCCGCCGCAAGCCATGGACGTGGAGCAGTCTGTGCTGGGCGCAATGCTCATCGAACGGGAGGCAATTCCCCGGGCCATTGAAATCCTTCCGTCTGATTCCTTCTATGACGGTAGGCATCAGAAGATCTACGAGGGCATACAGGGGCTATTTGAACGCGGCAACCCGGTCGATCTGGTAACGCTCACAGAAGAACTCAAGCGTCGCGACGACTACGAACAGATTGGCGGTTATTACCTCTCTGAGTTGACCACGCGTGTTGCCAGCGCCGCGAACGTAGAGTATCACGCACGAATCATCGCCGAGAAAAGCCTGCTGCGGAAGCTCATCACGACGATGACTACGGTGGTTGGGCAAGCATATGACCCTACAACGGACGCATTTGATCTACTGGACAATGCAGAGCGGGAGATTTTTCAGATCTCGGAGAGCCAACTCAGGCGGGGAGCTATTCCGATGGCCGACGTGGTAAAAGCCACATTCCAAAAATTGCACGATCTGCACGACCTTAAAGGCGGCATTACGGGCGTTCCGAGTGGATTCACACAATTAGACAACCTCACGGGAGGTTGGCAGAATTCCGACCTCATCATCATCGCGGCGCGGCCATCTATGGGAAAGACGGCGATGAGTCTCGCCATGATGCGCAACGCTGCCTTCCTTCATGACAACCCGGTGCCGGTTGCGATCTTCTCGTTGGAAATGAGCGCCGGACAGCTTGCGCAGCGCTTGCTGACGTCTGAAGCCCGCATTGATGCCCAGGCTGCAAGAACGGGACGGCTCAGCGAAAGTGATTGGCCCAAACTCGCACGCGCAGCCGGTCGGCTTGCAGAGGCTCCGATCTTCATCGACGACACGCCCGGGCTTGGCATTCTGGAACTCCGCGCCAAATGCCGCCGCCTGAAAGCAGAGCACAAAATCGGTCTTGTGATTGTGGATTACCTACAACTCATGCACGGCACCTCGCAGAGCAAGAGCGGAAACCGCGAACAGGAAATTGCTCAGATCAGTCGCTCGCTGAAAGGTTTGGCAAAAGAGCTCGATGTTCCGGTAATCGCTCTGAGTCAGCTTTCTCGTGCCGTAGAAACCCGCGGAGGAGACAAGCGACCACAGCTTTCTGATCTCCGCGAGTCTGGTTCCATCGAGCAAGACGCCGATGTGGTCGGCTTCATCTACCGCGCCGAACGGTATGGAATTACGGTTGACGACAACGGCAACTCCACTGAAGGGATGGCGGAAATCATCATCGGCAAGCAGCGTAACGGCCCTGTCGGAAACGTGAAACTCGCGTTCATTAACCAGTACGCCCGCTTTGAGAGTCTAACGACGTATTTGTCAGGAGATACGGAAGGCGGCTGGGGTGGTGGGGATGGCTCGCAGCCTCCCGCACCAATCTCACCCGTAGCGGACGCGCCTTTTTAGGTGACCAGATTGGGTCTGGAGGCTGCATTCCTCAACTGCCAAAGGGGAAAGATTCGAGGCAGTTGTCGTAAAGTCACCTGAATGAATCTGAGACTGTCCAAGAATGCCGATTGATACGTTTGCTCATCTGTCGCTCCAGCAAGACTTTCTTGCCGACTAAGAGCCCGTTGAGGGATGTTAGGCATTGAAATCGCTGTAACCGTAGACGAAAAGGTTGGACTCAAGTTTTCATGAATCCCGCCGATAACCGATAGTGATTCATCCGGTCGTTCTTCTATGCGTAGTACACTCTTCATCATCCTGCTCATCGGCGCTGTTGCTGCCGTATTTGCCCTACCGCAGTCCAACGACAATCCGGTCCCCGGCGAAGTCTACATGAACACCGAAACGGGTCAGCGCATTGTAATTGACAACATTGGGACGGGCTCAGAAATATCAGCGCAGTACCGTCAGCACAACGAGGAGTTGACCGAGATGGGCCTGTCCGACCGAGGGACCGTCTCCAGCATCGTCGTTCCGATATCAAACAGGGCCGACTCGTTGCGGCAGTCATTCTCCTATCTGGGCGAGGAAACAGTACAGGCCGAACCTGGAGAAGTCTATATCTTCGATGGCGTCTGGCATGCCGAGGTGCCCGTTACGGTAGCTTACGTTCACTCTGTTGACTGGCTTCATGCGAAGTACGATCGTGTGGCGGCTACGCCTTAGAGCACGTAGGTCACCCGTGGCTGGTGAAAGTGGTTCACACCAAGGCGTTCTTAAGGGGAAGTTGCCTGGTAGAAATGTTAGACAGCCCTTGCGTCTCCTTTGATCTGCCGCTAGTCTGCAAGCGCTTCGTTTATGCCTTTTCTCGGGCGATTCTCCCGCGCTTTCTGCAGAGCACATGCAACGGTCCACGTACTACAGGGCATGCCTGTTGGCAGTACTGTGGTTTGCCTGTGGATGGACAGCCGAAGCCGTTAATGCGCAGGTTGGGACAACTGGTCGCGGCGAATACCCGCAGATTACGCTCGAATTTCCCACCGATAACGACGCCGTATTCAACGGGCAGCCCGAGTATTTCTATATGGGCCTGGATCGCCTCATAGCGGGCAGGCGTGAGTGGTCGTGGGAAGGCGGGACTTACGGTTACGTTCGAAATGCGAGATCAACACCTGCAGGGTATCGCTTCACTCGGTTTCATGAGGGAGTTGATATTGCTCCTGTCTACCGCGACGGTGACGGCGAACCGCTTGATGAAGTGCGCTCCATCGATGACGGGCGGGTGGTATACGTAAACAGTAGCCCGAACGGCTCGGATTATGGGCGCTACATCGTCGTTGAGCACATCTGGGAAGGCTCTACCTTTTACACGCTGTACGCCCATCTTGCCGAGACAACCGTGCGTGAAGGTGAACGGGTTCTTCGCGGAGATCGAATTGGCATTCTGGGATACTCTGGCGACGGGCTGGATCGTGCCCGTGCACATTTGCATTTCGAAATCAACCTGATGCTCAGTGAGTACTTCGACGTTTGGCGAGATGAACGCAGGCCACGCTGGCCAACGCGTCACGGGAGATACCACGGGTACAACTTGGCAGGCATCTCGCCCATCGATTTGATTACCTACAACTTCAGGCGACCGCGTGCATCAATCCTTGCCAAACTCGCCGAAGAAGAGATTGAAGTTACCGCCTACGTTCCTGCCGGCCCACCACCCCAGATTCTGGAACGTCACCCTTGGCTTTGCCGCTCCTGCGACGCGGAAGCGCCACCTGCATTCGCGTGGTCATGGGAAGTCGGATTCACTCGCGCTGGACGACCTGTGAGTATCGAACCATCGACTATCCACATTGCATCTATTGAGCTAGGGCGAGTAGATCCGCTTGTTCGTGCGGATTATCTACACTCTCGAATCCTAACCCGCCGCGGACCCGGCGGGACATTGAACTCGTCTGCTCGCCTACTGCTCTCCGTGATTTTTACTCGACCAGATCAAGTGCCGAACTGGTAGGCCGTTCGTGGTAGGCGGATCACATACATACAAAGCAGCCCTCTTCGCACATGGCGGGGAGGGCTGCTTATTGAAAGAGGATCAGGGTTAGCTCCGACAATCGGATTCCGTCCTCGTCCTCTCCACGATTGTCCGTGCATGCATGCTCGAATCACCCCCACATGCGAGTGGGGTAATCCCCGTCACTCGGAGTATAGGAGTGCCCACGACCTCGTACAGGCATCATTTACATATCCACAACTGCCAACCGCGTAGCATTGGAGAGTCTAATCACACGCTGTCTTAGGCAGCGACATGTTGATCAATCCAATGAAAAACCTTCTGATACTCGGCGGAGGAACGGCTGGCACGCTGATGCTGAACAAGCTCTACAAAAAGCTTGACGCGAGCGAGTGGAAGCTCACCGTCGTCGACAAAGACGAAAACCACTTCTACCAACCCGGTTTCCTTTTCATCCCGTTCGGGATGTATACCAAGGAACAGGTGGTGAAGAAGAAGAAGGATTTCTTCCCTAGCGGTGTGCAATCAATTTTCGCTGAGGTTGATCGGATCGAACCCGACGACAATCAGGTGGCTCTGGTCGACGGTCGTGTTCTTGATTATGATGTCCTCGTCGTGGCAACTGGGACTATTCCACGGCCCGACGAAACTGAAGGTCTGGACGGCCCACTTTGGTACAAGCAGATCTTCGATTTCTATACATACGAAGGCACATGTAAACTGGCCGATTTTCTGAATACGTGGGAGGGCGGCAAGCTCGTCATCAACATTGCAGAGAGCATCATTAAGTGCCCGGTTGCACCGCTAGAATTTGCCTTTCTCGCCGACTCCTATTTCACGGAGAAAGGTATGCGAGACAAGGTGGAAATTGTCTACACCACGCCACTCTCCGGAGCATTTACGAAACCTGTCGCGTCCGAGGTGCTTGGTAATCTTCTGGAGGAAAAGAATATCCGTGTGGTGCCCGATTTCTACATCGAGCGCGTGGAAAACGAAGCGAAGAAAATCGTCTCGTACGACGGCCAGGAGGAGACGTTCGACCTGCTCGTTTCCATCCCCGTCAACATGGGGGATGACATGATTGAGCGGAGCGAAATGAGCGACGACGATGATTTGAATTTCATCCCGACGAACAAACACACGTTGCGGGCGATTGGCCACGAGAACATCTTCGTAATCGGCGATGCTACGAATGTCCCCGCTTCGAAGGCGGGATCGGTCGCTCACTTTGAGGGCCACGTGCTACTCGATAATATTCTTTCCTACATCGAAGGGAAGCCATTGGAGGCCTCCTTCGATGGCCATGCCAACTGCTTTATCGAGACCGGATTCAGCAAGGCAGCTCTGATTGATTTCAACTACACGACAGAGCCTCTGCCAGGGTCATTTCCCCTTCCTGCTGTCGGTCCAATGAGCCTGCTAAAAGAGACCAGGCGAAACCACTTCGGCAAACTTTTCTTCGAGTGGGTGTACTGGCACATGCTGCTCACCGGCAAGCCAATCCCCGTGTCGACGCACATGTCGATGGTTGGGAAGAAGGTGCCGGAAGCTTCCGCTTCAAACGGGCACGCCGGAGATGGAGCGGACGTCCCCGAACCGCAGCCCATTGAAGAAACGCTTACTCATTAATCAAAACAGAGGATCGCAATGCCCAATCGCGTAATCGCTGGCCAGACGGTCGATGTCAATGACGAAGGTTATTTCACCGACCCCACGCAATGGTCAGAAAACATCGCGTCCGAGCTCGCGCAGGAAGCCGGGTTCGAACTGAGCCCCAAGCACTTCGACGTAATCAACTTCTTGCGGGACCGCTACATGTCCGGCCAGGCGCTCACCATCCGGCGCGTTGGAAAATCGGGGCTCGTTTCCATCAAGGAGTTCTATGACCTGTTTCCCGGCGGCCCATTGAAGGTGTCCAGCAAAATCGCCGGCATTCCAAAGCCCGCCAGTTGCGTCTAGCTAAACCTAAACCAATAACCATCATGGAAGTCAGCACAATGGAAGCCCCGATTCAGGGCACCAAAGATCTGCCTGTCAAAAAAGTCTGCGTCATTTGCTCGAAAGGCAATCTGCAGGATGTTTACGCCGCATTAGTTCTCGCCAACGGCGCGCTGATGGAAGGCATAGAAGCCAATATGTTCTTCACCTTCTTCGGCCTCGTGGCCATCCAGAAGGACAAACAGGACCACCTGCACACGGCTACCGTCGGTAACCCTGCGTTCATGGATAAGCTGCCGACGATGGTTGCTGGACTACCTGGCTTTGAGGCGTTTGCATCCTACATGATGCGCAAGGAAATGGACAAACTCGACATCCCGCCCGTTTCCGAATTCCTCGAAATGATCGTGGCCGGCGGAGGCAAACTGTATGGATGCAAGCTCGCATCCGATATGTTCAAACTTGACCGCGAAGACTTCATCGACGACCTGGAAGACATCATCACAGTCGGCGATTTTTATGCGTTGGCAGAAGGCGAACGCACACACGTAATCTTTGTCTAACGGAGGTACGGAAATGTCATCCCGAAGCAATACACGTTTCGGAGGACGCACATATCGACGAATACTTTCCCTGTTCGTCCTCCTTCCACTGCTCACTGCCACATCATCGCTCGGCCAGGTTGGCCACACCCTAAGTGGTGTAGGCCCGGTTGACCAGGCGCTGGCTGGGGCAGGCACAGCAAACCCACAGGATTTCATGGGGGCACTCTATTGGAATCCGGCCGCCATCACCTCATTCGATGGCACAAGAGCATCACTTGGCCTCCAGTTCCTGATGCCAACCAGTGACCTCAATTCCAGTGTCGACGCGGGCGCATTCGGCCCGTTCGGTCCTGCCGAGGATATGTCTGGCACAACGCCTAGTAATGCCGGACCTTTCCCAATCCCAGCCCTCGGGTTCGTAAAGAACCTTGAGAATTCGCCGATCTCCCTCGGCATCAGTGCCTTTGCTGTAGGCGGATTCGGTACGGACTACGCCGTAGGCTCAAATCCGATCACAACACCACAGGCTCCGAACGGCATGGGCTTCGGTGCGATCTCGTCGCAGTTCTCGCTGCTACAGTTCTCGCCGACGATTGCCTACCAGGTCTCGGATAACGTGTCGGTCGGAGTCTCGCCCACCGTTAACTACGCGTTGCTCGAAGTAGCACCGTTCCCGGCTGCTAATCCAGACGACGCGAACAACGACGGTTTCCCGACTTACGCGGCTGCTCCAGGCACCGGGGCGCTCGGGTTCGGATTCCAGGCGGGCGTTCAGCTCCAGACCGATGCAGGCTTTTCAGCCGGAGCCTCGTTCAAGTCGACACAGTACTTCAGCGACTTCCAGTTTGACTCGGCGGATGAATTGGGTAATCCCCGAACCCTGGAGTTTGGCCTGAACTACCCGATGATCATCTCCGGGGGTGTAGGCTATGAGAATGGCCCGTTCACTGCACTGGCAGATGTTCGCTATATCGACTACGCAAACACGAAAGGCTTCGACGAAACGGGATACGACCAGTTTGGAGCCGTTCAAGGCTTCGGTTGGGAGAGCATCATGGTCGTCGCTCTTGGCCTCCAGTACGAGGTTACGGATGGACTTCCGCTTCGAGTCGGGTACTCCTACAACCAGAACCCGCTCACGGACGAGGTGATGTTCTTCAACACCCCCGCCAATGCGATGATCACGAACCGGATCAGCGGTGGGCTCTCCTACAATCTCAGCAACTCGCTAATTGGCTCAATCGGCGCCCAGTACGGGTTCAAGAACTCGTGCGAGGGTATGTGGATTGTACCCGGGATGCCGGAAGGCGTACCTGGCACAAGCGTTGAAAGCACACTCCAGACTTTCTTCGTCATGGCCGGATTCGAATACCGGTTCAACTAACCCTTATCCCACAACTAACCGAGCGGACGGCCTCGTGCGATGCGCGAGGCCGTTCTTCATTTGGGATAATCGCTATGTTTGCAAGCCTCATTCGCAGGCGCGCTCCCAGTAGCTTACCTCGCTAACTACGGCAGGGATGCACTTCAAAGTATTAGACGTAGGCCCACGTGCTCTGATAGGTGCGTTTGTTCTGTTTCTGTCAGCGTGCAACGCGCCGGATTCCGAGCCGTTACCTCCACATTCATTCGCATTCGCGGTCTTTGGGGATGGACCCTACTTCGAGAGGGAAGAGGACGAATTCAACGGCGTCATTCGCGAGGTGAATGAGGCCGACCTTGAGTGGTTTCTACACGTCGGCGACATTCAGTGGGGACGATGCTCGGACGAGAATTACCGGCAACGTTTTGAATGGCTGAACGAGATTTCTCATCCGGTGATTTACACACCCGGCGACAATGAATGGACGGATTGCCATGAATCGGGAAATGGTGACTACGACCCACTGGATCGTTTGGCCAGCCTACGCCGGATCTTTTTTAGCAATCCGACGCAGAGCCTCGGCGGTCGACGCATACCGCTCGTCACACAAGCCGCAGATTCGTCGTTCAGTGAGTTTGTAGAAAACCGCCGATGGACACACGCCGGACTGGTCTTTGCCACAATACATGTGGTTGGCTCGTGGAACGGATTGAAATCCTTTGAGGAGCGAACAGCCGACCACGACGCCGAAGTACAGACGCGCATGGATGCAGCGATTTCCTGGCTGGCCGACACATTTGTAATAGCCCGGCGGGATTCTTCGGAAAGTGTGTTCATTGCGATCCACGCAAACATCGGTTTTCTCCCTGATTTCAGGTCGTGGGAGGCATTTGAGGAATTCTTGCCACAACTGAAATCCCACGTTGGCGCTTTCGAAGGCAACGTCTACCTCATCCACGGCGATACGCACGTATTCAATGTAGACCAGCCACTCCTCGACGATACCGGCCAGCCCTACTCCAATTTCACCCGAATCGAGACTTTCGGCTCACCCGATATCGGCTGGCTTCGCGTGGTCGTGGATACACTTCAGGGTCGGGTCACCAACGTTGAGCCGAGGCTGAGTAAGGGGTGGCTGTAGTCAACATGTTCGTCGTCGATGGCGCGATCTTGATGCGTGGTTGCCACGCACAGTCAGCTTACCTTTGATGATACAACTACAGGAATCACTCATGCTCAGCAGCCCCGCCCATCCCTACGTGTACCTGTCTGCCGCGCAGCGGGAGCGTTGCGAGCGCTGGCTGGATGAGTTACTCGAAAAGGAGATAGCCGGCGAAAGGCGGATAGAGCGCATCCGGCAGAGCATTCAAGAGGGCAAGATCCGTTCGATGGACTTGTTCCGTCTCGAACGAGCAGGCGAAAGTAAAGGCGTCGCCGCTTTCCTGCCGTAGGTCAGATTTCCACCTTTCTGGCTCCTGCGGCCCTCGATAATGGCAGCACGATTCCGAGGAAGATTGCGAGGAAGAATGACGTGTCCCAATCCACTATGCCGGAGCCGTGCACAATGAGGCTGTACACGAACGTCACCAAAGCCGCCACGACAAACGTGATTGGGATAGTGATACCGATGTCGAGCAAGAACTGCTTTGTACTGGTCATGATGGCCTCCCTTGTTGACTGCAAGTCTGACCGATTGTAATTCGTTGTTACCGCACCGATGTGTTAAACGTCTGAAGCATCATCTTCCCGGCCGGATCTGGTACCTCGGCTATCCAGGCGTAGCTGCCTGGCTTTAGGTCAATCGTGAAGTAGCCAGTCTGACCGGCAGGCATTTCGTGCAATCCGCCCAGGAATTCAGCTGGTGCAGGAGTCTCAAGACCATGTGGTTGGCTCCAGTCCATCCATGCCGCCAGAGCATCCATGTCTGTGTTTTCGGTTAGCCGGACGAGGTGGACATCATGCCCATAGAGGTGATCATAGACTACCTGGTCCTCAAAATGGACTGCCACTGTATGCCTTCCCAATCCGATGTCACCTTCAACGTCAATCCCGCGCTCGCTTGAGATTGTGATGTCAATGTCGGCCACGGGCTCTTGTGCGCCGGATGGCTCGTCCGTCACCGTGATCTCGTGCACCATTCCATAGAGTTCGGGGACGGGGTTATACGAGTGAAATACACCTACGGTCTTGACATAACACTCGAGCACGTACGTGCCTGGCTCCAATAGGACTGTCGTTTCCGCGGTTTGCCAAGGTGCGATAAGACCAGGACCACCCATGTAGATGATGTCGTTGCGCCACTCAGGGAGTGCGCCAAAAGCTTCTACAGCAGCATCTGCTTCACCCTGGTTGATACGGTCCATTCCTCTCTGGAAAACCGCCGCGATCTCCTGCTGCTGTTCTGCTATTCCTCTGTCATCAGGCAGCCGCTCCAGAACGGCAAAGTGTATCATACCGGACGTATTCTTTAGCCTAAACGTGGTCCAACCCGATGAAATTTCATCAGGCCCTTCGAAGATGAGGTCGATGACGCTCATCTCGACAACATTAGGTCCGCTAGCCGATGGAATTGGAGACGCAGGCGCGCTTTCATCCCCACCACAACCGAATGACGCGATGGTGACAGCGGCCAAGAGCACCGCAGCAAGTATGGGCTGGGCTGCTTTGTGATTGAGAGTAGCGATGACGTTCATGCACATATCCTCCAAGATGTGGAATCGTTCGGGCCTCAGCCTCGTCCAACGCACACCGTTGGATGATACGGCGGATAGTGACTGCCGCAACATTTACCGTGAATGAAGCCGAATGCATACGTTTACGGCCGAACCTTATATCACCGTGCCCGAGAAAGGATAGCCTTCTTGCAAGGAAAACCCTACGTATACACTCGTTGAAGAGGAGATGCTGGAGACGCTTAGCGCACGATGCGCAGATGAATACGGGACATCGGGAAACCAACACATTGTGAACAAGAATGAGTGATCGTCAAAGTTTCTCCGCTGGCGAACCCAGCATGGGCCTGGAAATCAGCCGTGGGAGTGCTGCTAGTTTTTGTGTCAAAGCAATAATTGCTGGACCGACTGCAAACCAATACCGACCCCTGAAAGTGAACCTCAAGGCGTTATCCCATCTGTACTGTGCCGCGTACACTCAGCCTACAAGCCTGCAGGTAAGAAGTCGAAGACGCTGCTCTGGCACATACTTGCCATGCACTTCGCGCTTAGTGTTGGCAGTCGCTTATGTCCGTGCTGTAGGCGGAGACATCAATTGGAATCGGCGTCTGCATTCACAATTTCAGCATTTTCGATTTGGCCTTCCACACCTCTACTTCTTCATGCGTAGGCTTAGGCCCATCCTTTCCGCTTGATCACCCAATAGAGCCAGATAGAAACCTTTTGGGGGCGACAAAATTCAGTAGCGGCACGATCTTTATGATCAGACACATCTGAATTCAGGGCATCTGATGGAAGGCGGTCAATTGTTGAAACGGCATCCCTCGGCCAATTCAGTCACGAAAGCGGGTTGACTTTCCCTTTGGTTGACGCAAAACTTGTGCGTTCGCGGGGGGAAAGAAGAGGAGGCCAATACATTGACGGCAATACCGTAATCACTCCTCCGAATAGGCAACCATAAGCAAACGCGGATTTCGTTCTCGCGGTGCGACAAGAGCAATGTGGGCTGGGCGATAATGGATATCGGCGTTACCGCTCAAAACAAGTGCACCCTTGGTAATTAGACTGCCATAGATGTCAACATTGCCAAGGTATTGCAGTGTCCCGTTCGTGAAGAGCTGCGCCCAGACCACGTCTCCGCCGTTCATGATGATGTCGTTGCCAGAGTAAATAGCCAGGCTGCTTGTTTCTCCATCTGGATAGGTAGAAACGTCGGTGTGCACTAATCCATCGATTTCGGTATAGCCTTTAGATATAATGATGGCGTAGCCCTCGATAAGCAGGTCATCCATGCGGAGATGACCTGGACAGTAGACAACACGCGGGTTCGTCGAAGAACCGCCCTCTAGCGTCCCGGTTAGTTCGCAGTTGTAACGGGCTGGGAGAGTGGCTGACTCATTCCACGAATCAGGCATATCCGTACTGATGTTTACGTCGATTCCGAGATCGATGCCCATTTGTACCGGATCAATGGAGGGAAAATCTAATCGTGGAGCAGAGGCGATGGAAGGATTGCCATCTGGATTGTAATTAGGCTGAAACACGGTGCCAGCATGCCCACCAAGAAGTGAACCTGAATAGCTGCCAAAGCCCGCTACCCTTGCAGCCGAGCCAATGACCTGGAGTCTGGAGTTTGTGTGGACGTTCGCGTTCATGGTCAAAGCCGTAGAGTCTGAAACGCCAATGGACAAAATGTCTCCATGGCCGCCGATGGTTAAATCACCATCAACCAGCAGACCAGATGCGAATGAACCAGGAACAGGCTCAGGAGCTGGTTCAACGACAATTCTAACAGTCTTTTTCGCGATGTCGCCATCGGAGGTTAGAACTGTTCCTTCGGAAATTATTGTCGCCGTCGAACCCGAAATAGTAATGTCAACGTCATACGTGCCCTCTTCGAAGTTGCCTTCAAATGACGCTCCCGTGAAGGATCTTGTGAGGTGCTGTTTGGCTCTTTCTGCCCCCGAAACGGCAACATTGGTGGCAAGTACGGCATATTCGTCGTCTGCTACTCCTTGGCTCGTTTCATGCATCCGCTGCTGCGTGCCCATGAGAACGATTCCGCCAAGAACGAGAAAGGCGACAACGGCTAGGAATGAGATGAAATTCCCCATGATGACTTGATACGATTGATGGTTAAAACAGTGGGTTGAGGATCGGCGGATGAATAACCGCTTCGAACCGGGAATTGACATCGTCTGATGGCGTTGACGCGCTCGTCAAGGCCAACGGCGTCATCGCTTCGAAGGCAAAGTGCACCCTATCCGCATTCTCAGGCCCCGTCGCTGGGAGACCGTCATCGTCCAGGATCTGAAGCTGCCAGTCAGTAAGTTCAAACGCGGTTTCACCGTCCGGTTGTCCGTCGACCAATCGGGATATGCGGAATGTCTGGACGCCGTCATACAACTCTCCTAACGTTCGGCGGTATTCGACAAGATGTTCTGTACTCCCACCGGGCGAAACGCGGGCAAAAAACTGAAACGAACTGTCGACCTCACTAAGCGACACAACTCCACTCAGACAACGGAGATCGCGGTTTACGACCTCCTTGAACGATGAGACGCTTCTATTCAAAGAGTAATAGGCGGTTGTGTCTATGGATTCCCTCCGGCTCGACTGATAGTTCGTCGCAAGGATCAAGATGATGACACCTGTCACCATCATCGCTATTAAGTTGTCGAAAATGAACTGCATATCTATTAAACTTGGGAACTAGTTACTACCAAGCGCACGGGCTACCGCACGAAAAGATCTGAGAAATCGTGACGGAAGCAACAGGCTGAACGCCCACGGCGGTTACCCGAACAAAAGCCTTCTTGATATTTGTCGGAACGCTGGAGTTGGCCCCAATACTGTCGTTCTGCACATATCCGACAACTGTATCGACGCTGAACTGCAACGTGCCTTCTTGGGTAGACTTGACCACGGTGTGGGTAGCAGCATCGAAGTCATCGAGGTCGTCATGCGCCACGTCCGGTCCTGTGCCATGAGCTGCGCGGCGCTCTGGAAAGGATTCGAAAAGGTGCTCAGGATCGGAGGAAAATGGAAGAAGAGTTGTCATCTGCGACGCCAACCAGATCCTGTCTCCTTTGGTCGCTTCATCAAAGGCAAGAAGACGCATCTCGTCTAGTCGGTCAACGGCAATCTGCGTCGCCATTGTCGTGACATCGATGTCGATCTTATCGATTTGGGTGTGGGTGGCATGGCGCGTCTGCTGAAGCGACAGGAACGTGACAATTACAATGGCCCCCAGGGCCAAAAACGACTGTGGCATAGCGAGAAGAGAATTGCATTGTTGAGTGGATATGGAGTGCCCCTGCAGAAATCGTACTCTGTCGCACAAAATTCCGGCCAGAGACTCAATCTGGAGAATATTTCACTCCGATATGCTCAATAATCCTTCTTCATTGCTCTAAAATGACGCTTTCTCACATTGTTACTAATTGATCAAGTATTGTGTGTTCGCCGCGTGGCCGGCATTTCATGGACTCCAATTTGGAAGTTTCGTAGTTCTGAATGGCGATATAACCAAGGTCGGATCTTTGCGGGATCCACAGATTGGGACGCGTGCGGTAGTGCAAACGCCGTTGACGTAGTAGGCTAGAAACGGGTACTTGCCAATTGGTGATCTAGTGCTTGGCTCCACACGTAGCGCCTCGAGCGCAGAGGTACCACACCGATCATGCACTTCCAAGACAATTGTTCGGTCGAATCAGTAGCGTGCGGTTAGACAAAGGTCTTCGAAAACCAAGCACAAACTGGATTATGGCAAAATTGTGCTCGCACACCGTGGATGATGTGGCAGGCAGCAGACTGCCGTGACATCCGCAGAGAATAAAGCCGAATACACATGCTAACGGCTGAACCATATTTCACCGTGCCCAAGAAAGGATGGCCTTCCTACAAGGAACACCCGTATCGGGGTAGCTACTGCCCAAGACGGTACAAGCAGCGTTGAAGAGCATCGGATAATGGATAAAAACGGCGAATGGGGTAGTCAAGGGCCTATTAAAAAGAAAAACTTCGGTGTTGCCGAGATTTTTTCTTTCACTTGCTGCATCTTGTGGGTCCTATTCCTTCCCCGGGATCATGTTTGACGATGAACTGACGCCTGCCCAGCAGCGCGTGCTCGACTATATCGTCGGCTTCTCCGAACGCCACAGCGGGCGTTTCCCGCGCGGCTCGCAGATCGCCAACGAATTTGGCTTTAGCAGCTCGTCCTCTGCGTACGAGCACTTGCTCGTGCTGGAGCGCAAGGGCTACGTTACGGCGCCGAAAGAGGGCGGATGGCGACGCTACGCGCTGACCGACAAAGCCTCCGGCCGGAGGCGCGGCCTCCCGCTGGCTGGGTCGATTCCCGCTGGCCCTACGTGGTACGCAGAAGATGCTGAGGTGGAGTGGCTCAGCCATGTGACCGATCTGTTTCCCGACACAAAACCGGGCGACTACCTCCTCACTGTTGATGGCGACTCGATGGTGGGTGCCGGGTTGCACTCGGGGATGCTCGCCCTCATGCGCCCAAACGTTGCCCCAAAGTCCGGTGCCATCTGTGCCGTGTGGGTGGCGGGCGACGGTGGCACGCTCAAACGAGTCTACGCCGATGGCGAGTTTGTGCGCCTCGTCCCCGAGAACCCGAACTACAAAGAGCGACGGGTAGGTGCGGAGGACGTTTCTATCCAAGGTGTGCTGCTCTCGGCTATCTCCGTCACGGAATTCAACTGAGTGAAGAGATGGAAGGTGCGTTGACTAAAGGAATGGTCTGTTTCTACCTCCCAGCATTTCCGGCGTGGGCTGTTGCGCGATCGCTGAACACGAAAAGCCCTGTTGCCGTCGTCCAGGGTGGAAAAGTTGTTTCGGCCTCACATCATGCCCTGCAATCGGGCGTGCGAATCGGCATGGCGGCGGATCGTGTGACTGATGTATCCAACCGGGCCTCGGTTCACCTCCGCGATTCCACATGTGAGCACGCCATGTGGGATTATGTGTTGGAGCGTCTGCACACCCTCACGCCGTTTCTCGAATCAGCCGAACGTGGGGTTGCGTACCTGCGCAACGCGCACGTGTCCGAGTTGCAAGCGCTCGCGATAGATCTCAACGCATGTGTAGGTGTCGCTCCAAAGCGTAGAATCGCGCGACTGGCAGCGGCGCGAGCCGCATCCGGCTACGTACTCTCGCTTGCCAAAAAGAGGTTGCCAGGGTTCTTCAAACACACGTCAGTGGACGTTTTGAGCAATCTGGGCTTTGAAGAGGAGGTAGTAGAACGCCTGAAGCTTTTCGGCTACCCCACACTGGACCGCGCGGCGACACTTTCAGAGCGGCACCTGAAGGCGCAGTTTGGAGATGCTGTGGGTGGAGAAATCTCTGCCTACCTCAATCCACCTCGCGAGCGCTCAATCGGACTGTTCCATCCCCCCAAAGCCGCTACAGCAACGTATTTCCTTGAATGGGACGAGGACCTGACGTACGAGAAACGATTCGACGAGGTAACAACCCGCCTCGTTGAGAAGGCACATAGGAAGCTGAGAGGCTGGTGCTGCCGCCGTCTGGTTGTAAAGCTGTTCGACGGGAAGAACGAAAAGATTATGACCCGAATCCTCCCCAAAGCCACCGACAAGTTGCCCTACCTCCTTCGAC
>JAHEJB010000082.1 GCA_024639085.1 Rubricoccaceae bacterium | reverse complement strand
GGCTACTCGAACATACATAGCTCCAGGACGCAATGCGCCCGAATCTCCACCTCCCGCGGAAAATCTTGAATTCGAGGTTTTCCTCATTGGAAACACGGGATTCGGCGATGTTGATGATGCGGAACCTGTGCTTCGAGCACTTTCGCGCGAACTCCAGAATGCTTCGGAAGAGAGCGCTGTTGTGTTTCTGGGAGATCAACTCGAATCTGGCATGCCAGATTCTGTAGCGACGACGCGGTCTCGGGCAAACCGACGGTTGGAATTGATCGCAGAGAGTGTAACCGGATTTGCGGGCCGAGTATTAGTCGTTCCCGGAGATCACGATTGGGACGGCCCCGAGTCACTGCGCCGACAAGAGCAGGAACTCGAGCGCTTACTCGGTCGCGACGATGTGTACCTACCCGGCGACGCACGACCGGGACCCGTCGTGCTGGAATTGCACGATAGCCTGGTGCTCATCGGCCTCGATACGGCATGGTGGTTGGAGGACGAACCCAAGCCCTTTGGGGACGCTGGCGATGTTGACGATGACGAAGGCGAGTATGAGATCACTAACTCTGGTGATGTAATTCTCGCCGTTGAAGAAGCGCTAGAGACCTATGATGCCGAGAATGTGCTGATCGTCGGACACCACCCACTTCGAAGTAACGGACAGTACGGCGGTCAGTTTACGTTGGGGCAACACCTTTTGCCCCTTCCAATTATTGGTTCGGCATATCCTTTATTCCGCCAATTTGCTGGTACGCGGCAAGATCTTGCGAACTCAAGATACAGGGCGTATCGAACAGAGCTCGACGCGCTGTTCAGATCTCGTGACCGCCTAATTTATGCTTCCTCCCATGACCGAAGCCTACAGGCCTTCCCCTTTGACGCCTCCGTGACGCAACGACAACACTATTTGATAAGTGGCTCCGCGGCCACTGGCGAGCCCGTGGCGGCAGGTCGAGGTGCCGGACTAGCGTCATCGGACAACGGATTCATGCGCGTCCGCTATTTTGAGGATGGTTCCGTATGGCTAGACGCTTATGCGGTTGACCCATCTTCGGGTGAAGCCAACGTTTTCTATCACAGCCAATTGTATGACCGGGCGCGTACCCGCGTTGACCCTGAGGTCCCTGATTTTGACCCCGAGTCACTGCCTTCCTACGCCGACTCGTCTGTAGTGCGTGCCGTGGAGCCCAATTATGCGATGGGAGGGCTTCGAAGCACACTACTGGGAACTGGATATCGCCACGCTTGGACAACGCCGGTAGAATTTCCTGTCCTTGATATGAGCATACATGGCGGCCTGATACCCATACAGAGAGGTGGAAGTGGCCAAACGGTTTCCCTACGTCTGCAAGGCGGCGACGGCAACCAGTATGTCTTTCGTCTTCTGAGAAAATATTTGGGGCGCAATTTTTCGCCAGAATTATCCGAGAGCCTCGCTGCCGATATCCTTGATGAACTTTCAATAGCCACCATTCCGTGGGCCCCCCTCGCGGTTACACACCTTGCGAAAGCCGCTGGTATCTACCATACAAACCCGCAGCTTGTCTTAATCCCCGATGATCCTCGCCTAGGGGTCTACCGCGAGGAGTTCGGGAATCAACTCGCATTGTTTGAAGAGCGACCTAGGCATGACATGTCAGAATTTGACAGTTTTGGCAACTCTGAAAACGTCATCTCTTCCGCCGACATGTTCGAAGAGGTGGAAGACGACAACGACCATCGAGTTGATGAGCGTTTCTTTCTTCGGTCAAGACTATTCGACATGCTACTCAGCGACTGGGACCGCCATGCAGACCAGTGGCGCTGGGCAACCTTTGAGCCCTTCGAACTTGACCCTACTCTGGAAGGTGACGCACGTACCCAGGGCAAAATATACCGACCTATCCCCCGCGACCGAGACTATGCTTTTTACCGCCTAGGTGGCTTGATGCCTTTGATTGCACGCCAGGCAAATCCGAAGATGCAGCCATTCCGAAAGAGCTATGGCAACATCCAAGGGTTAACGACAAATGGACGATCACTCGATCGGCGGTTCACAACGTCACTTTCACGCGAAGACTGGCTTGATATAGCGACAAATCTTCGCGATAGCATTTCAGACGAGGATATCGAAGTGGCATTTGCTGCGTGGCCGCCTGAGATTTTCGCTGAATTCGGTCAGGAGTCCATTGATATACTCAAGGCTAGGCGAGAACAGCTGCCTGAAATTGCCGCATCTTACTATAGACTTAGCTCCGAAGTAGTAGAACTGGCGGGATCAAACAAGCACGAGCGATTTGACGTGACCATTTCGTCAGACGAATCGGTTGAGGTCGCTATTTACAAGACGAACCGAGAGGGAGAAGTTCGCGATGAACTATACCGTCGTCGTTTCTATCCCGACCAGACTCGCGAGGTCCGGCTTTATGGTCTTGGGGGCAGTGATCAGTTTTTCGTCAGCGGCTCGAAGGATTCGTCAATCATGCTCAGAGTGATTGGAGGAGCAGGCGAAGACGCCATTACGAACGACGTCGGTGCCAGGGTCAAATTCTACGACACCATCGCTGGCAACAATGTTCGAAACGCAGGACAAACCGATCTGGTTCTGTCCGACGATCCGGCGAACAACCGTTATGATCCTGGAGATATTTCATATTCTCGCACGACTCCGACTGTCTTCCCCGGGTACAACAGCACCGATGGAATTGTCATCAATGGCAATCTCACCTCCCATCAACCGGGATTCAGACGGCATCCATGGGCAACCACACATTCCCTTTCGGCGTCTTTCGCAACAAGTACTGGCGGAATTAGTGGTCGCTACTCTCTACGCAAGTACGACTTTTGGGGAGAGGGTTGGGATACCCAATTCCATGCAGGTGGCTCAACCGCTGCACGGGTGAACAACTTCTATGGCTTGGGAAACGAAACAATGCCAACGAGTGCCACTCCCGCATTCCATCACGTTGGGCTGGCAGAGGCTGAGGCCGGGTTGTCCGTTATCCACCGGATAGAGCAGTCTATCGAGTTTGAAATTGGCGCGGAAGCACAGTTCCGGAAAGTAAACAACGACTCAACGCGATTCGTAAGTACGCCTGCGGCATCACTGGAGCCGAACGATTTTGAAGCAGCTTATTACGCGAGCGGCTTTGCTTCATTGGTCTTGAACGCAACAGACAGCAGGGTGAATCCTAGACAGGGTTTCTACTGGGACGTGCGATCCGACGCTTTCAAGGTTTTGAATGGTCCAGTTTCTACGTTCGCATCTCTAAGCAGTGACCTGTCTGCATATGTCTCACCTAGCCTCAATCCACAGATCACTATTGCCGGACGCGTGGGAATAGGGCACAACTTGGGCAACTTTCCGTTCTATTCGGCGCAAACGCTTGGTGGGAGTTCTAATGTTCGTGGTTTGCGCCGACAGCGCTACAGTGGTCGCACATCGGTATACCAAAACATAGAGGCTCGGGCAAGCATCGTCAACAAAGTCTCTCGAACATTTCCGATTTCGATCGGCGTGCTTGGATTCTTGGACAATGGGCGCGTTTGGGCCGATGACGAAATCTCCTCGACGTGGCACCAGGGTTATGGCGGCGGACTTTGGTTCAATTTGTTGGATTTATCCGTAATGTCCGCAACGGTTGCACAAGGCGATGACGGACTCCGATTCCAATTTGGCCTGGGCTTTTTCTACTAGGCCGGACTAGCTTTTACCATGACAGAACTACAACACAAAGGTGCTCAGTCACCGGCTACCGAGACTACATCTGAGCCGAAAGAGAAAAAAAAGAAGAAAGGCGCGGGCTCAAGCCGCGGCATTGAAACGATGTTTCGTACGTCGTACCGAGTGAATATGGATCTCAGTTCGCTTGCGGACACGAAGGCGAACATCATGATATCTATCAATGGCCTCATGCTTTCCGTTCTTCTTGGCGCCATTTCGTCCAAGATTGACGCGAATCCGTGGCTCCTGTATCCTACGACCGTACTTCTGCTAGGATGCCTGATATCTCTCATTTTTGCTGTGTTTTCGGCTCGACCTCGCGTTCAGAGTGAGCCCGTCACGTTGGAACACGTTCGCAAGAATGCTGCGAACATTCTGTTTTTTGGCAATTTCTCCAACATGGAGCGTGATGACTTCTTGACAGGAATGACCGACCTGATGGAGAACACGGATACCCTCTATCAGAACATGATTCTGGATATCTATGGGCTGGGCCTCGTTTTGCGAAAGAAGTATCGTCTGCTGCGCTATTCCTACACGGTCTTTATGATCGGGTTGATAATTGGAGTTCTGGCGTTCATTGTCACCTTCTACACAACCGCGCAGGCGGGCTTACCAATTCCAGAGGTATCAACGCCTATTCCCGGCCTCTCACAGTAACTGTCGGTTAGCTGAAAGATGAAAGATGAAAGATGAAAGATGAAAACTATTATTCTATTTCGCCACGGCAAGTCCGATTGGGATGCGTCCTACGATCGTGATCATGAGAGACCCCTCGCAAAGCGGGGCATTCGGGATGCAGAACGGATGGGCGTATTCCTATCCGCGGAGAATTGCGTTCCAGATCTTTGCATCACATCGACGGCTGTCCGTGCTCGGACGACTATGGAATTGGCCCATAAAGCTGGAGGATGGAAATCGCCCATTCAGGAATCGGCGACCCTTTATGAGGCCAGCCCAAACAGTATTCTCAACGTTATCCGTGGGGTCTCCGATTCTATCGCGTCGATCATATTGGCCGGACATGAACCAACCTGGTCGTCCATGGTGGCTGCCCTGACTGGAGGAGGAAGTGTTAGAATGCCAACGGCCGCCATGGCATACATTGATGTGGATGTGCAACAGTGGGAGGATGTTTCATGGGGAAATGGCCAGCTAATCTGGCACATGACCCCAAAATCGTTGGCTGAATCGGACAAGTAGTCTCGGCTCGGAAGTTTGTTGCGTGATACGGATGGTTGGCCCCGGCCGAATTCGCTTCCCTAGCATCAAGAAGTGCGTTTTTGGACTTAATTAGTCGATTGGGGCAGCCGATACCACGCGCGTACCCTGGCCCCCGCAATGACCCTAACACCCGAAGATCAGCAACGGATCGACGCATTGAAGCGCTTCTTCGTGCTCGATCACACTCCGTCGGACGATGAGCTGGGACGGATCGTGCGTTTTGCGGGGCACCTGTTTGGCGTCGAGTATGCGTTCCTCACCCTGCGAGAGGACAATGGGCTTGAAAAGCTGGCAGCGAGCCACGGCTTTGACATGGCCACGATCCCCGACGATGCGGTTTTCTTTCAGCGTGAAGATGGGCCATCCATTCCTATTGTCGTTGAAGATGCCACTCTAGACAGGCGGTTTGCCGGCAACCCGCTCATCCACCTTACAAGCCCGGCACGACTCTACGCTGGTGTTCCGCTCAAAAGCTCCCAAGGCTTCACTCTTGGCACGCTGGCGGTAATGGATAAGGCTGCGCAGGAACTCAACAGTTCCGGCATGGCAACGTTGGCAGACATTGGGGCTTTGGTTGAACCCGTCCTGCAGTTGATCCAGGCCCGCCGGGAGCAGGAAGCTACAAACGCCGCATTGGCTAACTGCCAGGCGCTATCCGATGCGGCGTATGCCGCGAGCAGTGCACTCGCTTCCGGTATCGAAGCGTTTTCCGACGCTGCAACCCATGTCGGTCCGGCGGTTTCCGCTTCGCGTGTGGCACTGTTTATCCACGCAACAGGGCCGGAGGAGCGGGTAGCCGCGACGTGCTACGATCACTGGACTGATGGAACAAAGCAGTCTATCGCCGAACCGGGTGCAGTGATCGACTATGAGTCGGAGGGATTGACATTGTGGCCTCAGGCTTTTGCAGAGCGAAATGCCATCTCCGCAGAAGCATCCGGGCCGCTTCTAACTGCGAGCGGTGCGCAGTTTATTGCGGCCATCCCACTCGCCTATGAGGACACGTGCCTGGGTTTTGTTCTCCTGGACCGGTCATCGCTTTGGAGCGAGGCAGAACTGACGACGCTACTACTGGTTTTTGCGCCACTGGCTATTTCAATCGCTCGAACGGCAGAGAAATCGATGCCCGCAATCGCCGAGTCAAGTCCGATTCCTATTGCAATCGTGGGCACGGAAGGGCAGATTCAGTTGGTCAACGACGCGGCACGGACCCTGCTTGGGCTAGATATAGGACGCTCGCTCAACGAGATCATCGTACTCCCAGATCTGCACCTGCTCACCGCGGGCGTGCTTAAAGCTCACAGTGGCGAAATTGAACCTGTTGAGGTGCGCCTGCACGGCTCGGAGGGTGATGAGCGACACATGCGCATTCTTGCCTCACCGATAGACTTTGATGGACAAGCGGCAACACAACTCGCATTTGTCGAAATCAGCGATAGCAAGAGGCATGAGGCTTCTCTGGTGGCCGAAAGAGATCAAGCCCTGAAGGCGACCGAGGCGAAAAGCGCATTCTTGGCCAGCATGAGCCATGAAATCCGTACTGCGCTCACATCCATCCTGGGAAATGCTGAGTTTCTTACTGACGAGCTTGAAGACGATCAACTTGAGATGGCGCAGACTATACTGGGAAGCAGCGAACGGTTGCTCCAGACGCTGAACTCGGTAATGGACATGGAACGGCTGGAAGCAGAAGGCGATACTCCCACTCTCTCACCAGTTCAAGTCAACAGACTCTTGCTCGACACCGTTCGAGTTTTTGAGGGGCAAGCTGCCAATCGTGGTCTGGCCGTCATTTGTGAAGAAGCAAAACAACCACTGTACGCCTGGGCTGATGAAGGCGGGTTAATGCGTGTAATCGACAACCTCGTTTCCAACGCTTTGAAGTTCACGGAGAAAGGAGGCGTTCGGCTCCGAGTCGCTTCAAAGAACGACACGATACTTCTTGAAGTGCAGGACTCCGGCATCGGAATGGCAAAGGAATTCATTCCGCACTTGTTTGACGAATTCAAAAGAGAGAACGGCGAACCATCAAGATCCTCTGCGGGCTCGGGGCTTGGCCTTGCTCTGACAAAGCGGCTGGTGGATCTGATGGGTGGTCAGATTACCGTGAAAAGCAGAAAAGGGCAGGGCAGCATGTTTCGTGTGGCGCTTCGTGCCGCACCGGCGCCAACAGTTGCCAACGGTGACGGAATAGCGATTCAACCGGCCCGCACACCTTCTTGACTAGACTGCAGTTCTATCTTCGTAGACCGAAGCCTTAGGACTCTGTGTACATCAATCCAAAAATGTGGATGCCTCGTTGCACTCAATTCTGGGCTGCAGCAGGTCTTCTTATTTTGCTAAGTGGATGTTCGTCACTCCGACAAAGTTCGTCGAACGCGCCGCCTCTGTCCTTCTGGCATCTAGCGGATCGAACAATGGTGGATGTAGAGACATACATGGGGAAGGTTGTGGTCGTCAACTTCTGGGCCACGTGGTGCGGACCGTGCCGGACAGAAATGCCCGCGCTGGAAGCCATCCAGTTAGACAATGAAGATGACCTCGTCGTCGTCTTTCTTTCCGATGAGCCCGCCGAACTACTTAGAGCTTACGTTGCAGGGCGAAGTTTCAGTGGCACGTATGGACGTTTTGTCCCTGAGGACATCGTCGATCCATACAACATGGCCAATGTGCGCCGCCCGATGACATTCGTCATCGACCGAAACGGGGTCCTTCAAGAGGTGATACAGGGAGCGAAAAGCCACGATTTCTTATCGGGAGTGGTGACTGCGTATCGTTAGCAGCCAAAATGTAGAGAGCTTATGCGTCAGCTTTTCGTCGTACTTCTGCTCGTCAGCCAACCTGTGCTTGCCCAGACCGAGTGGGATTGGGGATGGTCGGAACCACCTCTGTCGTGGGAAGAGGATGCCCTATTGCAAACCATCGAAGTACCCAAGAGGTCTTTCGCCGAATACGCCATCGGGTATTACCAAAAAGAGGTAGTACCTGTTATGGATCGGCCTTGCCCTTCGTGGCCTGCCTGTTCCATGTACACACGATATAGCATGGCGCGCTTCGGATTTGTGCCCGGCCTTTTGATGGGCGTGGAGCGGATGTTTATCCGAGAACATCAAAAATATGTGGAAGGGGAAAGCACCGCTTTTACCTTCCTGCTGAATGGCCAACCTCGCGTTTATGACCCACCCGATACGAACGTGGCAACTCTGCTTCGTGATTGGCGTCAGCTTCATCCTGATTATCGGAGCCGCTTCGACACAAGTCGTGGCCCAAATCAGCGAGAACATTCCGGACTCGGCGTCCACGTCCCAGCACGCTGAGGCAGATTCCACGGCCCTTCGCATCAGCGACCTCCAGAGACTCGCCGAATCGTTTGAAGAGGGAGATCAACCCTTTTTGAGCTATGCCTTTCATCTGGCGCACTACGAACTGACTGCAGATTCATCTGCAAAGCTGGGCAGCGGATTGGCTGCGCTAAACGGTGCTTTTTCTGCTGAGCGCTACACTGAGGCTGAACATGCCCTAAACCGACTCGCCGTCGATTTCCCCGAGCACAGATCAACGTTTCAGTTCCAGCTTGCGTACCTGCTGCTTCGAGACGGGCGTTTCGACGACGCGGATTCCTACCTGAACGTACTGGGAGAACATTCTGACGCAGGGCGACGACTTCCCATTCTGCGTGCCTATTCGGCTTTGAACCGCTCCGACCCGTTTGAGGCTTTAGCACAGCTCGAACGAGTTGACACAGACTCAGGATTTTCGGTCGAAGGTGCGCCGTTCGAGGTGGCATCAGCACGACTGACGTTGCAGGAAGGATTTCACGGCGGAGGGAAGTCGCCTGTGCTTGCTGGGGGGATGTCTGCTTTCGTGCCTGGCCTGGGGCAGCTCTACACAGGCCACACGTACGACGCCATCCAGGCATTTACGTTTACAACAGCACTAGGATATGGAGCCTACACGTCGTGGCGGCACGAGCTAGGTGATGAAGGTGGTCGACGAACATTCATCCTGCCTGCGCTGGTTACGGTGATGGCAACCGTGTTTTATGTCTCCAATGTTCGAGGCGCAGCGGCCTCTGCGACTCGGGCCAACACATTTGCAGAAGCGCAGTATTTCCGCTCCATCATCGAACGGCTGGACATTGTGCTGGCAGATGAAGGGTGGTTTCTGGGCGTGCGGTTGGAGCCATAGATCGGAAACGAGCTTGGCGGCTATGCCGTATCCTTCCCCCAAAAGCCACCTACCCATTTATCATGCTGCCGATTCGGTTCATCATCGTTTTCTTCGCCTTAACATCGGTGGTTGCAGCACAGTCTACTCGCTACAGCGAAGTCCGCCTGCACATTGGCGAACGTTCTGAGATAGTAGACCTGGCGGAAGCTGGCGTTGTCGTGGATCATCCCATCGTTACGGAAACGGCGTGGGGCTACAATGTTGATGTCGTCCTCAACGCATGGGAACTTGAGCAGCTTCGGCACACTCGCATTTCCTACGACGTGCTTGTTGAGGATCTGGCGGCGGCCTTTTCCGAACAGCCAGAGGTTTCCGCCGCAGAACGGGCAGCGCTTCAGCGAGAAGGCGGTCTGGAGCAGTTCAACTACGGTACGATGGCCGGTTTCCTGCGGTTTGAGGAATTGGTCACCGAGCTTGATTCGATGAGCATGCTCTATCCAGAGTTGGCAACGGAGCGCCTTTCTCTGGGACAATCACACGAAGGTCGCGAGATTTGGATGGTAAAGATTTCTGATAACCCAGGTGCGGAAGAAGGCGAGCCCGAGGCCCTTTACACAGCCATCCATCACGCGCGTGAACCACAGAGCATGATGACGGTCGTCTACTTCATGTGGTACCTGCTGGAGAACTACGGCACGGATCCCGAAGTGACCAATCTGGTCGATACGCGGGCGCTTTACTTCGTCCCCATGCTCAACCCGGATGGTTTCGTTTACAACGAAACCACCAACCCGAATGGCGGTGGCCTCTGGCGGAAGAACCGTCGTGACAACGGAGATGGCAGCTTCGGAGTAGATCCGAACCGCAACTACAGCTATCTATGGGGATACGACGACACGGGCTCGTCCCCAGAACCAACAAGCGGCACATACCGCGGTCCGGCGCCTTTCTCCGAGCCGGAAAACCAGGCGATAAGAGATTTTGCAGAAATCCGATCGTTTGGAACAGCTGCCAATTTCCATTCACGCGGCGAGGAATACCTCTATCCGTGGGGTTATGCAGAAGGCACGTACACGCCAGATGATGCCTTGTTCAACAGTACATCAGCTGAAATGGCTTTTGATAATGGTTACGCCTATGGAACGGGGGCGGACGTGCTGTACCCCGTAAACGGCAGTTCGGATGACTGGATGTACGGTGAACAGACGACAAAGCCTCGCATCCTGTCGTGGACGCCGGAGGTCTGCAATCGAACAACCGATGGCTTCTGGCCACCCATTGAACGGATCATCCCGATTGCGCAAGAGAACATTCGGGCCAACTTGATTCTGGCGGAACTGGCTGGATCTATCCCAGTGGCTCTGGATCCAACCTTAACCGAAGGACAAAGCTCGCTCTCTAGCGCCTTCCCTAACCCGTTTCAGCATTCCACGTCGATTCGCCTTTCGTTGGCCGAGAAAGAATCGATTTACTTTGATGTCGTCGATCTGCTTGGCCGCACCGTGTACCAAGAGCCTCAGGTGATGAGGCTCGGAGGATCGAATACATTTACATGGAACGGAGTGGATTTCGGTGGGGTCGATGCGGCCTCGGGCGTGTACGTGCTACGTATTCGAACGGAAGAAGGCCTTATGCAAACCCGCCTTGTAGTTAAGATTGACTGAGTTGATCTAATCGATTTTACAATGACCCTTGAAGAAGTCATGGCCGAGCTTGAGGCGCTTGGCACCGCCCAAAACAGGAAATTATATCCTCGCCACGGCGCAGCAGAACCAATGTTCGGCGTGTCATACGCAAATCTGGGAAAGCTGAAGAAGAAGATTAAGATCGACCATGAGCTTGCCGTCCAATTGTGGGACACCAGCAATCACGACGCACGTGTTCTTGCCACAATGATAGCCGACCCTCAGCAGGCGACCCCTCCGATGTTGGAGTCCTGGGCACGCGTACCCGACAACTACGTTCTTACCGATGCCGTTTCTGGCTTTGTTGGCAAAACGCCACACGCTTGGGTTTTGATGCAATCCTGGATAGGCGCAGACGCTGAGTTCGTGGAAGCCGCCGGATGGAATCTCCTCGGAGGCTCCGCGATGTATGGTAGAGAGCTATCTGATGATGTTTTTCACCCCTACATCGGACGAATCGAGCGCGACATCCATGAGGCCAAGAACCGCGTCCGGTACTCGATGAACAATGCGCTCATTGCCATTGGCATGCGCAGCGATACCCTCGAACAGGAAACAGTCGCAGCCGCCAAGCGCATCGGTTCTGTTGAGGTCGATCACGGAGAAACAGGGTGCAAAACTCCGAATGCGGTTGCGTACATCCCCAAGGCGCGTGCGCATAAGAGAAAGAAGGAGGCAAAAAACGCATCCGTTTAAGGTGCAAGTCGCCTGAGCGTCCAGCCACTTGCGTCAATCAAGTGTTCGATCCGATCGTGATGGCGGCTTGGGCGGCTTTGTCAGAATTCAAACCAATCTGGAACAGCGTGAAACCCACCTCAGTGAGGTGGAACGGTATGTCGCCGTCAAAATCTACCTGGGCCCTTTCCAGGCGGGTTTTCAGTTCGCGTCTATCAGCAAGCCGCCTACTCTGCGGTGATGCCTAGGCTCCCAGTTTGCTTCCTTGCGGAGATGAGGCGCAGTACACTTCGCCAACATTTGATCGCAACCCATCTAACCCGTCCATCCACTCTTACCTGACGCTCGAGCGATGGCTACCAGAACATGAGTGCAGCGACTGGATTCGTAATCAGTTCCCGACCCTTCTGGCTTTCCAAGTTTGTATAGAAGTCTAGTCCGCGTTCGTCAAGGCCTTTCAGTAAGACGATTCGCGTCCAAGGATCGCGCTCGGCTCGCACTTCTCGGCAATGCTGGCTTCATCGAGCCAAGTGCTTGACTGGTTAACTGGATGGCTGGCTACATCGGCTTTCCGAAGGGAAGCCCCGTGCGTTTTAATTTCGTGTATCGGCAATAGAACGATGGTTATCCGTGCGGCAGGATAAACGCGTCCGCGATGGGGTTCCAACAGTCTAACCTCGCGCGAGGACTCTTAGACTATCGACCCAGGAGACGTTGAATGTTCGCCTTGATCGTGCTCATCAATCGCGGGGCGATCTGTCGAACGAAGGCCCCGTCCCTTGATGATCATCTGCATGCCTTGATTTTCGGTCTCCAGCGGATCTAACCCTGTTTCCTCATCAATCAACTCACTGAGAAGCGACAGAAGTTGCGGCTTGGTAAAGGGCTTGGATAGGTAGCCATCGAACCCCGAATTCAGGAATCGCTCGCGATCACCAGGTAGAGCATATGCTGTGAACGCTACGATTGGCACATCTTGATAGCCAGCAAGCTGCCGAATTCGATGCATGACGTCCTCGCCGGAAGCTTTTGCGCCCAGATTGATGTCCA
>JAHEJB010000081.1 GCA_024639085.1 Rubricoccaceae bacterium | reverse complement strand
CCGCCTTTCTTCTTCCAGTGTGGGCGGCCGTTGGACTTTTTCGCTCGCGCTGGTGCAACCTCGGCAGATTCTGCTACCGTGGCATCGTCATGATTGAACTCGGGGTATAGTTCACGGGAGATTTTGTTGCCCGTGGTTTTTGAAATCGTGCGCGCGTAGGCCACTTCTTCTGGAGCCACAAAAGTGAGCGCGAGGCCTGAGTTCTCAGCCCGGCCCGTACGACCGATGCGGTGGATGTAGTCCTCGGCCTGAGGCGGCGTATCGAAGTTGATCACGTGCGAGATCCCGTCGACGTCAATGCCGCGAGCGGCAATGTCGGTCGCCACAAGCACGCGAACTTTGCCGCTCTTGAAGTCGGCAAGGGCACGTTGGCGCTGGCCTTGTGAGCGGTCCGAGTGGATCGGCGCAGATTTAATGCCCTTCTTCTGTAGGCGCTGCGAAATCCGGTTGGCCCGGTGGCGGGTGCGCGAGAACACAAGTACACTTTCAGATTCCTCGTTCTCGAGAACGTGTAGGAGAAGATCGTTCTTTTGCGTTTGAGTCACGCGGTAGAAGCGCTGTGTGACCGTCTTGGCAGCGTTCGTCCGCTCGCCAACCTCGATGAGCTCAGGATTGCGCTGAATGCTGGCAGCCAGCTTTTGAATCGCTGGAGGCATCGTTGCAGAAAAGAGCAGCGTTTGGCGCTCCTTGGCGATGGCCTTTACGATCCTGCGGACGTCCTTCTCGAAGCCCATGTCGAACATGCGGTCAGCTTCGTCGAGGACGAGGATATCGACCTTCGAAAGGTCCAGCTTGCCGTTGTCGATGTGGTCGAGGAGGCGGCCTGGTGTTGCAATGACGATATCAATGCCCTTTCTGAAAGCATTGATCTGGGGTCCGTAGCCTACGCCACCATAAATAGCCGTGCTTCGGATGCCCGTGAACTGGCCGTACGTGCGAACGCTCTGTTCGACTTGAATGGCGAGTTCACGAGTCGGCGTTACTACGAGCGCGCGTACAGGGCGCCACTTCTTTTTGTTGTTAGAGTCGGAGGCTGGAAGGAGGCGGTCGAGCATTGGAAGCACGAACGCGGCAGTCTTGCCTGTGCCCGTCTGGGCGCATCCTGTGATGTCGTTTCCGAGAAGGACTACAGGGATTGCTGCGACCTGGATAGGTGTTGGGGTCGTGTAGCCCACTTTGGCGATGCTACGAATGAGGGGCTCGGAGAGACCGAGCGACTTAAAGGTTTTCATATGGAGGTATGTGAGCGTAGCTGTTCAGCTAACGCTTCCGGGGGACGAGTACACTGACATCGAACACACCTCGGGATGCCTTTGGCTCATCCAATGAGCGTGGGCAAAGCCGTTTCTCCGCTCGGTGGCGAAGGAGGTCGGTCTCGATAAGCGAGTCGAAAATTCCGCTTCCGAGACTGAATTGAACCGGGAACGGCTGACGCAGCACACACATCGCGGCTGCAGCGAGGCAAGGATACGGGCCTAACCAACTAACGCCGTGTGCTCAGCGTGAAGATGACGCGCCGCGTCAAAAGCGCATATTCGGCCACATTCGCCTTATAACCTGCAATTTGTCATCCCCGCCCCCGCCTTCGAGAGGACAGGCTCCGGCGGGGACCCATTCCGCAGGTTAGCGGTCTAGCCCGTCTTTGGCCGGTGGCAACAAGATTGGCTGCGCTGGAAGCTGGATCGGGGAATAGGCTCCCGCCTTCGCGGGAGTGACTCCTATTGTGGCTCCGTCTCGAACACGACTGAATCCAGATCCTCCACGACACGGGCCAGATGGATTTGTGCATCCCGCACACCCTTATTGTAGATCTCAGGTCCTATTTCCTTCAGACAGAACTCCAACAAAAAGCCAGCCTGCAGATCGCCGATCTCCTCGTTTCGGTGCTCCAGGAAGTACAGCTTGATGGCTTCGATCAGGCGTTTGGTTGTGTCTGGAGTGAGTTCGATGGCCATAAGTTGAGATGGTTGAATTGAAGACCAACCTACAAACTGGTCATTGCGAGGAGCGAGCAGAGCGAGTGACGCGGCTATCCCGCACGAATGAGACTATGACTACGAGATTGCGTCGTCGCTTCACTCCTCGCAACGGCAAACACGCTACACCTCCATCGTCTTCCACTTGCCGCGCCGGAACAGCGCAATGGACAACAGCGCCATCATGCTTTCGGCAGCAACGACGGACCAATAAACGCCGTACTGGTCCATGCCAAGCTTCATCGCGAGAACGTAGGCCAGTGGAATTTCGAACATCCAGAAGCAGACAATGTTGATCTTCGTTGGTGTCATCGTATCACCCGCCCCATTGAAGGCCTGCGGCATCACCATCCCCCACGAGAAGATGAGATAGCCGTAGGCGAGGATTCGCAGGGCATCTGCACCGGCAGTCACTACGGCCTGCTCTTGAGTAAACAACCTCAACAACTGGGTATCCAAAAGGATGTAGGCGAGCGATACAAGCCCGAGAAAGGCCATATTCCACCATCCGGTAATCCATACGGACTTCTCGGCGCGTTCGGGTTGCTTAGCTCCCAAGTTCTGGCCGACTAGCGTAGCGGCAGCGTTTGACATCCCCCAGGACGGCAACAGGGTGAACATGAAAATGCGGATGGCAATCGTGTAGCCCGCCAGCACCTCACTTCCAAACTCTGCGACGATGCGGACGAGGAAAATCCACGACGAGGTTGCGATGATAAACTGGCCGATCCCGCCGGCCGACGTGCGCACAAGCTGGCTCATCACCGAGGCCTTGAACTTGACCTGCGAGGCGAGCACGCGGATGTGCTTTGCGCCCCTGAACAGGACCCAGAGTTGGATAGCGACACCGATCCCGCGACCGATGTTGGTTGCGACCGCAGCCCCCGTAATACCCATTTCCGGTAGCGGACCCCATCCGAATATGAGCGCCGGGTCGAGGAAGATGTTGATGCCGTTCGAGATCCACAGCACGCGCATGGCAATCGCAGCGTCGCCAGCGCCGCGGAAGACGGCGTTCATAACGAAGATCAGCATGATCACGACGTTGCCACCGAGCATCCATGCCGTGTAGCGGGAGCCGTGTTCGATACTCCAGGCATCCGCACCCATTAGCGTGAGGATGTCTTTCGCGAAGAAAATCCCAACGAGCATGATGGGGATAGATGCGAAGACCGCCACGCCGATCGCCTGAACAGCCGACTCAGCAGCGGCTTCCGGGTTCTTCTCGCCGATGCGTCGTGCTACGAGCGCTGTCGTGCCCATAGAGAGCCCGATGGCGATGGCGTACATCAGCGTGAGAACAGATTCCGTGAGTCCTACAGTAGCGACGGCGGAAGCTCCGAGCGAAGACACCCAATACACATCCACAACTGCAAAAACCGACTCCATCACCATTTCCAGCATCATCGGAACGGCGAGCAACAAGATGGCCTTCCCGATTCCACCGGTGGTGTAGTCCCGCTCGGTGCCCTTTATGGCGTCGACTAGATCACGCCACAATGACTCGCTTTCCGCTATCGGAACTGCGTCGACATGCTCTTCAGGAGCGGCCGAAAACTCACCAACATGCTCGTCCCTCGGATCGGCCATCGGTCAGTTTAGTCGATGACCTCAATTTCCAGCCCTTCCATCCCGACCGATCCCGCAGCACGTGTAACGACGCCCTCGAACCGCACGTGATCATCCGGACGGAGAGCATACAGTTCGTCCTCCATTTCGTGGTCGAATGTGACAGAGGCCGAAGGGCCGTTGTAGCCTTGAGCGGACCAGATCGTAACGTAGAAAGAGCTAGGATGTCTTGTCACGTTCCGGACGTAGCCTTCCCATTGCACGTGCTTGTTTACGATCAGGGCAGTAAGACTGTCGCGCGCGCGAAAATTTTCGCGATTGGCAGAGTACTGCTCAACGAACTCGAGAAATGTGACGGCCGTGAGCTCCGGCTTTGGGTCAGCCGATTGCCCAACGTCTGGAGGCGTCGAGGTAGAAGGTGCTTCGGATTCTACTTCTGGAGTGATCGCGTACTCCTCACTCGTCTCAGCAGAAGGGTCTTCAACTGGTTCGGGTTCATTACTCGACGCAAAGAAATAGCCAATTGCTGCCACAGAAATGGCCACGAATACAATAGTGCGAACTCGACGATTTGAAGGGGCGCGTTCCATTGCGAATAGAAATGAGCGTAGGATTTGAGACAGGCAAACTACCTAGCCAATCGCTAACCGATCCTCGAAACCCAAACTCTAGCCTTCGACGGGTCCTTCTGGCGTTGGCACCCACGCGAGATTCGCGCGACCACCCTGAGACTTTTCGTAGAGCCCATGCCTTTGGTTATTGTTCTCATTGGCCTCTTTCCAATGATAGCGCGTCGGGAGTCACGACCTGTCTCGAAGGAGGGGTCGGCAATCCCTCCGCCTCCAGTACGCGGAGTGCGTTCGTCGTCTCTGACGGTCCTTCGTGTATGGTGTAGTCGAATACCATCCGCCCGGCTTCGATGCGATCTCGAAAGTGAACGTTCGCGAACCCATCAACATCGAGACGCGCCAAATCAAGATCATGGGTCGCAAGGAGACCGACGGACGACTTGGCGGCTGAGATCGCGGTCACATAGGAACTGCTTCCCAAAAACCGCTCTCTGTTGTTCGTGCCCCGCAAGATCTCGTCTATGAGAAAAAATACAGGGAGGCCCTCAGGGTCCTCAATTGCATCCAGCAGGAACTTCAAACGACGGACCTCAGCATAGAAATACGAGAAACCATCTTGAACCGAGTCCGCGACGTTGAGCACGGCGTGGAGTCGATAGAGGTGCGTCTTTAGATGTAGCGCTGTAACGGCCCCTCCGGCGTGCGCGAGAGCGAGGTTTGTGCCGAGAGCCCGTAGAAAAGTGCTCTTCCCAGTCATATTCGATCCTGTTACAATAGCGGCCTCGCCGACTTGTTCGAATCGGATAGAGTTTGGGACCGCGTCGGTGGGGTCGAGGAGTGGATGGACGATGCTATGGGCCTCGAAGACTGGGGTACCATCGCTTGATATTTCCGGCAGAGGCCTGTCGTTCAGTTCTGCAAACTGAGCTAATGATGCAGCCGCTTCGAGAGAAGCCCACGAGTCCAGCCACTCGGGCAGGGCAGTTTTGAGTTCTTGGCGTAGGCTATGTAATCGATGCGCGAAGAGGAGGTCCCAGGGACAAAGAGTGTTGAGCAAGACCCAAAGGACTGGGTTTTTCTGGAATGACGTAGCTCCTGCTACACGCCTTGCGCGGCGAATAAGAACCGACGGTTTGGTCTCATTCTCCCAAAACGATGCGCATAACTCCGACAACGCTGTGCATCCTGATTGGTGGCGAGATTCCACAAAGCGAAACATCTCCGTCAGTGGACGGAGGGCACTGACGAGGTTCTCCGCCCGGTCGAAGAGCTGCTTGAGCCCCTTCGCGCTCCAATTGTAGACGGCGAAGTAGACGCCGACTGTGAGTGCCCAAAAAGGGAGCATGAGTTGGAACGCCCACAGGGCAAAGAGAACGTAGTTGAGTGCGGCAAGACCAGATGTCGCGGCTAGAGCGCGAGCTGTAGAAGGCGAGCGCAAATCGGCCTGAAGCCAGGACGTAAGTGGCCGGAGATCGACTGAATCCTGCTGAACGCGTCCACTTAGTGCGATACGGTCACGAAATAAGGATCGCCGAGCAAGCGACGTGACGAGACGCTGGCGCCATTTAACCTCGTCAATTGACGGTTCTTCCGATAGTAGCCAGTCTGAGAGTCGTTGTCTGCCCTCGCGGGTAACAGCGATATCGACGAGGTGATGAACTGATCGGGGTCCCAGGATCTGTAGATCAGACCCGAATGGATGATCCTTAGGAATAGAACCATCGAATGCAGCGGGAAGTGAATCCCAGTCCCGGCAAAGACGGGCTTGCTTTTCACGATAGAATTGAAACCAGACTTGAAAGCGCCGGAGACTGCTTAAAGTGCGGTCGTGACGATTCGCGGTCAACACAAAAAGAATTGCAATACTTGCTGTCGTAACAAGAGCCGTAAAGCGGATTGTCAACGCGTCGGTAGCAAATACAAACCCGAGCGCAATGACAAAGGCTACGCCAAGCGATAATCGAATCCTCGAGAAGTTGAGACTAGCGCGTTCTAAGCTCTTCACCTCTCGGTCAATCCGTCGCTCAGCTCGGTTGATAGCGTCAATTCTAGCACGGTGTTGCCTGATAGTGCTGGCGTTCTGTATGGGCATAACAATCATTGTGCAGCGACAACCGCTGAAGAACGCGCGCTTCTAATACCGAACCTAGATAACCTGTATTGATGCAAGCAACGGAACTTACTCGGTCGGGTGCATACGGAGGCTGTGGTTCTTTTCTTACGGAGCCAATGGCCCTTCAGGCGTGGGCACCCACGCGAGTTTCGCGCGACCACCTGGAGACTCTACATAGAAGCCCATTCCTTCCCCGGAACGCGCCTTGGCAATCCAGATAATCTGCCCAACGTGCATCGAGAAGTGCTCTACCACGTGGTAGATGGCTTCGAAGCCAGTCGCCTGTTGCGCCTGCGGCGTGTACGAATCCTCCAGATCGTGGATATCCATCGATTCAAAAATTGCGCACGCGTCATTGACTGAGGATTGAAGGCGCGCTATCGCGTCTGCTTTCGAGATGCCACCGTCCGCTGCGAACTCTTTGTCGCGTTCGCGGACATCAGCTGCGCCGCCGATTCCGTGGACTATCCACTGTCGAACATTTCCGGCAAGATGCAGAACGAGATTCCCGGCGCTGTTCGAGGCCGCATTCGGTCGCCACCAAAAATCATCCTCCGAAAGCGATTCCAACGCCTTTTCGATTCTCGGCAGATACTCCCCTTTGAGGTACGTGCGGGATTGGTCAAGAAACGCGCGGGCGAGATCGGACATGGCAGGCTTTCTGAACGGACGCGGGTATCCTCGGTACCTTTCCGATGTTAAAAAAGTTCTCGCCATGAGTGCCAAACCGAGCTGTTTTTAGAAGCCATGGATTTCAAGGACTACTACGAGATCATCGGTGTCGAGAAGGACGCGACACAGGATGAAATCAAACGCGCCTACCGCAAGCTTGCGCGCAAGTACCACCCCGATGTGAGCAAGGAGCCCGACGCGGAGGCCAGGTTCAAGGAGGTAGGCGAAGCGCACGATGTGCTGAGTGATACTGACAAACGCGCGGCCTACGATAAGCTGGCGTCTGGCGCCCGCAGTGGACAGCCGTTTTCTCCGCCACCCGACTGGGATGCCGGGTTCGAGTTTCAGGGAGGTGGTTTCCGCAGCGGGGAAAGTGGTTACAGCGATTTCTTCGAATCCATCTTCGGCCAGAGGATGCGCGGAAGTGCAGGGCCTCGTGGGCGAACCGAGTTTCGGTCTCGTGGAGAAGACCACCACGCCAAAGTTGCCATCGACCTGGAAGACGCGTACAAAGGTGCAACACGAAGCATATCGCTGCGAAATCCGGAAATCGATGCGACGGGCAACCTGATCTATAAAGACCGGACGCTCAAGATCAAGATTCCGAAAGGCGTCAAAAGAGGCCAGAAGATCAGGCTGGCGGGGCAGGGATCACCGGGAATGGGCGGCGGTGAATCGGGCGATCTATTTCTGGAGATTGCCTTCCATCCACATCCGCGCTATCGCATTGACGAACGCGACGTCTATCTCGAACTCCCCGTTACGCCGTGGGAGGCCGCGCTCGGCGCCACGCTCAAAGTGCCTACGCCAGGTGGAAGTAGTGTGGATCTGAAGATTCCTGCCGAGACAGCGACAGGTAGTAAGCTCCGACTGAAGGGGTTAGGGATTCCGGGATCACCGCCAGGGAATCTCTTCATTGAGCCTCTGGTTGTTTTGCCTCCCGCAAACTCTGAGTCTGCGAAAGAGGTGTACCGCAAGATGGAATCGGAGTTGGCATTTAATCCTCGAAGCAAGCTGGGGGTCTAGTTGTTATGAATGAAGATCTGTTCGCTGGCGATATCCTCGATGAAAGGGATGATCTGACGCTCGATGAGCTATGCCAGGTATGTGCACTGGAGACGACCCACATCGTAGAGCTTGTCGATGAAGGCATCCTTCAGCCATCCGGCCGGGAGCGTGTTAGCTGGCGGTTTTCAGCCGTAAGTGTCGTAACCGTTAAGCGGTCAATGCGACTTCGCCGAGACTTGGGCGTCAATCTTCCAGGCGTCGCTCTGGCTCTGGAATTGATGGACGAGATCGAACGGTTGCAGAGGCGACTCGACGTATCGGATCGCCTTACTCGTGGCGAATCGCCTCCACCGGACTGAGCCGGGCCGCACGGTATGCTGGGTACGTCCCGAATACGACACCGACGAACACGGCTAAAACTCCCACAACAGCAAGGGTACCCCACGTAAACGCTGCGTTGAAGGGCATTTCTGCCACGCTTCGAATGATTGGGACGATCGAAAATACACCCGCGAGGCCTAACAATAGCCCGAGAAGACTGCCTGCCGCCGACACGACAACAGCCTCTGAGAGGAACTGAAAAACGATGTCGCGTCGGGTTGCACCGGTCGCTTTGCGGACGCCGATCTCGGCTGTTCTTTCTGTTACCGCCATTAGCAGAACATTCATTACGCCGACGCCTCCAACCAACACGGATATCCCCGTTATCAGCCCCATGATCAGCTTAAACATCAGCATGCCCTGACGGAGTTCGCGGTTCATTTCTTCGTTCGTGGCGATATCGAACGCTTCTGCTCTCTCTCCAAATCGTACGTCAAGCCACGATTTTAGGCTTTCGGTATGCAGAACCACGTCTTCCGCGACGTCCGCGTGGATGGCAAGTGCCGGGGGATAGCTTTCAAGGTCTTCGGCCAACATATTGTACGGACCGAGTGCGATGGGAGCGCCGTCATCATCCTCACCATCAAGGACGCCAATGATTTCCAAAGGCGTTGCGCCAATCCAGATCGTGTCGCCGAGTAGGGAAGAAGAGGCGCGTTCACCAGCCAAGCGGTGGGCAAGAGGACCGTTAATTACGACGACGGATCCGCTTTCACTTACATCGGCTTCGCTGAAAAGTCGGCCGGCTTCCAGTTCGGGAGAGGGGAGGTACCAGATGCTTGCCTCAGATGCAACGACGACTGCTGCTGTCCCTGATGTATCGTAGGCGAGTTCAACAGGCCGTCGCTGAGCCAGCGCTACGCGTACTTCTTCACCCAGTTCAGCGCGTAGAGCTCGCGAGTCTTCCAATGTGAGAACCGGAATGGAGTCTCGGCGGACCGTTACGTTGTCAATCCGCTCCGTCTGCGACGGAACAACAGTGATGCTCTGTACACCTGTTCTCGACTCAATCTGCTGCCGGGCAAATACTTCCATGCCGTCCACGAGGGACAGGATGGCCACGAGTGCAGCGACGCCAATAACCAGTCCAAGAATCGAAAGTAGAGAGTGGAGAGGGCTTTGACGCAGGGCTTGAAGGCCCGTGGAGGCCAATGCGAGCTTCCGATTCATGATGCGAGGTGAGCGAAATCTTGGTTATAGCCGCCCTACGGTCTCAAAGGGCTTTAGTTACTTCAATCCGTCTAAGATCCCCCGCGTCCTGGCCATTCTTTCACGCGGACGACTCCAGTCTCCGCGGGCCATCATCGTTTGTTTCCTATACGGGTGGTCTCTACTTTTTGTCCTACTCACCTATCAAGAAAGGAATCATGCGATTCACTACCTGTCTTCTGCTGGCCTCTGCTTTTTGCATGGCGCAGGCTTCACTTTCATACGGGCAAACACCACTCTCCGCGGACATAGTCATTGCAGTTGGAGATCCCGTGGGTGGCGGGAACGCTGGCCCGGAACTCATTTCCAACCTGGATTCAAACCCGGTTGTCAACACGAGCAATCAACTGGCTATCTCTGGAGATCTCTCTTCTGGCGACCCCTTCCTTTGGTACGATACGGGCATACTGTTCCGAAATAGCGATGCCCTTCCTACCGTACTAGGCGGCTTTGAGACGAGCTACGGAATTGGGGAAGGTGGCTTGTTTGCTTTCAGTCCCTCCATAGACGGGAACGACGGGATCTGGACAGATATAGGCCCCCTTGTCAAGGACACGGACCCAGCGCCTGGTTTTCCTGGCCAGTTCATCTCGTTCGGCAGCCGCCCCACAATGACCGGCAACGGCACGCCTTACTGGATAAGTGGGATCAGCGACATAGCTGGAGGTAGTACGCTATTTCGCGTTCTATACAAGTACAACAGGATGGCTGCAGGCGACCCGTACGAGATCATTGCGAGCGAAGGAGAAATCTTCAGTGGTCTTCCCATCGACAATATCGCTTTCGACTTCTTCGTCTCCAGAAACGATGCTTTCATCATATGGCAGCCTTCTCTCGACACAGGCTCAACGGCAGACGATGATGTTCTCGCGATCGGTGGAGACGAAATTGCTCGCGAAGGCTCACCGAACGGATCACCTGAAGCTGACAACTGGGACAACTTTGACCTGAACGGGATCAACGACTCGGGCGCATACGCCTTTTCAGGTGACACGGACGGGGTGACCACTACAGATGAGTTCATTGCTGTGGGGCAAGCACCCAGTTCCTCTGGCGGAGGTGTCTCGATAGCAATGCGTGAGGGCGATACGATTGATGGCGTTGTAGTAGGTGGATCCGTCTTCGCCCTGCACGTAGCCAGCACAATCAATTTTGCAGGGTTTGCGTGGAGTAATCTCGATGCCTCGGGCCTGGAAGGCGTCTTCGTTGGGGAGCTAAGTGATCTCCAGAACTCTACATTCATCTTCAGGGAGGGCGACGTCATCGATACAGATGGGGACATGGCTGCGGATTACACCATCGATGAGCTGATAACGACGTCAACAGCCCAGGTCGGAGGAGGCTTGGCCCTTTCCAATGACGGTTCTCTGTATACCTTGGTCGACCTGATTCCTGTGACCGGAGGACCGGCCTTTGAGGCGCTTCTACGTTTTGATGTGTCGGACATCATCCCAGTGGAGTTGACAAGATTCACAGGTGTAGCCGATGGAAACGCGGCGATCCTATCATGGGAGACGTCTTCCGAAACCAACAACGCTGGCTTTGAAGTTCAGGTGCGGACCCCAGGTGCCGAGTTCGAAATGGCCGGCTTTGTTAACGGCCATGGCACGACGACGGAAGCCCATTCGTACCGCCACACGGTCAACGAGTTGGACCCTGGGACGTACGCATTCCGGCTCAAGCAGATCGACTATGACGGTGCGTTCGAGTACGTCGGCGAAGTGGAGTTGGAGATTGGCCTACCGAACTCGCACGTACTGAGCGCGGCCTATCCGAACCCGTTTAATCCAACGACGCAGTTCACGCTAGCCGTTGCCGAAAACCAGGATGTTACGCTGGCTGTTTACGATGCGCTAGGTCGCCAGGTCGCGCTGCTTCATCAGGGTGCTTTGGACGCCGGACTAACGCACACATTTACGGTCGATGCTTCTAGCCTGGCCAGTGGCGCGTACGTGATACGTGCGATCGGAGAGCGTTTCGAGGCAACCCGGTCGATCACACTTCTCAAGTAGAGATCGCCGCAGGTCCAACCTATTCAACCTGCTTAGACTAAAATTGACGCACTCGATGGCGTTCAGCCATCGGGTGCGTCTTGCTGTAGGCCTGTTGATATTAAAGGTCTCAGCTCACCGTAGTCCAAGCCCCTCTCGAATTCCCGCAGCTGCCAGTATCCAGTCTTCGGAACCGTACACGCCAAAGACATGCCGGTCAGGTCGGACGACAATAATCCCGCGCTCGATTCTGGCCCAATTTCGTAATACTTCGAAGGGATCGCGAACAGAAACCTCTCCCTCAGCATCCTCCGGCCAGGGTTCGTTCTCGGCTATCACATGAACGGAGCGCGCGACCAGGTTTTGCCAGGTCGTGATGTCTTCCGCCACAACCCACGAACGAGGCGAAACGCCTAGACCGATCAGCGCGAAGCCATCACCCAGAAAGGCATCGAGGAGCGAAGGATCGCCGATCCTAACTTCGACGATGGGTTGAGGAAGAAGAGTTTTTTTGGGTAAATCTCTGCCCGAAAAGGCGAGCGGCACTGCACGGATGGACGATTCAATGTTGAGCAACTTTGCGTGAGCACCAGGTATACGATGCAGCAGTCCAAAAGCGCTGTCACGAAGCTTGGCGCGAATGCCTGAGGCCTGAATCGCCTTTCCTGCCCTAACAGCTAGCCGCGTAATGGCCTCTACGTGAGGCCTCCGTTCGGGCTCGTAAGAGTTCAGCAGTTCAGGATTTGCGGCCTCCTTTGCGACAAGCGCCAATTTCCAGGCGATGTTGTGGGCATCGCGCAATCCTGAGCAGAGCCCTTGGCCCAGAAACGGAGGCATCTGATGAGCCGCATCACCTGCGATGAGCAACCGGCCTCTACGCCATCCTTGTGCGATCGCATCCCTAAATGTGTAAACCGCCGCCCGTTCGATCTTGACGAGATCCGGGTCGATGTGAGACGAGAGGAGGTCGCGGATGGTCCCTGGTCTCGTCATGGACTCCGAGGATTCGTCTCCTTTG
>JAHEJB010000208.1 GCA_024639085.1 Rubricoccaceae bacterium | reverse complement strand
AAGACGGTAACATCGACATCGCAGTCGGCAACGGAAGCAATAACCGTTTGACGATCATGCTGGGTGACGGATTAGGCGGATTCCCATCTCTTGTATCCTATGTTTCGACCGGCAACCAGGTTCGTGGATTGGCTGTGCTTGACGCCAACGGCGATGGTCATGAGGACATTGTAACGGCAAACAGATCCGATGGAACACTCTCCTACTTCGAAGGAAATGGCGACGGCACGTTCGATGCTGCGGTTGGATTTGATCCGGGCGGCTCCGGAGAAACAGCTGTCGTTCCTGCCGACGCAAACCAGGACGGCATCATGGATCTCTTTGTTGGGGCGCTTGTCAGTGATGAGATCATCCTCATGCTTGGCGATGGTGACGGTGGCTTTGCTTTCTCAGACCGCATCAGCGTTGCTGGAGCCCCGTGGATGTTGGCCGCGGGAGATGTAAATGGCGACGGACATGCGGACGTGGTCTCAGCTGGTTCGGGAGGAAACGTTGCAGACGTCGTCTTTGGCGATGGATTGGGTGGACTTGCGTCAACGACGAGCTATGCATCGGGCACATTTCCCCTCGCCATTGACCTAGGCGATGTAGATGGTGACGGCGACCTCGACATGGTTGTTAGTAATTACAGCTCTGGCGATTTCTACGTTTTCGGCAACGATGGCTCCGGCGTTTTCACGCTGGAAGACACGATGGAAGTCAACGGCGCGGGCTCGTGTGTTGTCCTCCACGACCGTGATAACGATGGTGTCATAGAGATAACAGGCATCGACGAAAACGATGACCGGCTGTACTTCTATGAGTCAATCGGGACCGTTGTGAATGAGGCAGCTTCGGATAACCAACCCCATCTCCTTGTTACTAATAATCCGTTCCGAGGCCAGACAACGCTTCGCGTAAGCATCGACGAGCCACAGCGCGCACGCCTTCGAATTTTCGACATGCTCGGCCGGGAAGTCGCCGTCTTGCTCGATGGTGCGGTTTCGGCGGGCCTGCGAACTATTCAGTGGTCGGCTTCCGAGCTGCCAGCAGGCGTTTACGTGGCCTTGCTTGAGACTACTTCCGGCAGTGAAGCAGCACGCCTTACGCTCGTTCGATAAGTGGTTGCACGATTGATGGTCGGCGTGTTAGTTAGGTGGCTCCAACAGCCGATATTTCAATGCGCATCCGCCACTGTATAGTTTCTACGCTTTTAGTTTGTGTTTCCGCGTGTAGCGGCCCACCCAACGGGGCCAACATGCCCCCGGCTCTTGTCGATGTCTGGGTTGGGCTGGACAGTGCTACTGAAACGTTGTCCGGGTTAGAAGGAAATCCGTGCGAGACAGACTTTGGAACTTGGTTTCACGACTTCGGGGCGCGCGGTTTGGCCTGTATCGCTGGAGAAGTGATGGATCCGGTTGCCTTAATCGCAAGAGCTGGCGGCAGCGCGTTTGACGATGGACCACACGTTGCGACAAGCGAGTCTTTTCGGCTGGACCTGACGAATGAGCGGAGTTTCGGGCACTACAGCGAGGATTTTGTTGAATGGCTTATCGACAACGGAATAGTAGGCGAGGGTCGGCCCGTGATTCGCGCGCTCACTCAACCGATATATGACGAGCACATACGCAGGTTGGCTCGGATCTACTGGCTCACCTACGAAGACATGGCCGCAGATGGCTTTCCTCGATCCACACCGGCCGGCATTCTCTCTGACTACGCCCGTTTCCTAGAGGGCGGACCGATACCAAACGGGGTCGAAGGTTACGAAGGCGGCTTCTCTGTGTACGCCTTCACGGATCTGAGCGAGGGCTTACTACCCCGCCTAGACGTCGGCATGATCAACGAGTGGGAAGCCAAGTATGAAGCCAACACGGCCTACGGCTTCTGGCTCCGCCGCCGCGCAGACGGGACGCAAGAGCAGTGGCGGGACGGGCTTGAGCGGATGTTGGAGACGTACGATGCAGCGTGGTACTCGGAGCGTTAGCGGCTTTTCTTGGCCTATGGAACCGACAAAAACAAAGCCCCTACCGCGTGACGCGACAGGGGCTTTCGTCTTCTAATCAACAATGAACTCTACATCGCCAACGTATAAAGCACATCAACAAGTAGATCAACCTTTGACTTGAACGGCTCTGGTATGTCGCCGGCCTGCAATTCAATTCGACCAGCTAGGCCAAGTAGCATCGCACTGCGTTCCGCGCCAGAAAGGGCTTCAGCTTCTGCCAGCGCTGCTCGTAGAGGTGCGAGCTGATCCGTCGGTGCGCCCATGCGTTCAAGCTGATCGGTGTATGCCCGCGCGAGCGCGAACGATGGAGGCCATACAAACTTCGGCTGGCCCTGAGCATTGAGATAGTCGAGTTGCACCGTATTCGCCGCTGCGATCTCGTTCTCTGAGATGTACTCGCTTGGCATCAATTCAAAGATGTCAAGCCCTCGGGATATCTCCGAACTCACGATAGCGCCGTTGTACCAATAGACGGACCAGCTTCCGCCAGAGGCCATCTGCTCTGCATTGACAGGCCCACGGTCGTGGAAGGCAATTTCCATCGGGTTTGAAGCGTCCGTCCAGTCGAAGACGGAGATGCCGCCCTGGTACCACGACTGAACCATTACATCACGATCCGGAATCGGAATCAACGAGCCGTTGTGGGCTACGCAATTTTCCTGAGGCGTTTGTGGAGCGAGCATCTTGTAATAGCTCTGGAACTCCATTTCGCCGTCTTCGAGCGTGAAGATGGCATCAGCGCCCCACTCGGGAGGATCCGAATCGCGGCACTTTGGACCGCCACCGCCCCCCCACTCATCCGTAAAGAGCACCTTCGTGCCATCGTTATTGAACGTGGCCGAATGCCAGTACGCAAAATTAGAGTCTGCTACGGCATCAAGGCGAATAGGATTGGTTGGATCCGAGATATCTAGCAAAAGCCCGTAACCCTCACACGCACCGCCAGCTAAACCGATCTCTGGGTACAGCGTGATGTCATGGCATTGTGTAGGTCCAGGTTCAGGACCATCATTTTCTGCGTCGTCATCCGAAGAGCGGAATCGTTCAGCGATGATTGCTGGAAGGCGTTCGCGGAGCAGCGTACTGTCGGCCTCCGTTGGCTCGCCTTCTCCGCCACGTTCGGCGACGATCTCAGCGAGCATGGGCCGAATCATCCGCGAGGATAGGACGCGATCCTGACCGAAGACGAAAGCTACAAAATCGCCCCGTGCCCGCGCTTCATCTATTGCCGCACGATCAGCCGGAGCCTGGCCGTGCCGAGGTGGCGCAACGAGGTCATCAAAGATGCGGGGTGAGTTTACTATGGCCGCCTGCTCTGGATGAGCAAGAGGAACCTTTATGACTTCGATCCGGAATAG
>JAHEJB010000080.1 GCA_024639085.1 Rubricoccaceae bacterium | reverse complement strand
GATCCATCACCCAAGACACCTCGCATAGCCCTGCAGTCAACCCCTCACCACGCACGAATATTAGCGCTTCGAGATTTCACTCCCGCCCATTTCTTGGGCCGTCACTACTTTCCTCTTGCAAAGGACGGACGTGATAGCCATACATGCAAGCGGAAAGCTTAGGCAATAGTGACTATGATGTGCCATCGTCTTTGCGAGAAAACATTGAGTACCCGCGCTCGCGACATCTGGTGTTTACTTCTGCTGGGGATAAGGCCAATCTCCACAACTGGACCAAAGCCGGACGAAACTTCGACCTCTGGATTAACTACTACGGGAGTGATAAACCCAAATACAAATCTATCGGCGACTATTACACAGAGAAAGCCGTAGGCAAATTCCCGGCTCTTCATTACGCGTATCAGAACTGGTCGAGTATCCTCGCGCGATACAAAGCAATCCTCGTATTGGATGACGATATCATTATTAGTGGTTCATCAATCTGCCGGCTTTTCAAGATCCGCGAGGAGCTTGATCTGTGGTTAATTCAGCCCGCATTTAGTCCTCTCGGAAAAGTGAGCCATTCCATTACGCGAGCAAATCCGTTCAATTCGCTACGGTACGTGAACTTTGTTGAACTCACCTGCCCACTATTCCGCAAAGACCGGCTCGACGATTTCATGGATGTCTACAACCCGGAACTAGTTGGTTGGGGAATAGATTGGTGGTTCTTGGACACACTTCCTCAAGATTTACAGGGAAGAGTCGCAATCGTGGATGAAATTCCGTGCATTAACCCGTTTGATTGGACGAAAGGGGGCAAGCGAGAAATAGATCTTTTGCAGGATAGGCCTACTCGCATAAGGACCTGGAGGCGAATCAAAAGGGAGAACAGCATTTTTACGGAAGACCTTGGGTTTGCTGAATATGGTGCAGTAAAGAGTAGTCTCTCTGGCGTGGTAATCTTCCGGGCGATACTGTATTCCCTTTTTGACGCCCATGATCGGTTCAAGCGCCTTCTGAGAGGCCACCTAATACGCCGGACGAGTTATATAAAACCCAAAAACCGCAAATGATAGTTATTGCCGGTTGGATTCTATCGACTCTCGTCAACGATAAGGCTCACAATGTGATAATCAAATCCACGTCGAACCAGGTAATCAAACAGCTTCTTTTTTCGCTTTCTAATGTCTGGTTCACGGCTAAGAGATTCCCACCGTCGATGAGCGAGCTGACGCGCCTTCGATTCTAGGTCGACTTCTTTTACAAGCTCAGTGAGTGCGTTGGCGATTATTGATGACGAGACGCCCTTTCTAATCAACTCAGCCCGCAGACGGCGCGGGCCATATCCACTGCCAGCGAATCGGCCACGAACGTAGGATTTAGCGTAAGCCTCGTCGTCGAGAAAACCGTACCCGAGTAGATATTGGATGGCATCCTCCGAATCCACATCATTGTAGCCCTTCTTGCGGAGTTTGCGTCGGACTTCCTCTACCGTGCGTGCCTGATAGTCCACATAGTTGAGGGCCACTGCCCGAGCGCGGTGGCCCTCCTCATCATTCAACAAGGCCTGTTGAGCCTCGATTGAGAGCTCGACACCTTTCTTAAGGCCTTCTCGAATGGCTATTTCCAACGTGAGACCAAACGCAAACTCATCGTCAATGAAAACGCTTACACGCTCGGGGTCGTGCTTCTGCTGAGCAACGCGTGTAATGCTTCCCGCGCTCAGTTCACGTTGTCTGTCGTCGCCTTCTTTGTCGGAATTCCCCCTTCCGAATCGAGATCGCATGGCTACCAGGTGGCTTTCAGACTGAGGAGCGGCAGTAACGAACGGCTGCGCACGTCGGTGGCGAGAAGAGCAGCACTGCCATCGGCAAAGGTCGGAACATCGAGGGAAGGACGCCCGGCTATGTTAAGCGCTTGCGCCTGGGCTTCCCACTGAAAGCCAAGCCACCGAAACCGATAGCCAGCGGAGAGATCAAGATGAACCTCCGTCGGAAAGCGGGTCTCCGCTAGTTGATCCCCTTGGTCTTCAACCGTTGGCAATCCACTTTGAACGGTGAGTCGAGCCGCTGCCGACCACCCCGTTCCTCGTCGCTGGACAAGCAATCCAAACGCATGGGGTCGGTCGTAGCGGCTTAGCCTTCGGTCACTTTCTCCGGGAAGACCCACTTCTGCTCGGCTCAGTGCATAGCTCAATCCAAGGACCCACGAACCCTGCTCGGCCCGTCCAGCGAGTTCGACGCCGTAGGCACGTCCTTCGCTGGGACGATAGAACCGCAGTAAATCCAACGCAGTTACGCCGGGGCCAAGCAACGCGTCGCCACCACTAAACGGATCAATAGGTTCAAGCACATTATTAAGTCGACGACCGTAAGTATCTATGCTGAAAGCTAGAGAGGAATCAGGAACCCACTCGGCACCCAAACCAACCTGCCAGGCGGATGCTGGAGATATCGGGCCGTCTGACAACAGCCAGCGACTCGTCGCCAGGTCATACGTATAGGCATATCGGTCACGCACACGATGAAGCGTTTGAATTTGTCTGCTAATGCCGCCGCGTAGGTAAAAACGCTCTGGCTTAACCGTCCAACGGGCGTGTACGCGTGGGCTGATATCTAGATGCTCGCCATCGGAGTACAAACCACCCCGAGCGCCTAGCTGCACGCGCCAGCCCGGTGCAGGCTGCCATACGTCTTGGAAGTACGCTTCTGAATCTACCACGCCAGATTCTGATTCCTGATTTCGGCTTTGCAGCATTTCATCTCTGTTGGCCAGTCCTTCCAAGATCGTGGACTTCAACTGTTGATTCCTAACGAGAAAACCAAACCGAAGCTGATGCGCGACTGAATGAAAATAGTCCAGGTCAATCCGACCACCTGATTCCCGAAAGCCGACTTCGTAATCACGCTCGACCTGTGTCGATTCATCTTCAGTGCGGATGTTTTCGTGAGCGTCGAACCGTGAGTGATAGGCCTGGGCGGAGACAAATGCTCGACGACCCAGCACACTGTATTTGATGGAGCCGAGTTGATTGGTCCATGTGTTATCCGTTGCAAGACCAGGCGATATGACCGCTGATGGTGTACTTAGATGGTCGCCCCCAACGTATCCGCCGACAGTGAGACGATGTTGCTCACGTGGGTTCCAGGACAACCGAGCTTCGGCGTCATAAAATGACTGACCGACATCTGTAACGCCCGCTCTACCATCCGTCCCTATCGGATCCAGAACCACGGCGGCTGACTGGCGATTCAGCGAAGGTGGGAAGACCCAATCCATCGTCGAGCGGCGCGCTGCCACGAACAAGCCCGTGCGGTTGTTGAGCGGAGCCTCGAGAATCGCGCGCAAAGCCACCGGGCTAAGTGCGGCGGTTCCGGCGGGCCGTTCGACAAGACCATCTCTTGTTTCCAATTCCACAACACCGGCCAGCCCATCTCCCAGTTCAGCGGGGAGTGAGCCTTTATGAAACCGGACACTTCGCAGTGCTTCTGGCTGAAAGGCCAAAAACATCCCAAACGCATGCCATGGCTGGAAAAATGGGACTCCGTCGCGGATGTAATGTGTCATGCTCGGGTCAGCGCCTCGTACTGCAAGTTCCCCCCTCCCCGCCCCGGAGCGAGATAGTCCCGGCAACCAAACCAGCGTCTGCGCGAGATCGCCTTCGCCGAGGTTTACGGGAAGAGCGGCGGCCTGTCGCGCTGCGAGGTCAGTACTCCCGGGTTGAGTTTCCGGCTCTGCGCCCGACTCTATTGTGGCCTCGACGGCGGCAATGATCTCGGGCTGCAACCGGATCGTGGGAGGTCTCTGAGGCGATACAGGATAGACCGAAATGTGAGATCGGATTGGTTTATAGCCGATGTGAGAGAAGCGGACGAGGTACTCTCCCGTAGGGACACCGGGCACGGAGAACGAACCGTCCTCCTCCACCACATCCCCCAGGTCAACTTCCACTAACCATACGTGTGCGCCCCACAGGGGCTCATTGGTCTCCGCATCAATCACGCGCCCACGCATCGTACCTGTAAAAGCAGCCGGGTCGTTCGTGTCGAAGAGCACGTTGAGTGGTTCGGAAATGATGACGTAGCGACCTCGGCGGATGCGTTCGGCCCTGAGCCCCGTTCCATCGAGCATGATTTCGAGCGCTGCCTGTGGATCATCCCCCACTTTGTATGCGGCCGACACCGTATGGCTCTCGACGAGGCGATGGGCGAAAACGATCGCGATTCCAGCGAAATCCGCAATCTCATACAGAGCAGTTTGTAGAGGTTCATTCGTCCATGTGTAGACGATCCCCTCTGGGGGCTTTACTTGCGCACTTACACGCTCGCCGCCCACGCAGCCAATCGCCACGACAGCAAGAAGCGAGATTGTCTGGCACAGGAAGCGCATAAAGGACGAAGGCCGTCAGCAGATGTTCATCTGCAAAAACCTCGCCCTGTACGCAGTGGTTTGCAAACGGCTCCCAAGAGTCTTTTTTGGGCCTTTTCGGGACAATAATGCGCCCACCGAAACGGACACCTCTCTACAGCGTGATTCGAAAACCGCTGCCTTCGAGCACGGTGACTCGGGCGTCTAGTGACATCGCCAGTTCTTGCAAGGCCGATTCCAACCCAGCCTCACGTTCGAACCGAGTCCCTGAAACCATTTCGCCAGCCAGTTCGGGAGCTACTTCAACGGTTGTATTGAAAGCATCCGAAAGCTGCGCGGCAATCACGGCCATGTTTTCTGCGCGGATGAAGAGATCGCCTGTCCATCCCAGAGCAGCGTTGACATCGGCTGAAACTGGTTGGCTTGGAGGATCAAGAGACAACACGCTGCTACGTTGGCCAGGTTCGAGTCGAACGGGCGCGTCGCGGTCGGCGTGGGAAGCGAGTTCCACAATTCCACTTGCCAGAACGACTTCCGTCTCGATGTCAGTTACATCTACGCCAAACGTGGTGCCGAGAACCGTAACCGAGGCATTCGGTGTTTCGATTACGAACGGATTGGTTTCGACTCGTTGAATGTCAAACAAAGCGTTTCCAGCCATCAGACGAGCCTGGCGGAAGTTGCCTTCGTCAGGAACCATAAGAACAGCACCAGCGGCCAGCTCTACCGAAGAGCCATCGGGGAGATCATAGGCCATCAGATCTGCGGCACGGATGGTTTCAAAACCCGCATCGCGCATTGCCAGGTGAACGAGCAGCGTGGCTCCTAAAACGATAGTGATCATCGCTGCAATCCGCCAGATCCAGCGCGCCGAACTCCGCCTATGTACGACACGAAGCGCGGGGCGGTCTTGTTTGGAGGGCTGGGTTGCCACCTCGGCTCGGGCTTGACCATTCGTTTGCGTATGAGTGGACCACGCATGCTCGAAGGCTTCTCGATCTGCACGGATACGCCGCACGGCAGCAACCAGCCCGGGATGACGTTCCAATACGCTGCCAAGGTTGTTCTGCGCTGCATCCAGTCGGGCACGCTCTCGATCGTCCAGCAGATCGGCGTCATCCTGAAGTGCGTAGAGCACCAAAAGTGAACGGTCCGGAAGATCAGAAGCCAGCTCGCGCCGGACAGCTGCGCGAAGGCTATTCCAGCGCGAGAAAGCTTCTGCCAACGCGGGATTCTCTTCCATAGCTCGATCCAACTCTACCCGTTCGTTCGGGGTGAGTGAATCGTAGAGGGCGAGGGTATCGAACGACTGCGACATGGCGTCGGCAGGGTGGATTAAACGGAAGGAGACGTGGCGAGAATGGCCAAAACAATCGCGACGAGCGCATCGCGAAGACGCTCGAAAGCGCGCTTCACTTGCATCTTGACGGCGGCCTCGGTGGTTTCGAGTGTTTCAGCAATCTCGGCGTATGGAAACCCCAGTTCGCGCAATTCGACGATGCGCCGAGCATGAGGCGTCAATGTCGACATAGCGCGTTCCAGATCGAGCCGGAGACCCGCCGAACCAACGCCAGCAGGGTCGCTCGGCGGACGATCCGGATCGTATAAGGATTCACGTGCGGAATACCTCCCGCGGTAGAAATCCTGTAACTCAAAAAGGGCTGCTTTCATGGCAAATGCCTTTAGACGCGCAGGGTTTTGAAGCGCCTCCAGGCCGCGATGTACGCGAATGAGGGTGTTCTGAACCAGGTCATCTGCATCTGGTCCGGCACCGATCCGCGATCTGAAAAACGAGCGCAGAATAGGCTCCAGAGCCGCAAGCAATCGCTCGCGCTCCGCTTCGTCGCCTTGTTGGGCTCGAACTACAGCTTGCGGATCGAGTGCGTGCATGATGTAGAGACTGGCAATGTGATAGCCGCCCGTTGGGATTAAAAGGTCACACCAAAAGTAGGAACGAATTCAAGCTGCTGTATTGTATCGGAGAGTTAACCGATTCGGGCCAGCGCAAGGGCAATCATCCCCGCAACCATTGCGGCTTTAAGCCATGTGCTGGCCTGCCCCGCAGCGCGTTGCCATGTCTCCGGCATTCCCTCGACTCCCGCCGAGAGCAGCACCCAACCTGCAGCGAGAAGGCATCCCGCGGCCGGAACCGCAAATCCGAGGAATGCGATGCCATAGCCCGAGATCGCCGGAATAGGAAGCGCCACAATGGTAAGGAATATTACCGCCAGCACGAGTCGCGCGACCGGGCGGATGCCCCAGACCAGCGGAAGAGTTCGAGCTCCAAACAGTGCATCACCCTCCATGTCCTCAATGTCTTTCGCGCCTTCGCGAGCGAGCGTGGTGAGGAACGCAAATGAGGCCCCGATCTGAACGACCAACAGATTCCCTGAAGGAGGAACGAGACCGCCGTAGAGAACAGCAAGCCACAAAATGATCGCTACGGCCACGTTCCCCAATGCAGGCATTCGTTTGAGCCGGGCACTGTACGCCCACAACAATATTGCTGATGCGATTGCGAGAATGCCGTGGATCGGAGAAATAAACCACCCAATTGCAATACCCGCGAGAGTCAGGGCAAGCCAGGTTCTTCGTGCCGTCTCGGGGGAGACGATGCCGGACGGGAGCGGCCGGTCTGGTCGATTCACCGCGTCTATCTCGTAGTCGTAAACATCGTTGATGGCGTTTGCCGCGCCTCCAATGAGAGCAGCCGAAACCATCGCCATGACCATGAGCAGCAGATTGTTCTCTGAGAAAGCTCCAAGACCCGCTGCCAACACACCGCCCAACGCCACGCCCGCGAAGAACATCACGAAGTTGAGAGGTCTCAGGAGGCGAATAAGCCCGCCAAATGATGAGTGTTGCTCCACAATATGCGACTTTAGAGTGCAACGGTGAAGGTACTCACCTCACTTTCCCCTAATGAAAAGGGCCAACAGAGGACACCTCCAACGGCCCAGTACGGACGAGATGGCTCGACCCATTGTCCGTGCCCCAACTGAACGAGCTACTAGAGCGCCCGATCAGTGAGATCTGTAAGCGTTTCTGCGCTGATGACACGCCATGACGGTGCACCCAAATCGCCAGAAGAACCGCGACGGAATGTTGCTCTAACCAGGAGCACTTTGCCCGAAGACGCACCAGTAGATGATCCGATCTCAAACCGAAAAACAAAAAAGGCATCAACCGGATCAAAGCCGTACGTGCGACCAACAGTCTCTGCAACGTAGCGAGCTTCGTCCGTTACCGGCCCGCCGGCATTGTCGTCCGATTCGTCTATAACGACCGTATAGACCCGATCGCTGTCGCCCGAGTCAAATACTCGAACACGTGCGCTACGTTCGGCGCTGTAACTGCGCCATGTGATCAAGTCATCTACGCCCGATTGGGCCGATACTGTTGAAATGGAGAGTGTAGCGAAAAAAAGAACAAAAAGGAGAACGGGAAGGCGATGCATTATTGACCTCTGCATTCATTGCCGGCTGGGCATTTTTAGACACATTCAGGTTCAAATCCATAACCTATATTTTCGTGAACCATTCGCGAAGCGATTTGGCTCACTAATTCTGGGGCACTATCCGACCTCACCTCTATCCAAATGCACGGCTTCCCACATATACCAGCTTGCGACGGTTCGCCAAGGCTTCCACTTCTCGCCATGAGCTCCCAATTCTTTTGCTGAGGGTCGATCCTCGGTGCTGTATATCAACTGAAACCCGTTCTGAATGCCTAAATCAGTTGTAGGGAGCACATCAGGCCTGCCTAGATTGAACATCAGAAGCATCTGGACCGTCCAGGGTCCAACTCCGCGGACAGATGTAAGACGCTTGACGACTTCCTCATCAGGCAGCTCCAGGAGAGCAGCTCGATCGAGAACCGTTCCATCCAGCTTCTTATCAGACAGATCGCGGACAGCGCGCATTTTGTTTTGAGAGAGACCACAACCACGCAACTGCTCGTCAGGCAGAGACAGGAGCGCTTCTGGCGCAGGTCCCGCCCCATCAAACAATTCAACAAATCGTTTGTAAATCGCCCCAGCGGATGCGCCTGAGAGTTGCTGGTAGATGATGGAGCGAAGCAGGGACTCGAATGGTTCGACAGGTTGCGCCCATGCTCGTTCTCCAATTCGGCACGGCCCGGCTACTTCCATAAATGCCGCGAGGTCCCTGTCGGCTTTTGTAAGCTGCTTGACGGCCTCAACGGGATCGTAGGTCAGCATTACTCTTCGGCGTAGAGCTTCACGACAACCTGCCCGCTCTGTGTGATGAACCCTCGATACATGCCTTCCGTGTTGAAGGGCATCGCAACGTTTCCATCGTGGTCGAGCATGATGACCCCGCCGGTGCCTCCAGCCTCCGTCAGCGTTTCGTGGATGACAGCTTCTGCAGCCTGTGTGCAAGTTTCGCCGCCATACATCGCACGGGCATGGATGTCGTGGGCGACAGCCAGGCGGATGAAAAACTCTCCGTGGCCGGTTGAGCTAACCCCACACGTCGCATCGTTTGCGAACGTGCCAGCTCCAATGATTGGCGAGTCGCCAATCCGCCCCCAGCGCTTGTTCGTCATTCCTCCAGTTGACGTACCAGCGGCGAGGTGCCCCGCATTATCGAGAGCCACGGCTCCGACCGTGCCTGTCATTTGCCATTGCTCTGGGATGTAGCCCGCACTCCCCTGCAGCTCCCGCTCGCGCTCCTGCGCGGATTCCAACGCACGACGGCGTCGATCTGTGTGAAAGAGACTGTTAGGAACGATCTCCAATCCCTGCTGGATAGCAAATTCCTCCGCACCTTCCTCAGCCAGCATCACATGGACAGAGTTCTCCATTACGGCTCGCGCAAGCTGAATGGGATGCCGAACATGCAGCGTGCCCGTCGAAGCCCCTGCCATTCCGCTAGCCCCATCCATAATGGAGGCGTCATGTCGCACGGTTCCATCCGCTGCAAAAACGCCGCCTATTCCTGCGTTGAAATGCGGGCTGTCCTCCATCACCTGTATCGCAGCGACGACACCGTCAAGTGCCGGATTGCCATCTTGAATAGCGGCGTGGCCGGCTCGCAACGCTTCTTCAAGCGCTGCGCGAATGCTTACCTCTGTTTCGGGCGCCACGGTAGCCCGACTAATCGTGCCGGCACCACCGTGAATGACTAGGATTACAGGATCGGCGGGTTGGGCAGACGAAGTTGCGGAAGCCATTAGGAGGCACAAGGTCAAGAAGAGGAAACGCATGGCAATCGCCTGTTAAGGTGGCGGAAAATAGGCCCGGCATCCGTTCGAACGCTAAGCTTAACCATTCCACTTAACTGGAAGTGTATTCTGCTGATACTTGCAACAACCGAAACGTGGAACGCCCTCACGATCCAGTCGTAGATTGACTTTCATGCTGAACGTTCTCCATACATACCGCGTTGTTTCGCTACTCACCGCTTTTGCGTTGGTGACTAGCGCTTTCGCTCCGCTGTCAGCGGTATGCGGAATGGATTTGACGGATTCGATGCCGGTCTCCGATGTGCCGGTTGCTCCACCCTGCCACGATATGGGTGGAATGGCAATGGATCACGCTATCCCAATGGAGCATGGATCGCCGAGTGATCTGGGTGATTCGCCAGGCATGATGTTTACGCTTTCCTGTTGCACGGCGCAGGGCCCAGCGGCCCCTCAGCCAGATCGGGCTTCGCATCTGCTTGTGCACGTAACAGAAGTCGTCTCGGCAACTATCGTATCGTCGGCACACGAGGCGTATCAGGAGATTGCTGCGGACGAGTCACCTCCGCCGCTTACTGTATCCCGACATCTTCTCTTTGGTTGCTTCCTGACCTGATCGGACACTAGCCGCGCCACTGCGCGGTCGTGTTCTTGATCTCCGTGGTCTTATCAGGAAGCCTCTATGCCTCCATTTGTTCTGCGTGCCATGGGTGCGGCCTTGCTGGTCGTCCATCTCACGCAAGCCGCCTCTGCACAAATGCACGAGGCAGCGTCCGACACCCTTCAACTCGAATCCGTTCTGGACGAGTTGTATTCGTCTCCCCAACTGCGTGCAATGCGTTTGGGAGCAGGCGCTCTCGGCGCAGAAGCAGATGCAGCTGATGCCTGGCCGGATCCATCCGTCAGCTTCGCGGTGCAGCCGCTTCCTATTTACACAGCGCGGGGCGCCCAGCGTAGCCAATTGCGGTTGGAGCAGATGCTGCCCTGGCCTGGCACCCTCTCACGTCGACGCGCCGTAGCCGAAAGTGTTACTCGAATCGCAGACGCCATGGTGGAGGTGGACGCGGCTGATCTCGTGCTGGAGGCGACGGAAGCGTATATATATCTTGCCCGCATACAGGCCGTGGAGACGGTGCTGCGAAGTTATAGCATCCGGCTTGGAGCTTTCGCTGAAGCGGCAGCCGTGCGCTACGAAGTCGGGCGTGGACCACAGGCCGCCATTCTTCGTCTCCAACTCGAAGCCGGTGGGATCGAAGCACGCCTGCTCCCGCTTGATGCACAGCGCCAGTTAGCGGTTTCAACGCTTGCTCGCCTCCTCGATCGGCCGGAGTTGGAAAGCGCTTCCGTCTCGATTGCTCCGATTGAATTCCCGGCTACCGCCGATTCCGTTGTAGCTGCTGCGCTCCGTCTCCGACCGGAAGTCGCTGTTCTCGATGCCTCTGCCGGGCATGCCGAAGCAGCAATCTCATTGGCTGAGCGAGCTTTCTATCCGCAAATCGGAGCCAATCTCACATACTTCGACATCGCGGCCGGCGATATCCCTGCCAACGCCGACGGACGCAATGCGCTGGCCATTGGCCTCTCAGTGAAAGTCCCGCTGGATCGCTCCAGCCGACGCGCCAATCTGGATGCCGCCCGCCTTCGGGCGGCTCAGATTTCGGCAGAACAAGAAGCATTGGAAACCGCCATTATCACGAGTGTGGACGCCCACCTGCACCACGCTCATCACGAATTCGAGGCTCTTCAACTCTACCGCACGCGTCTGCTGCCACAGGCGGAAACGACGGTGGAGTCTACGCTCGCAGGCTATACGACGGGCCAAGCCGATTTCCTCACGCTCCTTGATGCTGAGCGCGCCCGCTTCGAATTACAGATCGCAGAAGCGGAGGCTGAGACGCGCTACCTGATCGCCGCGGCCCACCTTGCCCGTGCACTAGGCCTGCCTTCCATCTACGACCTCGCGTTATTACCATGACCACTTCCTTCGATTGGATTGACCGCGGACCGCGGACCGCAGACCGCCGCTTTCTAGATAACCTCCGCAGCCGCCGGTGGTCGGCAGTCTGCAGTCTCGTGCTCCTGCTGCTCTTCGCCGCGTGCGGAGACGGCGAGCCCGATCATTCCGACGATGACGTCCTCCTTGCCACGCCGGCCACCGGGGGGCTTGCCGCTTACGATCTAGATGGCGACGGAATCGTCTATCAGGACGGCATGCATCCGCAGATCGTTCAGGATGAACCCGGACGGTGCCCCATCTGCTCAATGGAGTTAATGCCCGTGCCGGTCTCTGGCGCCGAGCCGGGTACGGTCGAAATAGATCCGATCACTCTCCAGAACATCGGCGTGCGATTCGCCCCCGTCGAGACACGTACACTGGAACGCAATCTCCGAACGACCGGCACATTCGAGGCCAACGACGCCGCTCGTACGACCGTCACGTTGAAGGTGGGCGGCTGGGTTGAGAATCTCTACGTGAATGTTGAGGGGCAGCGGGTCCGGCGTGGACAGCCACTTCTGGCGCTCTACTCCCCCGATCTCGTCGCCACACAGCAGGAATATCTCCTTGCTATCCGAAACCGTGAGCTTCTCGGAGGCGGAGAAGGCAGTGACCGACTAGTTGAGGCCACGCGTACACGCCTCCGTCTCTACGACGTCTCGGCCGAGCAAGTCGCACGTCTGGAACGAACAGGAGAAGTTCAGCGGACACTGACCCTCTACGCCCCCGCTTCGGGCACCGTTGTTGACAAACGCGTGGTGGAGGGCATGCAGGCCAATCCGGGACAGCCGCTCATGGAAATCGTGAACCTGAGCCAACTGTGGCTGCAGGTGGCCGTGCCCGAGCACGACCTCGGTTGGGTACAACCGGGTACACGCGCCGAGGTCAGCCTGCCAAGCGATCCGGGCGTGGAGCTGAGGGGCCGCGTGGATTATGTCTATGACACCATGGACCCCGTACTTCGAACCGGCACTGCTCGGGTCTCGGTTTCTAACCCTGGCGGTAGAATCAAACCTGGCATGTATGCGACCGTCAACCTCTATGGGGCGCTTTCCGGCCCACAACTCTCGGTACCTAG
>JAHEJB010000207.1 GCA_024639085.1 Rubricoccaceae bacterium | reverse complement strand
ATTTAGAACTTGAAATCCCCATGGCAGTCACCGATGCGAGTTAGCCGAAATGCTTCGGCGCGGAGGGCGATGCAACCGCTAGCACGAAGCCGAACGGTTGTCGATCCGAACAAAGGCGATTCCTACACCATTGCTGTCCGACAAATCACGGGCTAATTAGTCTGAGTTCTTTCGTTTGCCGAGGATATCCGTCAGTCCACCGAGGCCAATCCCCACTGCGACCCCAATGGCAACTCCAATTGGGATGTTGTTTATGCCCGCCCCAACTGCTGCACCGACTCCAACTCATATCACAAGCATCCCACCTGACGCAGATCTGCGGGCCGGAGCCTTTCCGCCCTGGTCATCAGCGTTCGCCGTGTCATCGTTTCCTCCGCCAACCAACGAAGTACCGTCTAGATTCTCCGGCACCATCAAGAAGGTGACCATTGAGGCAAAGTAGGTTCGATTTGCTCTCTAATGTGCTCGGAGGTGAGAGTATCGCGCGTTCGAAGAGGCCTTCTATTTGATTGGAGAGAGAGCCTTCGCGGATGTATCGTCCGCAATCTCATCATACGCCGGTCTTTTTCAAAGTCTCAGACGGCAATTCTCCATAGACTTTCCGATAGTCGCGTGCAAACTGACCCATGTGCCAGAAACCCCACTTGTTGGCAATGTCCGAAACCAGCAACGTCCCCCTTGGGCTGACCGCTAGCTGGGTGCGCGCACCACAAAGTCGGACGCGTTGCAGATACGCCTTTGGGCCGATACCGAAACGCTCCAGGAACGCGCGGTCGAGCGTTCTCCAGGACGTACCGGTTGCCGCGCAAATCTCACCAATTGTGACATCCTCCGTTTGATTTTCCTCGATGTATTCGAGCGTCTTGGCGATTGCTTGCGCTCGGACCGTTGGCGTGCTTTTGTCCGTGATGTCGAGATGCCCCAGTCCGGCTAGCAGCAATTCGACGGCGAGTGCTTCCTCCTCGCCGCTACCAAAGCGGACCTGACTGGCAAGGAATAGTCTCCGAAGTGCGTTACGTAGATTCTGAACAGCTCGTGAGTCCGGAAGGATCGCAGCTGACGTTGCATCGCTCAGACAGTCCGCCACCGGTATCTGGTAATTGCTGGCAACCTTCCAAAGGAATTCCTCGGAAACCGAGATCGAGAAGGCAACAAAACCTGGTCGTGATACTAGGTCCAGGCCGGAAGCCAGATTAAATGGCAGAATCGTCTGGTCTTGGTAAGGTCGTCCAAACCAGTCCTGAAGGCCGTCTTCAGGAATACCGACAGTCACCAAACCGCGCGGCGTGCAACCGTAGTGATGGAAGCCCCGGTTGTAGCTAATTCTTAGAACCGTGACTCGTTCCGTGTGCAACAGATAAAACGGAATGGAATGTGGCCCCGAGTCAAGCTGACGAAACCTGAGATCCCAGCCGGACATGCTCGCCAGAGCACCGGCGTCACTAAATTGACCACTTGTCAGGTTTGAGATTTCGGACCCTGGATAGGTATTTGTCACCTTTTTCTGCGCCTGGCGAATTCTTGATGTGGTGCGTGCGGATGTGTTGCTAACCTCGCGAAGACCAGAATACCCCATCAATTGTGGACTTGCATCAGAGCCCCAATACCAGGAGATCTTGATGTCGATTATACGAACTAGCGCTATCGTTCTTCTATCAACTTTCCTCTTCGGAACCACGTTCGCCGAGGATCAACCCAATATTCTCGTCATTTGGGGTGACGACATCGGCCAAGCTAACATCAGCGCCTACACGCTCGGGGTGGTGGGCTACCGCACGCCCAACATCGACCGCATCGCCAGAGAGGGCATAATCTTTACCGATTATTACGGCGAGCAGTCATGCACTGCCGGTCGTTCAAGCTTCATCATGGGTCAGAACGTCTACCGTACGGGCTTGAGCAAGGTCGCCGCGCCCGGGGCGCCCTTCGGAATGCGCATCGAGGATCCGACGATAGCGGGACTGCTCAAGGCGCAGGGCTACGCGACCGGTCAGTTCGGCAAGAATCACTTGGGGGACCGCGACGAGCACCTTCCGACCAACCACGGATTCGACGAGTTCTTCGGCAACTTGTACCATCTCAACGCCGAGGAAGAACCTGAGAACAGAGACTGGCCCAAGAACCCCGAGTTCATGAAAAAATTCGGGCCACGTGGAGTCATCAAGTCCTTTTCAAACGGCAAGATTGAAAACACCGGCCCGCTCACGAAAAAGCGGATGGAGACGGTGGATGAGGAATTCATGGCAGCCGGTTTGGATTTCATGGATCGCCAGGCCAAGGCGAAGAAGCCGTTCTTCTTGTGGTTCAACACTTCGCGCATGCACTTTCGAACCCACGTGAAGAAAGAACATCTCGGGATATCCGGCCAGGACGAGTACGCGGACGGAATGGTCGAGCACGACATGCACGTCGGGCAACTGCTCGGCAAACTGGACGAGCTTGGTATTGCGGACAATACGATCGTTGTTTATTCGACGGACAACGGCCCACAAATGAACACTTGGCCTGATGCTGGCTTGACGCCGTTTCAGGGCGAGAAGAACACCAACTGGGAAGGCGGCTGGCGCGTCCCCGCGATGGTTCGCTGGCCCGGCAAGATTAAGCCTGGCTCGATCTGCAATCAGATCGTACATCACATGGACTGGCTGCCAACCTTCCTGGCCGCAGCCGGTGCGCCGGATATCAAGCAGCAGCTGAAGCGAGGCGGAGTGCAAGCCATCGGCCGGGAATACAAGGTCCATCTCGACGGCTACAACATTCTGCCAATGCTGACGGGGAAGACGGAGAAGAGCCCACGCACGGAGATTTTCTACTTCTCGGATACGGGAGACCTGACGGCCCTCCGCTACGGTGACTGGAAGGTTATCTTTCTCGAGCAGGAGCGGAAAGAGACGCTGCGGGCTTGGGCGGAGCCTTGGACAGTGTTGCGCGCGCCAATGATCTTCAACCTGCGACGCGATCCCTATGAGCGAGCCTACTTTACGTCGAACTCGTACTACGACTGGATGTTGGACCGAGTGTTCTTCTTCGGAGCGGCTCAGGAATACGTTGCCCAGATGCTGGAGTCGTTCAAGGAGTTCCCGCCCCGGCAGAAAGCAGGGAGCTTCGGGATCGATCAGGTGATGGAGAAATTGCAGCCCAACGGCGGATAAAGGCGAGCACACGCATCGTTTATCGGCGAACAGAACCACCGTGAACGAAACCATCACGTCCACCTATGCGAGTTTAGTCGCTTCGGCGCAGTTTCCTCGCTCGGCGGTCCGAGATTTCGAGAAGACTGCATCGAAGCGATTTCGCGAACTCCACGTTGTCGATGCAACCGAAGCGACTTTGGAGGTGGGCGAATTGACAGCGGTCTATCCAAGTCAAGCCACCTATGTCACTTCGCG
>JAHEJB010000206.1 GCA_024639085.1 Rubricoccaceae bacterium | reverse complement strand
GTGCAGTGGAAGAGCGCTGGGAGCTGTTGTTTGTCGCCCAGCGCCACGAACAGTTCACCAAACGCCTTTTTGGCGCTCGGCAACGAGACGAACTGCCGATACGAAGCGGCGAAATCTTCTGCCGCCTTGCCGTTGCCCAGTGCTTCGTTGGCGGCTTTGGCGTCCTGCATCAACTTTTCAAGTTGCGCGGGCCCGGCGTCATCGGCGTCCGCCAATACGTCCAACCAGACTTCCTTGACCCCCTCGGGTAACTCGTCGGGACGGGGCTCGCGCTCGGCAGCCGTGCGGAAGTCGAAGTCCGTTTTGAGCCCCAGGGCCGCGATCTTCTTCATGTCCGCCGGTGAGATTTTGTGGAGCTGGTTGGAGCGGAACAGGATGCCCGTTGCAACCTTCTTGCCGTCGGCCGTCTTGTATCCGCCCAGGTCGCGCAGGTTGGGAACCGATTTCACGCCGAGGCTGAGACCCGTTGTATCCGTATCTGCTTTGCCGCCTTGTTGAATCGTTGCCTTGTTGGCTTGGGTGCTTGGCTCAGTCGCGGTTTGCTGCGAACACCCCGTTAAAGCAGCACCGAAGAAGCTGATACTCATCAAGGCTGCGAGTGTTTTTAAAGTGGTTCGTTTCATTTCAGTTCTCGATTTTTTGGTTCAGGGATATTGATTAAATGACCAGATGGCCTGCAGGGTGGTGTTGCCGGCGCGCCATTTCAGCTTGATTGCCAGGATTAGCCGACTTGAATCGCCCGGGCCTCTTTCGCCCGCTTGTCGACAGGAATCGTGGGCAATTCCTCGCCGTCCTTTTTCGGCAGGGCGGACAGGTAGTCCATGATCGCTTGCCATTCCTTGAGCTCGAGGACAACACCGTTTTCCGTCTCGGTGTCAATGCTCGCCGGATCCACCGTGCCCCGCTGCAGTACGAGGTCTGGCGTACTCTTGTGCTCGCCCGAGTGTTCGAGCGCCTCGGCTTTGGATTTGAGCGGCTCACCGTCCTTGTTCTTGGCAACCACGGAGATCTTGCCCTTGGTAAGTTTCGGGATGCCGGAGACAAAGGGGACGAGATAGAGAGGACAGGTGAGGCTGTAGAGTTGTTCGTCCTTCCCGGTGATGTCGATCTCGCGATAGCCGCTGTCGAGATCTCCCACCTCGATGGCGGTGACGGCGTCGAATTTGGGCCGCGACAGGTCATACTTGTGCTTCAAGCCCGAGGCGCGTGGGAAAAGCTCCCCGGCTTCCGGGTTTATCCCGTGAAAGAAATTGAGGATATTCTTCAACTCCTGGCCCGTGAAGTAGCCCGTCACCAGGGAGCTGCCGGCGGTGGGATCCACCACTCCGGTGCCGATGGACGCCACCGCGAACACGTCGTAGACCGTTTGCACCCCCGTCTTACCGCGGGTCAGGCCGGTGCGGATCAGCGCGTTGCAGGTGAATCCGATATCCGCCTGGGTGGCCTTGCGGGTGGCGTCGGTGACGAGGTTGGCAAGGAGGTCACCTGCGGTGACGTCATCGTAAGGGATCGGCAGGTCCTGGGGCGCCACCGCCAGCGGCTGATCGATGCTGTAACCGCGCGAGGCGAACATGACTTTGGTCACGGTCTTCTTGAATTTTTCAATCTCGTCGGCAATAGCCCGATCGCCGGGAATCGTGTCGTCGATCGGGATCAGCTGATAGGAGTCGACCGTGAGTTTGTCGCCGTCCAGCGAAATCACCAGTTCGCCGAGGCATTCCCCGTATTTCCCTGCCTGGACCACCGGCGTGCGCCCGTTGACCATGATTGCCTCTTCCAGTTCGACATGGGTGTGCGAGCCGATAACCACGTCGATACCCGGAACGGCCTCGGGCAAGCGAACGTCGTCGCCATCGCTGTAGCGACCGTCCTCTCCCTTCTCAATGCCGCCGTGGCTGAGGCAGATGACCACGTCCACTTTCTCCTCGTCGCGGAGGACCTTTACCACCTCCTTTGAGCTCTCGATGAAGTCGTCGAACGTAACAGCACCTGCGCCGGCGGTGAACACAACGGCCTCTTTGCCAAGCACCCCGAAGATGCCGAAGCGGATGCCGCCGCGCTCGATCACGAGATAGCGGCGGATCACCTCCTCCTTGAGCTGACGCTTGAGATCGTCCAGCGTTGGATCGTCCGCCTCGAAGTTCGCGTTCGCAGACACCAGCGGCAAAATCGGACCCGCGTTGGCGGCCGCATCGATCGCCTTGCCCACGCCATCTGCTCCGAGGTCGAAATCATGATTGCCAAAAGTGGTGGCGTCGTAACCCATCCGGGACAGGAGCTGGAGTTCGGCCCCCGTATCGCGGATGGCGCTGCCGTAGGCTGTTCCCATGCTGTAGTCACCCGCATCCAGAATCAGCACGGGTCCCAGGTCTTTTTGGGCCTCTGTTCGCTGCTTGATCAGGGTGCTCAGACGCGCGAATCCCCCCAGCGTTTTGTCGTCGTTGAGTTTGAACGGATCGTAGTCCGAAGCTGGCCCCATCCCGATCAGGTTCGAGTGCAGGTCATTGGTATGCAGGATGGTGAAGGTCAGCTTCTTTCCTGCGACTGCTGCCACTGATTTTCGGCTTAAGAGGATTGTGGCACCGGCTGCCGTTGAGCCAGCCAGAAATTCGCGTCGGGAGACGTTCTTGAGTGACATGAGAGATTATTTTCGTTAGGTGTAGTTGAGTCAGTTTTAATTACGGCGATTAGTCGAATGGAGGTTACGAACAACCGGGATAGTGAGGCTCAAGCCGAACCGGGGCGGCGTTTTGGCTACCGAATTGGTTCGAATTCCGGTTTGTTTTCAAACGCGTACCTCGAGTTGCTTGGGCACGGGACATATTCACTCAGGTTTCTCCAAGACCTCGACGAGGACTTGGCCCTTGGCCACGGTCGCACCATCACGGTTTTTGTAGCCCCCAAGATCACGCAGGTTCGGCACCGAAGCGATGCCCAGACTCCGACCGGGCAGAACTACCGCGGCTCACGCTGCGCAAGAGTCGTCTGTGCGAAGGCCATCAGCGTGGCCAACAGGATGCTTGCGTAGCCGATTCTCTTGTGTTTCATGGTTACTTCTCTCTTATACTTACTTGCGGACAAGATTCGAGGACTCGTTCCTGAGCCACTCGCTGCCATAAAGCGTGGAAATCCAGACCCGACCCAACGCCTTCCGGACCGGTTCCGGCTTGTTCCTCGGGCGTTGCCCGAAGGCCTCGATGAGGGTATAGGCATCGAGACGATTGAGCGCAATGGCGACGGGGCGAGGATCGAATTCCGGGATCAGTCCTTGTTCCTGGTCCGCCTCAATGCGGGCACAAGCCGCATCATCAAACCGTCCGAGGAACTGCTTCCAGGCTTTTTCAAGACGCTTGTCGGTGGTGGCGGCATCGGATACGGCTCGCACTAAAG
>JAHEJB010000079.1 GCA_024639085.1 Rubricoccaceae bacterium | reverse complement strand
CATCGCCCGCTCGAACGCGTCTGCGTCGATTAGGACCGCAGGATCTTCGAGCAAAGGTTGCGCAAAGAGCGCGCGTGCCTCGATTTCACTCAGCGAGTCTGGTCCGTAGGTGAGATCGGTCTGCTGCTCAGAAAGCTGAAATGCTGGATGAGCCAGCAGGTCGTCAAAGCCAAGCGTCACATATCCGATTGTTTGGGCTGCCAGGATTTCATCCGGCAGCATAGCAGACCAATACGGCTCTACAGCCTCAAGTAGCCCTTCAATCTCGAGCCAGTCTTCCTCATTGGGATGATCGCCAACCAGATGGGCGGCAAGCATGGAGCGCTTGTGGGAGCGTTCAGAGGGAGGCAACGAGAAAAAAGCCCAAAGCAGGCGTGCCGTGGAGAGCACTGTAATCAATTCAGGATCTGCGTTCGACGGGTCGTTCGCAATTGCGAAAGCCTCGGCGGGGTCCATCTCATACATCTGGAACATGGGCTCGGCGAAGAGCGCAACAGATGCGAAAGCAACGCCCGTTTCTCCGCTCACAAGAACACGCGTCGTCACGGCATCAGCGACGGGGTCCACGTGCATCGGCTCATCCTCTGACTCTAACTCAAAAAACGGATCGGACTCGTCGAAAATGGACATGTGGAGGGATTTAAAAACGGCAGCGACACTACACGCCGAGCAAGACCGACAGGTTCGCTATTTGCTTGAATTCAATGCGAAAGAACCGAACTAGTTGCGGCTCGGCGGCAAACTTTGCCAGATCACGTTGATGATCTTCCATTCGCCATCGTATTGGCCGAGGTGGAAGTAGTCGATTCCCCAGATGGCCGTGAGCTTAGCGATAGCGGTCCGGTCGTTTACTTCCAGCAGTTCGATTTCGCGAGGCGACTCGTCATTTACGCGGCTACCGTCGGCATTCCAGCCGGCGGCAAGCTCAAGAGCTTGCTGGAAACTCATCGTCGAATAGTGGTATGCACCCTCAGGATCGCGCCAGTAGCCAACTTTGTGGAGCTCTGAGTGGAGGCTTCGTTCGAGTCGCTCGGGCTCCGCGTTGTAAAATCCAAGCAAGTAGTCTTCGACGGCAGCGTGCACAGCTGCCTCTGTAGAGTGCGCGGTCGGTGGGGATTCTGCAAGATCCCCTGACGGCTGGGCCGTCACAACGAATGGGGAAAGGAGTAGGGTCAGTAGAAGAAGTCTCATCGATTCGGGATTCGGAGTCAAGTGGGGAAGTCGCCGATCTAACGCGTCAGGCAGAAAAATGTTGGAGGCGATTGCAAGTCCTGTCGCGGATTGATAAAGGTATCTTCCGCCCATCAGAGAATGAGACTGCGTGCCCAAATCAGCCTTGCTACAACTTCTAACTGCCGTTGACGTCTACGCGCCTGAGCACCTTGGGCAGCGGCACGTTCTGATTGGTGGTGATCGGGTTCTTTATGTGGGTGAAGAAAGACCTCAACTCGACGGCCTGGATGTGACTGAGGTAGATCTGGCTGATCGGCGGCTGATGCCCGGAATTATCGATGCGCACGTTCATGTGACGGGCGGTGGTGGAGAGGCTGGGGCGCATACGCGAGCGCCTGCGCCAAAGCTTTCTCGCTACACGTCAGCGGGAGTGACGACGGTGGTTGGTTTGCTTGGCACGGACGATCTCACACGTTCAACCAGCGGATTGCTGACGCAGGTAAAGGCGCTCCGCAGCGAGGGTCTCAGTGCGTTTGCCTGGACAGGCGGCTATCATCTTCCACCCACAACCCTGACCGGATCCGTCCGAGGCGATATCGTACACCTTGAGGAAGTCATCGGGTTTGGTGAACTGGCAATTTCCGACCATCGCTCAAGCCAGCCAACGTTCGACGAGTTTCTGCGCATTGCGAGCGAATGTCACGTAGCCGGTTTGATGTCCGGGAAAGCAGGTGTGCTCCACATCCACATAGGGGATGGCCGGCGAGGGCTTGAATACATCCGTCGTGCACTGGACGAGACGGAGCTCCCGCGACGCACATTCCACCCGACCCATGTCAATCGCAAGCGCGCCCTGTTCGAGGAAGCGCTCGAACTGGCGGAGCGTGGCGTGACCATCGATGTAACGGCCTTCCCCGATGACGAGTCCGCGGAAGACGAGGTCACAGCCGTTGATGCGATCGCGCGCTATCTCGACTTGGGTCTTCCTTTGGAATACCTAACCGTTTCTTCTGATGGCGGCGGATGTCTTCCGCACTTTGATTCCAACGGCGAGTTGCTGCGAATGGGGTTTGCCACCTCTCAGGCGCTTGCCGACCTCCTCAAGCAACTACTGGGCAGGGGTTACAATCTTAATCAGATCGCACCAATATTTGCCCAGAACCCAGCGCGATATCTCCGTCTTCAGCGCAAAGGCACGATTCGTGCTGGTTTTGATGCCGATTTTACCATCCTCGATTCAGAGCACAACATTTCGGATGTGATGGCGCTCGGCCGCTGGCACATTCGAGATGGCGAGCCGATGATTAGAGGCACATTCGAGTAACCACCCCTAAGACGTCCCCCACGTACCATGCCATCACAAGGAACCAAAGGAAAGAAGCGCGGCTACATCGTGCCGGTTGGCGGCGCCGAGAACAAGAAGGGCGATCGGCCGATTCTTGTAAAGTTTGCTCGTCTTGCAGGCGGTGCAGACGCACGCCTCGTCGTCATTCCAACGGCATCGGAGCTTGACGACACAGGTGATCGCTACGCTGAAATCTTCGAGGATCTTCAAGTAGAAGCCGTTGATGTGCTGCAGATCGAGGATCGCGAGGATGCCTTTAAGGACGAGTACCTGCAGATTTTGGAAGGCGCGACTGGCGTTTTCCTGACGGGAGGAAACCAGCTCCGGCTCTCGACGATTCTTGGTGGAACTCCGCTGGCTCAGTTGCTTCGTCGTTTGAATGCCGACGGCGTTCACATTGGAGGTACGTCGGCAGGTGCAGCCATTATTCCTGAACACATGATCGCGGGCGGCGCGAGCGGATCGACCCCACGCGCAGACGGCGTCATTTTGGCTCCCGGACTCGGGCTGACCAATAGCGTCGTAATCGACCAGCACTTCCGCCAGCGTGATCGCATCGGTCGCCTGCTCACCGCGGTTTCTTTTAATCCTTTCGCAATCGGCATTGGGTTGGACGAAGACACAGCCGCGTTCATTGGTCCAGACAACGTGTTCGAGGTTGTCGGAACAGGAGCGGCAACCATAATCGATCCGACTCACCTTGATTATTCGTCGATGGATTCAGCACGTCCGGGCGAACCAGTCAGTTTGATCGGTCTTAAGATGCACGTGCTTGCAGAGGGCGGTCGTTACGACATCAACAACCGAGTGGCCATTGCTCCCAAAAAGGAGCCCGTTGAGTCGTAAAATTCTAGCCCGTCGGCACTAGATGCGTATACGCTGCGACAAAGTGGCACGCACTGCCGGCCAGTACAAATAGATGCCAGATTGCGTGCGCGTACGGGATTTTTCTGCTTAGGTAGAAAACCGTCCCAAACGTGTAAGAGAGGCCACCCGCGACCATCCAGAAAAGCGTGTTGGAAGGCAAAGCCTGCATCAACGGGCCAATTGCGAAAATCGCTGACCAACCCATCGCCAAGTAGATGGCCGTCGACGTTTTGTTGTAACGTCCCGTCAAAAACAGCTTCATAATTACGCCGACAATCGCCAGGCCCCAGACGATGCCAAATAGCGACCAGCCCCACCCACCCCGCAATCCCACCAGCATGAACGGTGTATAGGTTCCAGCGATCAGGATGAAGATGGAGGCGTGGTCGAAGATGCGCAGGCGTTTTTTGATGTGTGTCCTTTTCGCTGCGTGGTAGAGCGTCGACGCGGTATACAGAAGCACGAGCGACACCGCGAAAACAACAGAACCAACGATCTGCCAAACATCGCCATACAAGGCAGACATCGTGATGAGTGCGCCGCCGCCAAGAAGGCTCGCAAGGATCCCCATGCCATGAGTCAGCGTGTTGAAGAACTCCTCGTTTTTGCGTGTGGTCGTAGTTGCCACTAGATGCTATAGATTGGAAGGCCCCCAACAAACGAACAATATCTCAATGCGTTCTCCAACCTCGTTCCGTTTGCCATGTCTTCTTGCGGCGTGCCTGTTGTTTTCCGTCGTCGCAAACGCGCAAGCGGAATGGACTGAAGCAGACACACGAGCCGTAGTCGAAAACACGTCGGTTCTCCGGCTGGCGCCCGATCTTTCGCATCTGAGCGACGCCGAAGAAACCGTCGTTCGAAACCTGCTGGCTGCTGGTCAGCTTCTTCAGGAGTTGTTTGAGGACCAGCGCCACCCAGATGCGGAATGGGCCAGGCAAAGCTTGGAAGGGGGGAGTCCAGAGGCACTGTTGTATCGCCTTAACCGAGGCCCAATTGCTACGAACGGCAACAATGAACGCGTTGGGTTTATGGATGTCCGGCCGGAGTCGGCTGGCAAGAACGTGTACCCGATCGGTATCGAAAGGGAGGAGCTGGATTCCTACCTCTCCGCTCATCCTGAAGAGCAAAAGCCTCTGCTCGACCTGCGTAGCGTAGTGCGTCGCGCTACCGCAATACGGTTGGATCGCGATCTCGCCACACTGGACGCATACCCTGGTCTCCGGTTGTTACATCCTACTGTCCATCAAAGACTTACAGAACTGCGTGTCAGTCCTTCTGAAGGGGTATTCTACGCCGTGCCTTATGCCGTTGCGTACGCAGATCAAGTCATACGCATCCACGATTTGTTGAGAGAATCGGCGGATGTCATTCAGTCCGAGGATCGTGATTTTGCTTCGTACTTGCGTCTGCGTGCCAACGACCTTCTGACATCCAACTACGAAGCGGGAGACGCCGCCTGGGTGCTGGGGGATTTCAACAATCTGAATGCGCAGATTGGCAGCTATGAGACGTACGACGATGCGCTTTTTGGTGTGAAGGCTTTCTATTCGCTCAGTCTATTGGTTCGGGATCGCGAGCGCAGTGAGGCGCTCAATTCTGCGCTGACGGACATCCAGGCATTAGAAAACAGTCTGCCGTACGACCGGCAAAAAGCTGTTCGTAGTCGAATTCCTGTGAGCGTCTACAACATCATCGCAGACTTTGGACAGGCACGGGGGACGAACACGGCCACGATTCTACCCAACGACGCCGATCATGCGCGGAAGTACGGGCGGACAATTCTACTGCGCTACAACATCATGACGAATCCACAGCTATTTGAGGCCGCACACAATCGCTATTGCGCGGGCGTTCTGGATGAGTTTTGCAACGATCTGACTCTCGAAGGCAACTTCCAGCGGACGCTGTGGCACGAGATCGGGCACTATCTGGGCGTGGATCGGACATACGATGGACGCACGATGTCCGAAGCCCTCCAGGATGTTCAGAACCTGTTCGAGGAGATGAAATCCGATTTGATCTCTCTGTTCGTCGCCGAACAACTCCATGCGTCTGGCTACTACTCCGACGTGGCTTTGCGGTCTGTATACGCAGGTGGTGTTCTGCGAGTCCTTCAATCCCGTGAGCCGCGCCGAGACCAGCCATACCAGACGATGCAACTCATGCAATGGAATTGGTTCATGGACCAGGGACTTCTCACGTTTAACGAGCGAGAGGGACGCCTATCCATCGATTACCCGCGTTACAACATGGTGGCCGAGTCACTTCTTCGTGAGGTGATGGACATCATGTCGGAAGGCGACATTGACCGTTCTTATGCATTTGTGGATGAGTGGACAACTTGGGATGAGAGCCTACACGGCGTAATCGCGTCGTCGGTCGCCAATGCGCCGGGTGGCGGCTATAGGCTGGTTCAGTACGGTGCGCTGGGAGAGTAGAAGTACAGACTAAAACGCATACCTGGCCCGGAGTGAGACGTTCGGTCCGTTGAGTTGTGAGAAGGCGTCTACGGAAACCGGGCCGAACCGAACGCCGCCGCCTACATCGAATACGAAGAGACTTTCAGAGCACCCGTCTGTGAACGGGCAGTCCGAATAGGAGAAGTAGTAGAATCCGGGTCCGACTAGAGGACTGAACGTGAGCGTCGAGCTGGAATTGAGTGGCACCGAGTAGCGACCATGAACGCTCGCTTTCATCACCCGGTAGTTCAAGTCCATCGGTTCAACTTCGCCACCTCCTCGTTGGAAAACTTCAACCGTGTAGGATTCTGATCCTATGCCGAACTCAAATCCTGGCGTCACGCAAATCCCGCCGTGACCTTGTGGGCACCCTAGCTCTATGCCGACCACATAGGCATCCGTGTCGATGTCAAGGCCAACCCCAACAGTCGGGGATGTCGGGCAGCTGAAGATGTGACCTTCAAACAGGTCGGGGCAGGGGTACGGCTGAGATGATGCGGATGGGGCGAGCATGAAGCTGCCGAGAACGAACATCAGGAGAACGGAAGACCACCTTCCGTACATGTAGCGCAAATGCATGGTCATACCTCCGAGTGATGATGTTGCAAAGCATCGCAAGGTAGAGGTCACGCCAATTACCTGCCACTTAGTGGTTTAGGCGCCTTTATGAGCATCGGAGAATGCGATCACTATAAGTGCAAAACGATCAGTCCAATGGCTGCCGGTAGTGCCTGGACGAACCAGATCCGTCTGTTTACGGAGAACCCGCCATATAATCCGGCAACAATTACGCATGCAAGAAAGAAAACCTTGACCTCGATGTTGCCGGCGAGGAGGCCCCAGACTAGACCAGCGGCAAGAAACCCGTTGTACAGTCCTTGATTTGCCGCCAAGACCTTCGTGGTCGCTGCGTCCTCAGCGGATAGACCGAACGTCTTTCGTCCAAGCGGTTTATCCCAAAGAAACATCTCCAGAACCAGGAAATAGAGATGGGATGCAGCAACGAGTACGATTAGAAGTGTCGCGAGGAGGTCCATCGGTAAGTCGTGAATGCATTGGATGGTACTCATGAATAGGTCTCCACAAGTACCTTTGCCCTGTCACATACAAAAATCGAGCATTATGGGTAAGAACATTCTCGCCGCTGTCGTAGGCTACGTAGCCATGTTCGTCGCAATTTTCGGACTCTTCTCGATCGCGTTCATGATGATCGGCGTGGAGCGTTCCTACCAACCAGGCGTGTACAACGTGTCCCTGCTATGGATTTTAGTGAGCCTCGTATTGAGTGTTTTCGTCGGGATGATTGGCGGGTACGTAACAAAGCTGATCGCCAAGAATGATCAGGCCGTAAAGATCTTGCTCGGTATTGCCGTTGTTCTTGGACTGATCATGGCCTCAGGGTCGCTCTTTGTAGAAAGCCGCGAGATTACCCGCCCGGAAACCGTGGGAAACATGGAGGCAATGATGAACTCTATTCAACCACTGTGGGTTGGCTTCCTCGTTACCCTAATTCATGTGGGTGGAATTTTATATGGTGCTCGCCTGAAGGACGCCTGACCAACCAATCGTCCAACTAGGTCTGTGTAGGATCGGGATGTTTGCTCGTCCACGGCATGTTGGCGGAATAGGCTAGGGTGGTTGGGCCTGTCGGCACTGCTTGCCGGTTCAATTGTTTGGCGTAGCTTCGCGAAATCGCCCCCAGCCACAACTCCATGGAAACGCAGCAGAATGTCGAAACGGCTCCGGGGGCTGCGACAAGCCAGGTAAAGTCGCGTACGGCGACCACGGATAGCGCTGGACCCGCCCAGAACGGTGCTTCCGCTGCGGGGCATGGTTTTGGGACCCTGCCTGTGTTCATGGCGGGAATCTCGACGATCCTCGGCGCGATCATGTTTTTGCGCTTTGGTTACGCCGTGGGAAACGTTGGTCTGCTTGGCGCTTTCGGCATCATCCTCCTCGGCCACCTGGTCACTATCCCAACAGCGCTCGCGCTGGCCGAGATAGCGACGAACCGCAAAGTTGAGGGTGGCGGTGAGTACTTCATCATCTCCCGCTCATTTGGTCCGACAATCGGCAGCGTTATAGGCATCTCGCTGTATCTCTCGCAAGCTGTCTCCGTTGCGTTCTATATGATCGCCTTTGCCGAGGCCTTCAGCCCGTTTTCGGGATGGTTTCAGGCAAACATCGGATTCTACGATCCGCGCATTATCTCGCTTCCGGCAACGGCCTTGTTGCTTGGGCTAGTTCTTTTTAAGGGCGCCGCTCTCGGCGTGCGCGCTCTCTACGTGGTAGTTGTGACGCTCGTGGCCTCGCTGATCATGTTCTTTCTTGGTGGAACGATTGATGGCTTTGAACCGACATCCTTGCAGTTGACGACATCCGGCGGCGACGGATTTTTCATCGTTTTCGCCATCTGCTTTCCGGCCTTTACAGGAATGACCGCCGGCGTCGGCTTGTCCGGCGATCTCGCGGACCCGAAGCGCTCCATCCCGATGGGGACCATGGCGGCAACTCTGGTTGGGATGATCGTTTACGTTGCGATAGTCATCAAGCTGGCGGCCTCAGCTCCTGCCGAAGCCCTTCGCAGTGATCAGCTCATTATGTCGCAGATTGCGCTCTGGGGGCCGATCATCCTCATAGGATTGGGCGCGGCAACGCTAAGTTCAGCCATCGGGTCCGTGCTCGTTGCGCCACGCACCTTGCAGGCGCTGGGCGGCGACAAAGGCTTGCCACTGCGCCAGGGCAACGAATGGCTCTCTGCAGGAGTCGGCGAAGTCAACGAGCCCAGAAACGCGACGCTGGTGACGGGAGCGTTGGCACTTGTCATCGTCCTGCTCGGCAATGTGAACCTCGTGGCGCGGCTGATCTCCATGTTCTTCATGGTGACGTACGGCTCGCTTTGCGCAATTTCTTTTTTGGAGCACTTCGCGGCGCGACCGGATTATCGGCCTTCGTTTCGCTCTCGCTGGTATTTGAGCCTCTTCGGGGCGCTCATCTGCCTGTTGATGATGTTCCTCATGGATCCGCTCTTTGCGGTTCTCGCACTCCTAGTGATCACAGGACTGTATCGCCTTGTTGTCCGCAGGCAGGGCAAGAAAGACGGCCTCGGCGTGATGTTCGAGGGCGTGATGACGCAAGTCACCCGCTATTTCAACCTGCGTCTACAGCCGCGACGGCAGCGGCATCGCAGCAGCGAGTGGCGGCCCAGTATTCTGATGGTGAATGACCGCACCTTCGACCGGCGTGCGCCGCAGGAGTTCATGCGGTGGCTCTGCCATCGGCACGGGTTCGGGACGTACCTGCACTACATACCCGGGCTGCTTGATGAGCAGTCGTTCCGCGAAAGTCAGCGAGTCAAACGCAAACTAGTGGAGCAGGCCCAGAGACAGCATAGTTCTGTGTATGTGGACACCGTCGTGAGTCCGTCGAAGATTTCGGCGCTTGCGCAGAGCGTTCAGATCCCGGGGGTCTCGGGTCTGAACAACAACACGATTCTGTTTGAGTTCAGCACGCACGACACGATCGAAGTAGTCCGCGACATCGTAAACCAGGTTCGATTTGTCGCGAGCACGCGAATGACGCAGGCCGTTCTTCGTCACGGCGACACGTACTTCGGCGAGCGCGAGACCGTGCACCTTTGGCTCACGTGGAATGACGAGGACAACGCCAACCTGATGATCCTACTCGCCTATGTGCTCCTCGGCCATCCGGCGTGGGCGAATGCGGAAATTTCCGTATTCGCAGCGTACCCTCCAGATCGCGTGGCCGAGCAGAAGGCTCGATTAGAAGGACTAATTAATGAGGGCAGGCTCCCCATTTCGCCGAAAAACGTACGTTTCCTCACGGTGAACAGCATAGAGGCCTACCGCGCGCAAGTCCGCAGGTACTCCGCCCAGGCCGACCTTGTCGTGCTCGGGTTTACGCTGGATAGTCTGGATGAGCGGGGAGAGGAAGTCTTCCTGACGCACCCAGACCTGCACGAAGTGCTCTACGTCTTCGCTCCGCAGCAATTGAAGATTGACTAGCGGCGCTTCTTGCCCTTCTTGGCATTCCGGGCCACGTTGATGGCCTTCCTGGCCCAGACCTTCAGTTCGTCCGGGTCCTCCAGCACGTCAATCGGGACTTCGAAATACTTCATCGTGCGCCCGTCCGCGTACGGTTCGAAAGCTCCCATGTCCGCCGCTTCAAAGTCTGGCCGATTCGAATCATCGACCTTGAAGTAGAGGCGGTCTTCGGCTATCAGGGCGAAGAAGAACTCGTCCGCGTAAAGCCCAACCCCTCCGAACATCCTTTTTGATGTGATGGAGCCAACGCGTTCAAGTTGCTCAATGACGAAGGAATTGTAGCCTGGGGAGACGGGCATCTTTTGCCTCTTACAACGTCAGCGCCAGATGCAGAAAATCATCAATCTCGTCGTACTTGAGCGAATTGTAGAGCGCCTGTGCTTCGATGTTGTCGCGCTCGGTCGCCAGTTCAAGGGCAACCGCTCCGGTTGATACGGCGAACGCCCGCGTGGTTTCCATCAAGGAACGAGCAATGCCCTGCCCGCGCGCCGATTCGGCGACGAAGAGGTCGTTGAGCGTCCACACGCGCTGCATACGCACCGAGGAGAACGTGGGGTAGAGTTGCGTGAAGGCAACCAGCTTGCCTGAGTCCGAGAGGTTGGCGACGAAGATGACGGAGTCCTCGTTCCTCAGTCGGTCGCCGATAAACTGCCGTGCGGCATCAAGATCGGACGGCTGCCGGTAGAACTGGCGATAGCCGTCAAAGAGCACGGCGAGTTCGTCGAGGTGCTCGATCGTCGCGCGGTAAATAACGCAATCGCCCACGTCTGTTTTCGAGTTCATTTAGAAACGGATAGAATGCTACCAGATGCGACTGCGCGGCATGGTCGTCTGCCGAATCTACGGCAGCGCTCTGCCGCTGTTTTCCCAGCAGCCAAATATTGTCCCTCGAACGGGCACTAGAGCCCGAACAGGAGAGCGATCAACATGGTTGCCACGACGCTCGACAATATCGTCCGGAATTTATTCCAACGATTCCACTTTGGTTCAAATGCATTCCGCGCGGATTTAAGATCCGACTCGTTCATTGTCTCGCTATCGAGTGTTTGCAATGCGTTGTTCAGCGGAACATTTATCGCGGCAGTAGGCAACTGGACGCCGAGAACATAGAGCAACGTCGCCCCGACCAGAAGCAACCGATCCCCGCCATCCAGCCGTCCAAAGCCAAACACCACCGCTGCAATCAGAGTTAGTACAGATCCGACCCATACCACCATGAAAATTGGCTGGTTGTTCTGTATCACGCGGTCCATCGCTTGAAACGCGCGGATAAACTCACCATCTTTCAGCTTGCCGATTCCCGGCATGGCCACGACCGAAAATGAGAACAGGAATCCCGACACGAGAGAGCACAGGAGCGCAGCTAGCATCAGGGAAGCGTCAAAAAAACCCATGCGTTCTAGCTCATTGTGATTAGCGATTCGTGGCGACGTTACTCCAGATCAGGGAATACTAGAGTGGCACGCTTTTCCATTTCGGAGGCAATCACCTGTCCATCATGATCTCGCTGCTTGAGCATACCGATGATGTTCTCGTAGCTCTCGTAGTCCCTCTCCTGGCTCAGCTTGAAGACGGTATCTATCTCACTGATCTCGATTTCAAACGCGACTATCGCAGGAAGCAGTTTCTCTGTGTATTGGGGCGGCAGGTTATCGAAGATCGTTTGTGACTCCAGATTTCCATCCTCAAAATGCAGCGTTGTTTTCCTTAAGACATCAACCAAACCAGCCTTGTCAAGGAATCGTAGAGTGCCTTTGACATGCACGCTCATGTAGTTCCACGTGGACGCCGTGCTCGGATTGCTATACCACGTTCCACTCACGTAGCAGTTGTGGCCGCTGAAGACGACGAGCACGTTTTGATTGTATTCAAAAGCCCTGTGGTGATCTGTTTTCCGCATGAAGTGCCCCCTCAGGACTTCTCGACCTTCTACTTCTTCGATGAAGACAGGGATCTGCGTTGCAACTGGAGACTGCTTGGCATCGCATCCTATCAGCGTGGCGAGAGGATACCGTCCGATGAAGTCTCTAACGACCTTGGGATCCTGCTCTTTGTGATAGGGCAAGTCGTACATGACCGCTTGGCCTGCTGCCGTCGTGAGGGCGATTACATGTTCGCGATCAAGGCATCGCCGAACTCGGAGCACTTCAGGAGCGTCGCGCCGTCCATGATGCGCTCGAAATCGTATGTGACCGTCTTGTTGGTAATTGTGGTCTCCATAGACGCGACAATGCGGTCAGCGGCTTCTTTCCAGCCCATGTAGCGGAGCATCATTTCTCCCGAGAGAATGACGCTGGAAGGGTTCACTTTGTCCATGCCGGCATATTTCGGCGCCGTGCCGTGCGTGGCTTCGAAGACTGCGTGGCCCGTGTCGTAGCTAATGTTAGCGCCCGGCGCGATGCCGATACCGCCTACCTGTGCAGCAAGGGCGTCCGAGATGTAGTCGCCGTTGAGGTTCATTGTGGCGATCACGTCGTACTCGCGTGGGCGCGTAAGAATCTGTTGGAGAAATGCGTCGGCGATGACATCCTTGATGATGATCTCATTGCCATCTTTCTTGAGGACGTGCCATGGACCACCATCAAGTTCTACCGCGCCGTAGCTCTTCGCCGTCTCGTAGCCCCAGTCTCGGAACGCGCCTTCCGTGAACTTCATGATGTTGCCCTTGTGGACGAGCGTCACGCTCTTGCGGCCTTCGGCAATCGCAAAGTCCAGCGCAGCGCGGACGAGCCGCTCCGTACCCTGTTGCGACGTCGGCTTGATGCCGAT